>PLDW01000044.1 GCA_003136315.1 Gemmataceae bacterium | reverse complement strand
CAGATCTAGTCCGCCCGTGAAGGTGTCACACGGGCCGGCAAGCCTCCCGTGGCACCCTCCACGATCGTGGTCGGTCATTTCCTGGCGTCTGCCTTACTGCGTGAGGGGAGTCTCTGGCTACGTTTTATGGACGATTTGGCGCGGCAAGATTGTTCACATCGCGGGCTCATTTCTTCAGGGTGACCCTCTCACACGCCGGCCCGGCTCTGAAGGTCGGGCACGCGGCAGAGGGTCATTTTTTGGAGAATTGTCTTGAGCAAGTGCTTGGCAAGACTATACCTTATATCACAGGCATTTCCACCTACTGGCTGCAGCACTCCGAAATCGAAATGAGGTTTCCATGCCCAGGTCACTTTCGCAAGCTCTTCTCGTCATCTTCGCCCTGCTCTTTGTCCTCAGCAGCACGACCATAGCTGGACCCGGTTCCGCGTTCATGTTCGACGGGATTAGTTACACGACGGGTGGCCTTGGCTATAACTCTTATACTCCCACCTGTGCTGACGGAAGCTGGTCGATAACCATCCCTGCGAATACCCTGCCAGCTAACAGCCAATACTACCCCTACTCGCAGATCAACCCAGTGAAGACGGACCAAGCAGCTGTAAACGGTACGAGTGTACAGGTAACATCTGTGACGTTCAATATTTCAGCAAACTGATGAAGGCATTCGTTCGAACCCTCCAAACATGTCCGTCGGCTGGGCAGGAACCGCCGACGGACATGTTCTCACTCGCCCACTGTTCTGTCCAGCGCTGGAGGTGAACCATGACAAAGCGACGAGTGGGTCTATCACTGGTCGAAACGCTGATCGTGATTGCCATTATCGCCTTGCTCCTGGGGCTTCTGCTACCGGCGGTCCAGAAGGTTCGCGAGGCCGCCAGCCGTACGACATGCTCTAACAATCTGAAGCAAATCGGTCTGGCTTGGCACAACTACTACACGCAGTACGGTTATTTCCCATCGTTCGCCCACGGTCTCCCCAAGTACGATGCCCCGGGAGTGCCAGTGGATCCCGGGCCAAATTATGTTCGTGGACGTTCCACGGGTACGTGGATGTGGGCGATCTTGCCATTCCTGGAACAGGAACCCCTCTACTTACAGTCGGATGCGCCCACAGTGGGCGATGCCATGGGCCGCGTTTGCAGCACACCCGTGAACGGTTACTTTTGTCCCTCTCGTGGCAGGCCAAGGACTTGGGCTCTACCCGGAACAGAATGGCTCATCCCGGCCAGTTACGCACGGGCCGGAAATGATTACGCTGGCAATATTGGCATTCCTAACCGCGGACAGCCGAACCCACACCCCACCGGAGCCTTCGCCAACTCGCTTACCCCGGCTGGCTTTACCGACGGCCTCTCCTGTACGCTGGTGGTTGGCGAACGGGGAATGCCCACCGTGTGGTACGCCGGCCATAACGCCGTGAATAGGTCCGGCTACGCCAGTTCGCTTGACGTTTTTGTGACGATCGGCTTCGAGCCCTACGGCCCAAGTCAGGACTTGCGCGGCCCTGTTCCCCAAGGTTACCATTACCAGTGGGGCTCCGCTCACCCCAGTGGCATGAACGCCGTTTTCGCCGACGGGTCGGTACACCTCATCCCATACAGCATTTCAAATGAGACGATGTTGTACCTGTGCGTTCGCGACGATGGACAGGTCGTGAGCTTCGACTGACCGGCACTCCTTGCGACATTCGCATGACCGAAACGTATAGCGCCTGAATGAGAGACACAAGTGATTCAGCACTTTCCACTGCTTCTGCTTCTGCTCGCTTTCCTGTCAGGGTGCGGTTCTCGGGCTGTCCCCGAGACGAAACCGAGTGCCCAGACGTTCACATTCGACTCCGCAGGCCATGAGACGGGACCGACCAGCAAGTTCAAGGATGGGGTCGTCCATCTCCGCGCCGCAGCGGTGAAACATAAGATCACCATTCAGGGGTCCTATACCGCGGCAGATGCAGTGACCTCCATACAGATATATTATATGAAAGATTTGATCGCTACTGCCACTCCAACTTTCGCTAATAATAAATTGGTCTGCCACTATCGATGCAAACACGCTCGAAACTAACAAGATGTACTCCATCCAGACCGACGTAAAGGAGGCTAACGCCCCGGAAGCGACCCTTCTCATTGCAGTCAACTGACACCTCATGTGCCGCACCCCGTCAACTATTGACCGACGAATTGTCCGGCTTCACAAGACCCAACCGCTTTTCCAGGTTGAAGAGGTGACGCGGGGTTTGTCTTGTGATTGGGTCGCAGTGGAACGATCGCGCTCCCCATGAATTGCTCACGGTCTTGCCGTACCTCCTTGCCTGGGAGGTCGGTTTGCGGTTACGATGCAGGGGTTGCGAATTGTTCCATCGGGGTGAGGGGGCCGGCATGAGAGCGATTCCCGCCATCGGGCTTGTCGGCGGCATCCTCTTCCTGGCGGGGCTGTTTGGCCTCGCTGCCGACGACCAGCCAGTCGCACAGCGGCCTATCGACGAGCTTGTTCGCGATCTCGGCAGCCCGGTTTTCTCCACCCGCGAGCAGGCCGTCGAGTTGCTCCGGAAGCGGGGCCGCGAGGCTGTGCCCGCTCTCGAAAAAGCTGCCAGCGACCCGAACGAGGAACGGGCTCGACGGGCCAGATCGCTCCTCAACGGGTTCAGTTGGCAGATTTTCCCCGATACCCCGCCCGCTGTCCTCAAGCAGATCATTCGGTTCCGCGATGGGAAGCCCGAGGAGCAGAAAGCGGCCGTTTCCGAGCTACTTACGCTCGGTAAGGCCGGTCGGGCCGCCGCACGGGCCATCCTCCAGAAGAACCTTCCCGCCGAGACCCGCGATCCTCTCCTCGCCTACCTTACCACCCGGCTCCGCCACGATGTCCCCTTGTTGCTCTTTGATGGGAAAGTCGAGGAAGCCGGGGAGCTGATCGCCATTCACACCTCCGGAACCACCCCCGAAGGGGCCGCCGACTTCGCAGCGTTTCAGGTTCTCCGCGGTACGCTACCCGCTGCCATCGCCGACGCCGAGGCCGCCCGCGCCAGCGCCCGGAATATCGAGGCCGCCGACCTCGTTCTGGCCCATTTGTACCGGGCGACCGGTGACTGGGAGAAAGCCCGCACCGCGGCCGAAGCGATCGACCGGGCGAGAGCCGGTGGCGACCACCCCCAGGGTCGGACCACCCTGGTGCGGATGCTGATGGAAGAGGAAGGCGACTGGGCGGACCTTCTCGACACCACCCCCCCCGCCGAGATCGCCGAGACCAACTTGCCCGACGCCTTGAAGCTCACCTTCCTCCGCCTCGCTGGTCGCGACAAGGAGTATCGAACGGTACTCAAGAAAACCCGCGAGAACGCCACCGAGTTAAGCGCCCGCCAGGATATCCGCGACGCCGCGTTCACCCTGCTACTGAGCAACCGGGCTGCCGACGCAACCGAGTTGCTTCTCCAGAAGCGTCAGAACCTTGGGCTCCTGTCGGAAATTCTGATCGCACGGCTTCGCTTCAAGGATGCTCTCGAATTGATTCGTCCAGGAAAAACGACCGCAGACACTCTCGACCCTCAAGAGAAACTGGACTTCGACCTCCGCCGTGCCAGAGTGCTCGTGCTCACCGGTCATCGCGAGGAGGCGATCCAACTCTTCACGCAGGTCGCCGCCGGGCTCAAGACTCAGGCCGGAGAGACCCATGTCGGGGACGACACCCACCGCGCCCAACGAGCGCTATTGCGAGCCGAGGTACGGGTCGGCTTACGCGACCTCGCCAGTGAACACGCAGCGCAGTTCGTCCCGGCCGAGTCCCTCTACCGGGCCGAACAGAACGAGGCGGAGACCGTCTTCGACATCCTCTACGGAAACGAAGCCGACACCGCCGCAATCGTGTACTGGTCGCTGCGGAGGAACTCGGCTACCGAGATGCCCGGCCGCACGATGAATCGTGTCCGTGATCTACTCAAAGGAACAGCCCCGAAGGGTGTAGTCGACGAGGCGGTGAAAGCCCTTTCGACACTGGCACCCCCCCCGAAGAACCTCGACAGTCGTTCCGACAACACCCCTTACCCCGACCCCATCCTACCCCCCGCCTCCGATCCGAGGACGGAGGTGGACCGCCATCTCGCCCTCGCAGCGATTCTCGGAGCGGCTCGACGAGACGGCGCGGCCGAACAAGCCTACGCCAAGGCGGTCGGCATGAGCGCCAAGATGGAGATCGGCCGGGATCCACTCGCACCGGAAGAGCTGTCCGGCTCACGGTCTTGGGTGTTTGGGATGTCGGACAATGCCCGCCCGTGGCGGGAGTTCGGGGACTTCCTGTTCGACCGCGAACGATACACCAACGCTGCCGAGCGGTTTGTCGAGGGCTGGAAGCAGCACCCGGACCAGCCGCTATTGCTGTACCTCTCCGGGAAAGCCCTCGAGAAGAGTGGGAACCACAAGGAGGGCAGTCGGCGGATGGAACTGGCCCACTGGGTCGCGCTCGGGAACGAACGGATACGCGGACGCTTCCTGGAAGATTTGACCCATCGCGGCGAGGGGAAGGCAGCGAAGCGGGAAACCGATCTGTTGCTCCGAGCGTGCTGGAGTCGGGATCATTACTTTGGAAACGTGATGAACCAGGCCGCCCGCGCTGCGATGATCAATAAGGACTGGACTACCGCTGAGCGATGTGTCCAGCGATCGCTGTTGGTATTGATGCAAACACCGCGTGTCCACTTCGTTGACACCGCGGCCTACCTGAACATTCCGCACGAGATGCTCGCATTCCAGGCGCGGGGCCTTCTTGCCGCTGGAAAAGTCGACGTGGCCATGATTCGCGCCCGGGCAGTGTTGGAAGTCACTCCGGGGCACGCCGGGATGGTGTCGGGAATGGTCCCTGAGCTGGACCGACTGGGCCGCAAGAAGGAGGCGGACGAGTTGTTCGGGCGAGTGTGGGGGTCGTACAAGCAGGTGTTGAGCGACTACCCGAACAGCCCCTGGGCGCGGAACGGCCTGGCAGTTCTGGGAGCCAACTGCCGTCGCGAACTGGATGCGTCCCTCACTTATGCGAAGGAAGCGGTCGCGTCGGACCCGAAGTTGACGACGTTCCGGGAAACCCTGGCGGAGGTGCATTTCCGTCGCGGAGAACGCGACCAGGCGGTGGAACTGATGTCAACGCTGGCCAGCGAAGACCCGCGGAGCCATTTCTACCGGCGTCAACTGGTGCGGTACAAATCCGGCGACATCGCAAGCCCCACACCGGAGACGGAGGACGAGTGAGTCCTGGCCCCCCAGCTCCCCAGGGTGGAGCCGGGCTTCCCGGCGGAACCCTGGGACGCCTGGGCTAAGATCCGCCACCCCCTTGAGGGTGGATCCGGTTGAGCGTCAGCCCGGGGGTGATCCTTCGCAGAACCGATACCCGACCCCCCGGACGGTCTCGATCAGGTCGGTCGCTCCACCGGCCTTGGTCAACTTCTGCCGAAGCGTCTTCACATGGACATCAATGGTGCGTTCGAGCACAATCGATCCTTCCCCGATCGCAGCGTCCATGAGTTGGTGACGATTGAACGCCCGGCCGGGCTGACGAAGCAAGCAGAGGAGGAGTTTGAACTCGGTCGGCGTGAGGTCCAACACCTCACCAGCCACAGTAACCCGGTGCCGCACACGGTCGATCCGGACCCCTGCGTGTTCGATCACATCCCCCGGCTCACCCGACCCCTCCACTCGTCGCAGGAGAGCTTTGACCTGCTGGAGCAGAATCTTGTTGTTAAACGGCTTGGTGATATAGAGGTCGGCCCCCTTCGCGTACCCCTCGATCTGATCGGTCTCTTCGGCCCGGGCGGTGAGCATGATGATCGGTAGTTCACGAGTCCGTTCGCCATTACGCAACTCCCTACAAACCTCCAGACCGCTCATGCCGGGGAGCATGACATCGAGGAGGACGATTTCCGGAAGCAGGGTTTGCGCTTTCCGGAGCCCCTCGGCCCCATCGTGCGCCACGATCGTCTCATATCCTTCCCGGTTGAAGTACCAGGACAGAGTTTGCGTCAGGCCGCGTTCGTCCTCGATCATCAGGATGCGTGGCTGACCCATAGAGGCCCCCTTCAACGGAAGGTCGGAATGAGCGGGTGAAGGTGAAAGCACGGATTGCATATGCATGGCACCGAGCGAACACGGGACTCGACTCCAAACCGACATCCGGGCTGGCAACCCGGCGGCACGACGGTTATTAACCCGGCAAGAAAGAAA
>PLDW01000475.1 GCA_003136315.1 Gemmataceae bacterium | reverse complement strand
AGGACGACTTTTGAACAGCCCAGCCTCGCCCTCCCATTTGCATGTCTGACTGTCTTTCCGCAGATTCGACGGCCTCTGCGGGATCCTGTATGAGAGGATCGGTGAGGAGATCCTTACCAAAAGACCGATGGGATCACCCAAGCTGCCGGATGGTATTCAGGGGGAGAAATAGCTTCAACGGCTGATCAGGGAATGGGATAAAGCCGTAATGGCGATAAAATGCCGCGGCGGGTTCGTCGATCGCCTCCACGAAGACGGCAAACACACCAATAGAGGCAGATGCCGACAGACAGCGTTGGAGTGCGTCCCAGAGCAACCGTTTGCCGAGCCCTTCGGCCTGCACAGTCTCATCCACTGCGAGCCGCCCGAGTAGCACGACAGGGACAGGGTATTTCGGTAGCGATTTGCTACTGTTGGGCGGCAAATGACTTCGTTCAATCTGACCGGCCGCCAGGGTGTAATAGCCAAATACTCGGCTTTCATCTCCTCGCGTAAGCACGAAGGTCCGGCTTACTCCACGGTCCTGGTTTTGGCGGGCGGATTCCCGCAAAAACCGATCGAGTGTCGGCTGGCCGCAGGCAAACGCGCTGCGATCATGCTTTGAACTCAGCGGCGTGATGAGCCAGTCGGCCATTGCCCGATCCTGAGTGACATTGACAGTGTAACTCCCAGCAGTTTAGCAGTGAGGGCCAATGAGGGACAAGCCCACTTTCTCTCAACCCAAATTGCTTCCGGGGGGGGAAATGGGCTTGTACCACCCACATCAGCAGGATAGTATACGCTTAGCGAATAGATTCAGTGCTGCGTGTGCCCAGCGTGGGTAGAGCGTTGATAGCCACCGAATTCCCCACAGACAGGTGGCGCAGTGTGGTTGCTGACCTACGGCTCCGCCGCCGTGGCCGAATTGAAGGAACACTGGTTGCCGAGTACCACTTACCCACGGCCCCACCGCCGTGGCCGAATTGAAGCGACTATGGCTGCTCAAACAGAAGAAATCCGCGTTACCGATAGCAAGGCCCGACTGACCCTGCCGCGGTCGTTCGCGAACTCCACACTCCTCTTGGAGATCCGCAGCGAGAATGAGATCATGATCCGTCGGGCGAAGGTCGTTCCCATCGGGAATCCCGAGACAACTGCGGAGACCATTTCTCTCTCGGATGCCGACTGGAACGTCTTCCTGTCCGCGTTGGAGAACCCCCCTGCACCGAACGATGCGCTCAAAGAGTTAATGCAGGAGTTCGGCCCCTGGCAGGATTCCGCACCGGCTCCCGGTTCTGGCTGAAGCGGGTCAGAGAGAGAACGATTCCTGTGGGGGTCAAAGCCCGTCAAGTCTGCACACTTTTTTTCGGCAGTTCCGCCTCTCACCTCTTGCTCATCAACCCTTCATGGATATAGGCTGTAGGTATCACATCTCGTCCAAACTCGCATGGTTCCGAGGCATGGTCATGCCCGTGGTTGTCGTCGCGTGTCCAGGGTGTCATTCGACCCTGAAAGCCCCGGACCACATGGCCGGGAAAAAAGCCAAATGCAAGAAATGCGGGACGTCTTTCCACGTCCCCGGGGCTTCGTCGACTGACACTTCGTCAGAATCGCAGTTGCTGAGTACCGTTGATCTACCTCAGCCGACTCTCCCGGCAGCCCCAAGCGGCAATCCCTTCGACTTTGGGGCTCTCCAGGACGCGCCGACTCCCAGTAGAGACACTCCCCCACCCATGAAGCCCACCGCCCAGGTGGCTGCAAAGCCTTCCGCCTCAACAGCGAATCCGGGCACGAAATCGCTCGCCAAAACGAACTCGAAACCCGCCATCAACAAGTCGACTGCACCCCCCGCAGATGCTGCTGACGAAGTACAGGATTTGGCTCCAAGTGAGGAGCCGCTGATGGACTTCACCCGTCCGGCGCAGGATGCAGAACCCACCCCCCCCCGCAAGACCAAGTCGACCCCGGCAAAAAAGCCACTCCCGACACCGATCCCGACAGACGGGTTCGAGTTCGCCCCTGCTGGTGCGCAGGATGATCAGGAAAGCCAGGAAGGGGATCTCGCCGTCGACCCGTCACCCGGGCTCCGGCGACATGGGGGGCAACGGGCCGGAGGGAGGGGCGCCGGCAAGCTGGTGATCGTGGCGACTGTGTTCGGTCTCGTCATGGTTGGTGGGGTCGCGGGGGTTCTCCTTTACTTGAACCAGAAGAAGGAGCCCGAACTGGCCAAGGTCGAGAAGAGGGATGAGAAAAAGAGTCCCGACACACCTGCACCCGCAGCCAAGGGTTCCGACGCACCCACGGCAGACGCAAGTGGGGCCAAGGACAACGCAAGTGAAGGAACGAGCACCAAGGAGAGGGGCAAAGGCTCGCCTGCCCGGAACTCTCCGTCATTGCGACTGGCTGGAAAAGCCAAAGCCACCTCTCTGCTCACTCCCTCGCTCGCTCTGGCTGATGGAAAGCCGATCCAGTTCGATCCACTCTCAGCAAAACCCCAGGCCGTCCAGAATCCGACCCTCCTGATCGTGATTGACGAGGTGAAACTTCCCTCTGTGCGGGGAGTTTTCCCACCCTTGAGGAAGGATGTCGACCCGGCCGTTCTCTGGCAAACCAAGACCGCTTTCCAGGGCCAGGGGGAAAAGCTCAACCTCGATCTTTACAGCTCGCAGAGCCTCAAGCGAGTCGGCAGGGTCGAAGTGGACGGCGATGGATCGACCGAGCCCATCTGCGACCTGTCGGTGTCGGCCGACCTCTACGCTCACGCAGCGAATGGGAAAGTGACCGTCTACAGTACTCGGGACAAATCCAAGCTCGTTGAGGCGTTCGACCCCTACGCGGACAAACCCGAGCACAAGAAAGTCGGGCTTGCCGCGGTGTACCTGACGGAACCACCCGATCGATTGATGACCGTCAGTAAAGCTGGTGCCGTCCACGTGTGGTCAATCCCGGCGAAGACACAGATCGGTGAGTACATCCCACCAAAAGCCACTGTCGAGCGTATCGTCGTGGGGAAGAATGTCGCCCCCGGACCGGGCAGGACATCGGTCGTGGTTGCTGTTGGTGGGGTTGTATACCGGGTGTCTGCCGAGCCGGGTGCTGCAGGAACTGTCATCTCCGATCTGGGGGGTGGAGTCGGACGGTCCCTCGGTCTAGCCTGGGGCGCGGGGCGACTCCTCTACGTCTTCGAGACGGATGCCGACGCAAAGAAAGAAAAGGCCGTGATGGTGCTAAACGGAGACGGGAAATCGGTCTTCTTCCGCTGGCCGGAGAAAGTTGGTGACCCAGTGTCGGTAGGCTGGGCCGGCGACAATCTGGCAGTGATCGGAACAGGAATCGGCTCTGCCGTCTGGTTCGAGGTCTCGGAAGGAACGATTCAGCCACTTGCCCTTATCAAAACACCCCCCGCGGACCGGGTCCGACACGCCACCTCCGATGACTACTGGGTCTTGCTCCCCGACCCGACGAACCCCGCACGGTCCATGCTGGTCGAATACACCATGCCGCCACAGGGACTCTACGATCCGCTCACCACGACAAAACGACCTAGCTTGACGCTCCAGGTCGATGAGAAAGCAATCTCGAAGTAGCTATCGCGAGCGTGCGGTTCCACCCCCGCCGCCGCTGAGTATCCGAATTCTCCTGCCGCTGTATGAGACGGTTTGGAAGACACAACTCCTTGTCGGCGCAGGCTTTAGCCTGCGGGCACTGGATACCCGTGAACTTCGCAGCCAAAGCCTGCAACGACAAGGAGTTGCATTGCCTCCGCAGAATCGCAATGTAAAACGATCAGAATGGTTGCTCCCCCTTTCGCCGCGGAAGTCGCTGCCTGCCGGGCGGCTCAAGTTCTGTGGTCGCGACTTTCCCCTCGCGAGCGACTCACGCCGGTTCGTAAACTCCGGCACCTCCTCGTCGACCGGAGCGACGATCTCTTCGAGGCGGTCGGGGCCGACATTGGTCGCCCGCCGGTCGAGATACTGGGCGCAGAACTCCTTCCTACCACCGCCGCACTCCGATTTCTGGAACGGGACTCGGCCCGGCTCCTGAAGCCGAGGACCATCTCCGGCCGGTTACGGCCCACCTGGCTTCTTGGGTGTCGGGATCAGGTGTGCCGCCGGCCCTGGGGTGTGGTCGGGATCATTGGAACCTGGAACTACCCCATCTTCCTGAACACAGTCCAGATCGCGCAAGCCCTCGTTGCTGGCAATGGAGTGGTCTGGAAGCCGTCCGAGCGGGCTGTCCGCACCGCCGATCTCTTACATCATCTCTTCCTTGAGGCGGGATTCTCTGCGGCCCTGTTCGCCAAACTCCCAGCTACTCGGCAGGCCGGCCCGGAGGTTGCGGAGGCAGACCTCGACCATGTCGTCTTCACCGGGTCCAACGGGGTGGGGCGGCTACTGGCCGCTCGGCTCGGCGAGCGGCTGATCCCCTCAACGCTGGAACTGTCCGGATGCGATGCCATGTTTGTGCTTGCGGATGCGGACGTGGAACTGGCCGCTCGGGCAGCGTGGTTTGGGGTGGTGCTCAACCGCGGGCAGACATGTATCGCGGTCCGGCGGATCTTTGTTCACCGATCGCGGTTGGCAGCATTCACGGAAGTCCTGAAGAAATGTGCAGGTGGGGCGAAACCTCGAACACTGGTCACCTGTGGGCAGGTTGAACAGGCCGAGCGGTTGATTCAGGATGCGATCTCTCGGGGAGGCGAGCCGATCTCCGTCCCTCATGGCTCGGCTGCCGTTTCCGGCCTGGATTTTCCACCGACTCTGATCACACTTCCCTCCACAGACGCAGCCATCTGTCGTGAGGCATCGTTCGCCCCGATCTCAGCAATCATCCCCTTTGACACACTGGAAGAGGCGATCACGATGGCCAGCCGCTCCCCATTCGGACTGGCCGCCTCGATCTACACCGCGGACACCTTGCAAGCCAGGGAAATTGCCGCCCGACTTGCCGTGGGGATGGTGACAATCAACGACGTCCTCGCACCGACCGCCCATCCGGCCACCCCGTTCGGCGGCCGTGGGGCGAGCGGCTGGGGAGTGACGCAAGGGGCCGAAGGGCTCCTCGCGATGACCGTTCCGCAGACAGTCACACTCCGGAAGGGACGATTTCGCCCACATGTCGATGAGGAGATTTCGCCCGACCCGGCCACCGTCCCGATCCTCCGTGGGTTGCTCCGGGCGACCCACGCGAGGGGAGTGAGAGAATGGCTCGGCGGGGTCGGACAACTGATTGGAGGGCTCCGGAACAGGAAACGCTCGAAGCTCGACCCACCCGACTCGGCTTGACGAGAACTCGCCCGGACGTCAGAGTTTCACCAAGGTCCACTCCCCAGCCTCTCTTCCCAAGAATCGCGTGGCCGGATTTCAAACCCACATCACAGTCTCAGGTGCCCTCGGGGTGATGGTCGGCGGAGTCGCTGTCCAACCGTTCGGCTTCTCGACGGAGGCAGCAATCCTGGCCGCCGGGGTCACCACGGTCGGGGGGATGCTCCCCGACCTTGACAGCCAGTCGGGAGTCCCCGTCCGGGAGATGTTCGGGCTGGCTGCGATTGTCTGCCCGCTGACGCTTGTTCCCCGACTCTACCACAATGGGGTCTCACAGGAGGGAATCCTGGCGACCCTTCTGTTCAGTTATGTCATCATTCGGTATGGATTCTCGCGAATATTCAAGCGAATTACAGTTCACCGTGGAATGTTCCATAGCATTCCGGCCATGCTCATCGCAGGATTGATGGTCTACCTCGGATATCAAAGCCCGGACAACCGGCTCCGGGTGCTCTTTGGGGTCGGAGTGATGATCGGGTTCCTGTCTCACCTCTTGCTGGATGAGCTGTATTCGGTCGATATCCGCGGGGTGAAGGTGAAGCTCAACAAGTTTGCCGGGACGGCGGTCAAGTTCGTGTCCCCCTCGGTGCCGGCAACGGCCGTCTGCTACGCCTTGCTGGGTGGGCTGCTTTACCTCGCATACCTGGATTACACGACTCCCCCAACCGCGCCCCGGCCCCGGGCAGAAAATCGCGTTGGGCCATGACAGACTGGATGCCTCGCTTCCGACCTGAACTGAGTTCCCTGGGCTCGCGCCGGCGTTGCACATAAACCCCAGATGCGCTCGGCGGGGTCGGATCCTAATCGGTGCAAATCGACCTGAGTTGGACAGCAATTCGCTTGACTGCGGGGCAGTTGTCCCATCAGAATCATCTACCCGGCGTAGAGCAGACTCGATCTACCGCAGAGATTGACCGCGATTGCTTTGGGGAGCGCAGACGCCTTTCGGCCGTTCGCTCCGGGGTTAATGGCGTTCGGCCGGCGCACAACCCTCTGCCCGTGACCCTAACCCGAGACACGTACCATGCTGTTCGGCGACATCGACTGGAACCAAGCTCTGATGAAGGGGGCCGTCGGAGCCATCATAGGTGGTGTTTCGGGCCTGGTTCTCTGGCTGAGCAAGAGATACGGAGTCGATCAGAGTAACGCCCAAGACGTATCGGTCGGAACGGCAACGCCGCCATTACCCAAACAGAAGCGCCGGGCCGTTGCGCACTGGAGAGAAGTCAGCGAGGGGCGGGGACTGCGGGCTGTCGTTGTGCTCGTGATCCTGGTCGTTGTTCTTGGCATCGTACTCTTCATTATCCCCTCGCTCGTCTCTCCTGGGCTGCACCCTCCCAGGATGGGGAGGTGACGAGAAGCCTGTTCATCGAGCCCGGCCGACGCATGGCTTCGCGCCTGGGACGCGATCTCCGCTCAAGACGACTTTCGGACGGACTGATACAGGAACCAGCCGAGGCTGTCGCATCTATGGAAGGACGATTGGACGTATATTTGGGAGGGCGAGGCTGGGCTGATCGAAAGTTGGGGTTGACACGACTTTTATTGCGGTAGAGAGTGGCCCCTAAGTGGTATTTTTGAACCGGGCGGGAAAGATGACCACCCGACCCTGTGCAGCCCTGTTTTCGCCTCCCCTGACACGATTATCTCCCTCAACCTGGGGTGCTCGGACCCGGTTGCCCTGCCAAGCGGTGCTATTCCAGCCCCCGGTGCAGACCGTCCAAGCCCACACCCACCGGGCAGGTCGACTGAGCTGGCCAACCGCTTGTCAGCTACGAGCTGGCAACGCACACCCTCCTCACCCAAGGCCTGAACACGACTGGGCCGTACTACCCCACGACGACCCACGACTTGGTCATGCACACCCGTCACTGGTCTGGCCGGGGCTCGGGGTCGGCCACAAGCCCGACCACTCACCGCCTGGCTGCGGCGGGGCACGGGCGGGCCGAGGAGCGGAACGTGACGGTGGGTCGAGAGCCCAGAGGGGCTGCCGGGCGGGAGGGTCGATGTTGTCGCAGTGACGCTGGTGTGCCGTGAGCGCCGGGTGAAGGCCCAGAAGAACGAGGGCACAGCCCACGACGGCCTGACCAGCCTGCGGGTTGGCGCGGGCGTGCTGGCCGGTTACATCCGCAACTACTTGTGAATCGAGAACGGGCTGCACTGGGTACTGGATGTGTCGTTCCGAGAGGACGAGAGCCGCATCCGCGCCGGCCACGCGGGGGCCAACCTGGGGTAGCTTCGGCGCGTTGCAAAGTCGCTGCTCAATCGCACCGGTGGAACATGAAGTATGCAAACCCAATAAATGAATATTGCCTAGGACGATACTTACCTACAGAAGCTATAGCAGGTAATTACAGCGAATGATAATGTGTAAGCAATGCCACTTCGGTTGAGCCGAACCCACACACGCTGTGGAGCCACCTGGGTGGGCCAACTCGCACTTCTGGGCGTACCCAACTCATTGTTGAGGCATCCGCCCGAGGGGTTCACACTGCACAAGGCCCGGCACGACCAGCGTTTCTTGAGGACAACAATATTTGCAGAGACAGGGAGTTATTTCTTCCAAGGGTGAGATTGCGGTTGTTGCGGAGTGGAAATCGGCAACAAAGCGCCGGCGCCGCCGAGGGCTTGATAGGTGTTGACAATGGCAGACAGTTGCTCCTTTTTGGTTTCAATCAATTCCATTCTCGCGTCCATGAGGTCACGCTGAGCGAAAAGCACGTCAATGTAATCGACTCCGGGTTGGGCGTTAAGAAACAGTTTGGTGGCGGAATCGACCGACGCCTCAAGAGATTTCACTTGCTGCTTCTTGATCTCGATGCTCTTGCTGTAGTTTTCCACCATGGACATGCGGTTGACAACCTCAGTGAAGGCGTTGAGGATTATGCGCTGGTAATCGTAGACGCTCTGCAATTGCCTGGCGTTCGCGGTGAGGTATTCGGCCTGGATCGCTTTCTTGTTGACCAAAGGCGCAACAAGGCCACCAGCAACATTGGCAACCAAGGCTTGCGCCGGATTGGTGAACAGATACATTGGGTTGAAGGCCTCGAAGCCAACGCCACCGGTGATGGCTAGCGCTGGAAAGAAGTGGGAACGGGCGACCTTCACGTCGAGCCCGGCAGCCTCCAGTTCGCGCTCGGCCTGGCGGATATCGGGTCGGTTCTGAAGCAGTTGCGCGGGCACTCCCACGCTCAGCGCATGAATGTTTAGATCATAAAATCCCGCAGACATACGTTCAACAGGCTCTGGGAAGCGATTGACGAGGAAATTGATACGGTTCCCAACCTCTATGATCTGTTGCTGAATGATCAATTTTTCGCTCTGGTTCTTGCGAACCTCAGCCTGGAATCGCTGGACAGGCAGCTCGGTGCCGCGGGCTGCATCCTTCTTGGCCTGGGCGACCTTCAGGCTTTGCTCCTGAAGTTCGATGATGCTATTTAGATTCTCGACCCGCTTGTCGAGCGCCATCAGCCGGTAATAATTCTCGGCAACCTCTGCAACCAGATGGGTCACGAAGGAGTTCCGCTTCTCACTGGCGGCGATGTAACGTTGCTGGGCCGCGTCCCTGGCGTTCCGCAACGCCCTCCAGATGTCAAGTTGCCAGGATAAGTTGAGGCCAACCAGGGTATCTGGCTTCGGATTGGGAAAGTACTTGCCGGGGAGATAGGGGTCGTCATTCCGAGAGGCTCCATCTAGCGTGTAGGTGCTGTATTGGTTCAGCCCCCCGCCGGCCCCGAAACCGACGAAGGGAAGGTAGGCCCCTTGCCGCGCGAGAACCTCATTCCCGGCGATCTGGACTTCCTGTTCCAGGATCTTCAGCTCCCGATTGCTGACCAGTGCCTGTTGGATCAATCGCGTAAGCATCTGATCGTTGTAAAACTCTTCGATCCCAAGCTGAGCGGAGTTTTCCGAGCTGGTCGCTCCGGAGCTGGTCGCTGCATTGAAGCCTGCCGGAAGGCCTGGTCCCGGCTCCGCCTGATGGAGTTTGGGGATCTGACAGGACGGCAGAACCAGCAGCGTGCTGCAAGCGATCGCCCTTGCCATCACGTGCTTCATATGCTTTGCGTTCGGATATCTCACTGAGAGGTTCATCCGACTCGTCCTTGAGAAGTTTTGCACTTATCGGCAGACCCTGTCCTTATCGGCAATTCCGCTAAACATGGAATAGTCGATCTGGACGGAAAATGTTCACAGGGCTACGGCGTTGACCGGGACAAGTGAGGGGAGGTGATCTGGGCGGTCACTTTTCACTGGGTTGCGGCTTGACCGCGACGGGTGGGGGGCCGCGGTGCTTGTGGCTGGATGGCGTGGGTCAGGAACGCAAGCACGCGCTCTGCGAACCAGCTTCCCAGGGCCGAGTCGGTGCCATAACTGGTTTTGGCGCTTGCACACCGCGTGGCGGAACGCCCGCTCGGCCGCGTTGTAGGTCGGCTCCACACCCTCAACCGCCGCGAACGTGTACAGAGCGGGCTGCCGGATTCAGTGGGGAACAGGCGGCTTAAAGCACGGGCCATACTCGCCCTAGACCGCCGACGGTAGCTGGTGGATCAAGTGATTAAGCATCGGATCATTGAAAAACTCTTCTATCCCGAGCCCCATCTTTGGGAGACATCGCACCAGATTGGATGTTCAGTAGCCTGCTTAATCTTTGCATACTATCTATAAACAATCTTATTAGACGGATTACCCCTACTAGTACCTCTATATAAACTAATTACTAAATAGCTATATAATCATCTTGTTAGTAGGCTCGTCACTTCACCTCTTCGGCGAATGGAGGTGCTGTTTCGTCTATGATCATCACCGCTGCGTGTTCCGAGCTGGTCGCTGTGTGTTCCGATGTGTGTTCGAACCTCTCAGTGAGAGGTTGATCCGACTCGTCGTTGAGGAGTTTGCGCCCGTCGGCAATCCTTCCAAACAAGTAATACAGGCCGGGAATGACCAAGACTCCTATCACGGTGCCCATGACCATCCCGCCAGCTCCGGTGGTGCCAATGGTGCGGTTTCCGATCGCCCCGGCACCGGTGGCAAAGACCAACGGAATGAGACCAGCTACGAAGGCGAACGAGGTCATCTGAATCGGCCGGAATCGCAGTTTTCCGCCTTCGACAGCTGCCTCCTTGAGGGACAGACCTTCCCGCCGCCGTTGTACCGCGAATTCGACGACCAAGATCGCGTTCTTGCCGAGCAGGCCGACCAGCATGACCATACCAATCTGGGCATAGACGTCGTTGGTCAGCCCCATGACTTGCAAGAACAGGTAGGAACCGAAGACCCCGACCGGCAGCGACAAGATCACTGCCAGCGGCAGTAGAAAACTCTCGTATTGCCCGACCAATACGAGATAGACGAAGAGGACGACAATCAAAAAGATAACGACCGCCTCGTTCCCCTTTTTTGACTCATCGTAAGAAAGGCCTGCCCAGCCAAGTCCGTAGCCATGAGGCAGCGTCTGGGAAGCGACCTCCTGGATCGCCTTGATGGCCTGCCCGCTGCTGTAGCCGGGAGCGGGAGCACCTTGGATGGTGGCAGAAGGATACAGGTTATAGCGGGTGATCTCGTTCAACCCCTGCTTCTTTTCGATCTTCATGAAGGCAGAGTACGGGACCATTTCCCCACGATCGTTCTTGACGAACATGTTGTCGAGGTCCTCGGGGAACCTCCGGAACTCGGGCGCCGCCTGGACGTAGACTTTGTAGAACTGGTTGAAGAGGATGAAGCCCTGCTCGTAAGTGCTGCCGATCATGATGTTGAGATTGTCCAGGGCCTTCCCGATCGACACGCCCTTCTGCATCGCCACATCGTTGTTGATGATGAGTTCGTACTGAGGGTAGTCGGCTGCGAAGAAGGTGAACAGGTTCTTCAGTTCTTTGCGTTTTTGCATCGCGGCCATAAACTTGTCGGTCACTTCTCCGAGCCGCTGGTAGTCCGATGTATTCGTCTTGTCGAGGAGCACCACGGAGAACCCACCGGCCGCACCAAAGCCGGGGACCGCGGGGGGCTCAAAGAACTCAAGCTTGACGTTGGACATCCGTCGGCATTTTTCCTCAAGTTCCATGATGAGCTCGCGCGAGGTCCGCGTACGGTCTGACCAGTTTTTCAGGTTGATAATACAGGTCCCCGCGTTCGAGCCGCGGCCTTCCGTGAGAACCTCGTAGCCGGCCAACGAGGTGACGGAGGTGACTTCTTTGACCTCCTTGGCGATCTCCTCGAGCTCGTGGGACTTGGCGTTGGTGTACTCAAGTGTCGAGCCCGGAGGTGTCTGGATGACGGCGTAGATGATCCCCTGGTCCTCGCCTGGAATAAAGCCAGACGGAAGCCGCAGATTCACACCAATGATGCCAGCTGTAAAGCCCCCGACGACGGCCAGGGTCAGCACGCGGCGTGTGACGATCCGCCGCAGGATCGCAGCATAACCGCCAATGACCTTCTCGACAATGCGGTCAAAAGGACGCTGCAACAAGGGCACCAGAATGAGCAGAAAGCCAACCTTCCCCCACAACTTATACGCGAGATAAGTTAGCCCCAACAGCAGCAATCCTCCAAGAGCATACAGCAGAATGGCCAGTGGTCCGCCCCGTAATTGCACGCGATTCGTGTGGCTTTGGGTGTGGGTTTGGGTGTGGGGCTTGAGAAGCATCGCGCAGAGTACGGGCGTCAGCGTCAGGGCCACCAGACCGGAGAGAACGATGGACGTGGCCATCGTGATGCCGAACTGGCGGTAGAAAGTGCCGACGGGGCCAGGTATGAAAGTCACAGGAATGAAGACGGCTGTCATCACCAGGGTGATGGCGATGATCGCGCCGCTGATCTCGTGGAGAACCTCCATGGTCGCCAGGTAAGGCGAAAGGTGCTTCTCGTTTATCTTGACATGTACCGCTTCGACCACCACAATCGCGTTGTCCACCACGATCCCGATCGCCAGCACCAGCGCGAAGAGCGTGATCAGGTTGATCGATAGACCGAACAACTGCATGACAAAGAAGGTTCCGACCAGGGATACCGGGACCGCCAGTGTCGGGATCAGCGTGGATCGTACATCTCCGAGGAACATGTAGACCACCAAAGACACCAAAATGAACGCTTCAAGCAGGGTGTGCAGCACCTTTTCAATGGAGGCGTCGAGGAAGCGGGAAACGTCGTAGGCAAGTTCGTAGTCCATGCCGGGAGGGAATGTTTCCTTCTTGATCTGCTCGAGTTCCTTCTTGATTTCCTCAATGACGGCAGCAGCATTGGAGCCGGGACTTTGCTTGAGAATGATGGATGCCGTGGGATGACCGTTGATGTCCGAGTAAATGTCGAAGAACTCTGAGCCCAACTCGACCTCGGCGACATCCTTGAGCTTCAGGATCTCACCATCCGGATTGGCCTTCAAAATGATATTCGCATACTGCTCCGCTTTGTTAAAGCGCCCGATATAGGTCAGGACGTATTCGCGTGATTGCGACGTCCTGCCTGTGGCCTGGCCGAGTCGTCCGGGCGAACCAATCACGCTCTGTTCCGCCACGGCCTTCATGACGTCATCGGTGGAGATCTTGTACGCGCGCATGCGGTCTGGATTCAGCCAAATCCGCATCGCAAATGTGCGGTTGCCGAGGTTCCTGGGGATACCCATGCCCTGGATCCGCTTGAGCACGGGCATGATGTTGACGTTTGTGAAGTTGAAAAGATCTTTCTGGTCGGCGTTTGGGTCCGTACTGTAAATGTTCACATACATCAGCATGCTGGGCACAACCTGACTGACGAGGATCCCCTCCCGCACCACCAGGGGAGGGAGCCGGCTCAGCATGATGTTGACCCGGTTTTGCACGTTCACGACATTGATGTTTGGGTCCGTGCCTGGCTCAAAGTAGATCAGGATCGCTGCCTCACCGGCACTGGTAGCGGAGGAGACCATGTAACGCATGTTCTGGACGCCGTTGATCGATTGCTCCAACGGAATCAGGACCGAATCGACCAGAACATTGGCACTCGCGCCAGGATAAGCAATGGAGACCTGAACGGTCGGCGGCGCGATATCGGGGAACTGGGATGTCGGGAGGGTAAAGATCCCCAGCACTCCCAGAAACAACAGGAGGATCGAGATGACGATCGCAAAGGCCGGTCGATGGAGAATTTGTGTGAACATGGTTCTGAGAGAGTCTCGCTGGGTTCCGAATCAGGAAGCGTCGTGAAGCGGATGGCTATTCTGCATGTTGTTTTTGGTTTGCCAGAGCCGCTTCAGGCTTGAGAAACTCGTATTCCACTTTCTCACCTTCATGAACCTGTCGAACTCCCTCAAGAATGATCCGGTCGTTCGCGTTAATTCCTTTACGTATTTCTTTCTTGGATCCTTCTGCTTTATGTCCTTCTGTTTTATGTTCTTCCGTTTTATGCCCTTCTTTCTTGATCTCTTCGATCTTGATCTCTTCTTTCTTGATGACAAAGATGTCATCCATTTCGTGCAGGACAACGATCTCCCGCTGATGAACCACGTCGTTTTTGTCGACGACGTAAACGTATCGCTTATCGAGAATCTCGAAGGTCGCCCTCTGAGGGATGACGATCGCGTCCTTCAATGGTCGATGGATCAAGATGTTGCCGGTCTGACCGTGACGCAGCAGGCGGTCCGGGTTCGGAAAATCCGCGCGGTAGGCGATATTCCCGGTCTCGTTGTTGAATTTGGCCTCTCTCCGAATAGACTCGCACGCTTGCGGGAACTTGCTGCCGTTCGCCAGTACGAGTTCGATTTGCTGAGCATCCAGATGCTGAGCTGCGCTGGTCATGTCTTCGAGGTAGCGGGCCTCGGGTACGTTGAAATACACCCACATCACACCGTTATCGGACAGGGTCGTGAGGATCTCCCCTTCCTTGATCAGACTGCCGTGCTGCTGCTGCAGTCGGTCGATGATGCCGTCGAAAGGGGCTTTGACCGTGGCAAAGTTCAATTCGGCCTGCGCCAGCGACGCCTTGGCCTGGGCCTTGTCCAGCTCGGCCTGGAGCAGTGCCACCTCCTGAATTGAGACCACTTTGTCGTCGGCCAACTTCTTGGTGTTCTTCCACTTCAGTTCCGCGAGCCGGGCCTCGGCCAACTCGGCCTCCAGCCTGGCCTTGTAAAGAGTCGGTACGATCTGGAACATCACATCGCCCGATTTTACCGCCTGGCCCTCCTTGATCTGGATTGCCTCAAGATACCCGCTCTGCAGGGCTTTGACCTCGATGAATTTCCGCGAGCGGATCTGGCAGACATATTGCTGGGTGATGACGACGTCCTTGACCTCAGGGCTGGTGACCACGATCGTATTGTGCTCCTGGTGGGGCGGCTCCTCCGCGTGCATCTGGCAAGCAGGTAGGGAGAGGGAAATCAGCGCCAGGATGATGATCAGGATCGGTGAAACTTTCATCTTCATAGAGTTGTTGCTCGTTGGTTCCCAGTACTTGTTTTGCGCACTGGTCACAGGGGGGCCTTGGAGCCGACGATTGCTCCAGCCGCGGGCGTGCCCGCGGCAGGTCTCGAAGAAGGACAAGAGCACCTGTCGGTGGCGGCTCCGGCCCCGGTCAGGTACCCACCCCTTGTGGTTGACCACTGTCGGGCAGATTGCCTGCTCCGCTTTCCAGTTGGTCGGCCCGATTGTTGAATCGAGCACGAACGTGAACAGTGCTGCGGTTGCCTATAATGCAATCTCCGGGCCAATGCGATTGATTGCCAACCGATCCGAGCCGGGGATCGGAGTTATTTCGGGGGTGATCAGGCGGAAAACCCAGATCTCAGCACGATTCCAAGCCCATTGGGGGCCGGTGCTGACCCTCAGATGCCCTTGGATAACGCAATCCCCCACAGAAACCAAGGCCGAAATCGTTCGAAGCCCGAGTCCGAGGCTCCAGGCCGCACGCGACTGAACCGGGCATCACAGTCGAGTCGCCTGGCAGACACTCGGTTTACGTCGGTCGTTCCGAGCGGCAGATCGGGGGACGATGACAACACCGAATCCGCACCGGCTTGTTGGAACGGGCTGCGGTTAACAGATCGACCCCTGCTGCGCACGGCCAGCGTATTGCGTCTCGTTCCGAGCAATTCGCCGGAAGTTCATTTGCAAGAGACCCGTTCGAGTCAGAAATGCGATTGGCAACTGCCAGCCGATCCACTCGACCAGGGGGGTTGCGCACAGAATTTGCTGAAATCATGAAAAGTGTGCTTTTGAAGCCAGAACCCGTCTGGTACGGGCCTGCACTCTCCCAACCCGCGTTGAATTCTGGTCCTCATTTTTGACCCGATCCGATTGCACAGTTTTTGGGTTTTGAGCTGATCCGATTGCACAGTCTTTGGGCTCACAGGATGCAGCACGAACACTCGTTGAGCGTGTCCGCGATCCGTTCCGAGCCAGTGACAATTGGTTGCCAGACGACCAGTCTGGCACGACTGCGATCACAAAGCCGGTGTTCCGGCGAGCTTCGATCCGCTCGCGGGTCGCTCGGGCTGCGGTTCGATTCAACGGGAAAGCACCGCGGAGTTTTTGTGATGGAATTGCTGGAGGTGGATGACGACCCGGTGATCGGCCGCTCGCTGCGGCGGGGGATTCGGGAGACCGGCGACGAACGCCTCTGGGCCAAGGACGGGGAACGCGGCCTGGAACTGGCAGAGCCAGAAGTTCGACCTTCCCGCTTTCACTCGCTGGCTATGCTCTCGGGCGGATTTTCACCCTCAGGACTCGCCTTGCCGTCCCCTGGCGAGGCTCCAGGGTCATTCGCGGTCAACCTGCTCTGCAAGGCTTCCAGGCGTTGGAGGAATATCTCCAGGCTCGGATTCTTTTTGCCCTTGTTCAGCAGTATCTTGCGTGTCCGGTAGTCACGCGACGCCTCTGTGTATGCATGGCGGAATTTGGTGTCCCCAGCAGAGAGCCCTTTCCGATTCTTTTTTCGGAGTTCCGCGTTCGCGGCTCCCTCACACCCCGTCGTCTTTTCGGCCTTTTTGTTATTGTAGAGCAAGGGCAGAAGCCAGCACTCGATCGAATCGACCGCGATGGCAAACAGAATTCTATGGCCTTCCGCCTGGACGAATGCCGGACCAATATCGCTTGTCAATCGATCAATAACGCGGGCGACCCGCTCGAAGACGGTCAACTCTCTCGTACCGTCACGCCTTGGCACGTCGAACCCGGGTTCCTCTTGCACGTCGGTATCAATGTGAACCACAAGAAAATGAGTATAGTCCAATACTTCTTGTGCATCGCCTCGCTTTAGACAGTGAAATACATGTTGCCAGTTACCGTGTGGAGCTGGCTCGCTGGGGGTCGGACTTGGTGGTTGGATTGGGCGGATGACGAGCTCTTCGGTTTTGCCCTGGAAGAAGCCCAGAAGGATGCTTTTTATCACAGCCTGATCGGTGGCTCCCTCGGCGATCACTCCGAATGTCATCATGGATCACCTTGGATCGAAATGGTCAAAAATTATCAGGGAGACCTCCAATATATCCTCGCATAAATGCCTCAGACAGATTAACCCGTTGTCGCCCCGGAGCTGGCTTCGGTGGGTCCACGCGAAGGACGCGGGTATGGCCGTCCTTGTTACGATCCACCACGAGAAGCCTTTGCTCATCGTCGTGGAGGTTGAGCCCGTCGAGAATCGCCGGGTTATGGGTCGTGAGGATGACTTGCTTGTCGTACTCCTTCGCCAGCGTGACAAATTCCTGTATCAGCGCGATGCACAGCTTGGGGTTGAGGGATGTATCGACGTTATCGATCGAGAAGAAAGCTGGCGTTTCCGGGCTAATCAAAAGCGTCATGTAGAAAAGGAGGAAGAGAAACCCCTCGTTCGCACTCCGCTGGTCGAACAGGGCTCCGTCCGGGAGGTAGCGATCCCGAATTCGGATACTCCGCTCGCCAGGACTTAGATCCGCAGGGATATCGAAGCTCTCAAACCAATCGATCAGCCTCAACTTCTCCTTGATCGTTTCGAGGCGATCTCGATGCTTCTCCGAGTTCAGTCCCTTCAGGTGAGCGAACAGACCTTCGCCCCGGATGCCGAGGGGGAGGATCTGCCCCTCGGCCTGAAACGTGCGAAGGGCGGAGTTTTCGGGAGCGTAGATCAGAAAACCTGGAAGTGTGCCCGCTTTACCGGTTAACACAGATTCCAGCATTCCAGGAATCGTAGCAAAAGCCTCGTCGAGCTTCTTTAAATCAAATTCCCTAAGAAATATTTTAGTAAATAAGTCAGACATTATTTCGCGCAAACGCGGCGTGTAGTTCTTCTTCCATTTTGGATAAGATGCTGTCTCATCTGCTGATAATCCACAAACAAATGTAATGTCGCCCTCTCCCTTAACCGAAATCTCGATGGTGTGGCCAGGGGTGGGGGTTCGTTCAAACGCAGATCGCATGAATTGCGACTCGGTCACCCGGATGCCTCGGGAACTCAGGAATTCATTTTCCAGTTTGTTCTGCGCCGCGGCGGAGGCGAACGCGATTGCCTCCAGGATGTTACTCTTGCCGCTCCCGTTCGCGCCGATGAGGACCGTGATTCGGCCAAGATCAATGGAGAGGTCGGAAATGGATTTGTAGTTCTCGATTCGGACGTTGCGGATCATCGACGCTCCTCGCCAGCCCGGAACCTAACCGCCCAACCCCCTTCCCTAAGAGGGAAGGGGGAGCAGATCCGGCCCTTTGGGGAAGGGGGAGCAGAGTCACCCCGCGTTCGTGCCGACGGCACGGAAATCCTCCATCGCTCGGGCCACTGCCAGCGGGAGCACGCGCCGCATCCGCCGACCGCGGCGGATCTCGGCCCAGTTCTTCAGGATATACTCCGCCTGACGGCTTCCCGTCCGGGCGAAGTATTGGTGCAAGAGAGGGTGCATCCACTCGTAATCGACGTGGGCACAATCGATTACCGTCACGCTCTTGCCGTGGAGCTTCGCTGGGACCGCCGTGGCGGGGTCGTAGATGAATAGCTCGCCGCCCGTCATCCCGCTTCCGATCTCGTTCTCGACCGGCCCCAGGATCAGCACCCGGCCCCGGGTCATGTACTCGCAGGAGTACTTCCCGGCTGCCTCGGCGACGATCGTTGCTCCGCTATTGCGGATGCCCAGCCGGTGCCCAGCCCGGCCGCCGATGAAGATCGTTCCGCCGGTCGCCCCGTAACCCACATTGTTCCCCGCGACACTCTGGATCTCCCCACCGTAGTCACTCGCTGCGTAATCCAGTGTCACGACCACCGTTCCGCCGGAGATCCCTTTCGCCACGCCGTCCTGAGCGAAGCCCCTGAGTTCCAGGTCGAGCCCGTTGACACACCAGGCCCCGAAACTTTGCCCCGCCTCGCCTTCAAGCCGGACCTTGATCTTACGGTGGTTCGGCATTCCTTCCCGGCCGTAGAGCTGGGCAATCAACCCGGCAACTGTTGCGCCGACCGAGCGGTCGGAATTCCGCACACGGAACACCAGATCGGCGTTCTGGGCCGTGTCGATCGCGTCGTTGGCCGCGTCCAGAATCTTCCGGTTGAGCGACACCGAGTCACCGCCGCAAACCCCCGTGGAGCCCTCCTGCGGATGTCGCGCGGCCAGCCCAGCCAGGGCCATGTCTGGGTGGATAAATCGCCGGATGTCGACCAGAGCCGCGCGCGGGTACTTGGCTTTCAGGTCGGTACGCGGAACGAGCAGGTCCGACCGGCCCGTAATCTCGCCGAGGCGGCGGAACCCCATCTGGGAGAGAAGTTGCCGCGTCTCTTCGGCGACCGCCAGCAGATACGCCTTGGTGTGCTCCGGGTGTCCCTTGAAGATCTCGGGAGCACCGGTGATCCCAGTCGGGCAGTTCGGGATGTGGCACGACTTACACACGATGCACCCGACGCTCACCATCAATCCCTGCCCGAAACTGAACTCATCCGCCCCTAACAGCGCGTACTTGACGATGTCGTGGCCGTTTTTGATCCCACCCGCAACCCGCAACTTCACGAGCGATCGTAACCCGTTTACGACTAGCGCCTGATGGGCCTCGGCCAGACCCATCTCGCTCGGCAAACCGGCGTGCTCCTTGCTGGAGACCATCGCCGCGCCGGTCCCACCGTCGATTCCATCGATCTCGATAATGTCGGCCCCGGCCTTGGCCACCCCAACTGCGATCGTGCCGACGTTCTCCACTGCCACCAGTTTCACCGACACCGGCATCCCAAACTTGGTCGCTTTCAGGTCGTAGATGAGCTGGGCGAGATCCTCAATCGAGTAAATGTCGTGGTGCGGCGGAGGAGAGATCAGGTCGGTCCCGGGCTTGGCGAAGCGGATCTCGGCGATCTCGGCCGTCACCTTCTTGCCCATCAGTTGGCCGCCCTCACCAGGCTTTGCCCCCTGGGCCATCTTGATCGACATCTCGTCGGCGTTGACAATGTACTCGGCATCCACCCCGAACCGCCCGCTGGCAATCTGCCGGATGCGGCTGCGGAAACGGCTGCGGGTGAGGTCGCCACCGAGCGAATAAATCTCCGGGTGAGCCGCCCGCTGGGCGCGGACCTTCTCCCAGAATGGTCCCCAGGCACGTTCCGGGATGTCATTGCGCCAGCGAGCTTCGCCGCCCTCCCCACTGTTACTTCGTGCGCCCAATTCGTTGATGGCAGCAGCAATCGTCATGTGCGAAGCGCCGGTCAGGGCTCCGTGACTCATGGCGGCCCCACGGAAGTGGTTGCGGACGATCTCCTCGCCCGGTTGAACTTCGTCGATGGGGGTCGCGGTGGCAGCCTTCTGGAGTTGGAACAGATCGCGAAGAACGGTCGGTGGGCGATCTCCGATCATTTTCGAAAACTTCTCGAACTTGACTCCGACTCGACCAGACGCGGTCGGATCGTGGTCGCCCGGGGGTGCGGTATAGGCCAACTCCCCACCGCCTTGCTCCGGCTCCGGGTGGGCCTCCTTGACCGCATCCCGCAATGCCATTCGGACCTTGGCGTTGAAAGCCATGTAGTCCCGGTTTTTGCCGATCGGCTGGTTCTTGGCGAACATCTCCTCGGCCCGGGCAACCCGCCAGCGAGCATCGTCGGCTAACTCCTCGAAGCCAATCCCACCAACCCGGCTGGGGAAGTCCCCCAGGAAATCCATCAGCTCGGGACCGAAACCGACTGCCTCAAAGAGTTGGGCTCCCCGATACCCTTCGATTGTAGTGATCCCCATTTTCGAGATCACCTTCTTGATCGTATCCTCCAGCGCAGCGAAGAGGTTCTCCAGAGCCTCCCGGGGATCGAGCCGGGATTCCTGCTTGGTGTCCGCGTCCTTGAATACCAATCCATCTTTCACCAGCCGGAGCATCAGGTACGGGTGAACCGCGTCGGCGCCGAACCCGACCAGGCAGCAGACGTCGTGCCCCTCCTGAATGTCCCCGGCCTGGACAATCAGGCTGCACCGATCGCGCAGCCCCTGACGGCTGAGGTACTGATTGACCGCACCGAGTGCCAATAGCGACGGAATCGGGTCGATCCCGCGTTTGCACGCCTCCCGGTCAGACAGGCACAGGACATGATATCCATCGTGAATGGCCTTTTCGGCCGCACTCTGGAGGCCGACCAGGCTCGATCGCATCGCTTCCGCCCCACCCGAAAGCGGGAAAGTGGCATCCAGGGATTTGAACCCGAGCAGTTCGTTCTGACGAATTTCCTCAATGATTGCATCGGAAATCACCGGGGAGGGGAGTTCCATTTGCCGGATCGGCAATCCCCCCTCACTGCCCGGAGCATCCAAGCCCGATCCTGCTGCTCCCGTACCGGCTTCCGGTGTCTGGCCCTTGCGACCCCGGAAAGAGACCCGGCCAAGATAGGTTGCCAGGGACATCGCCCCGCCCTCCCGGTAGGGGTCGATAGGCGGGTTCGTGACTTCGGCGAAGGTTTGCTGAAGGTACTTGAACAGCGTAGGGTGGTGCTGGCTGAAGACCGTCAGCACTCGGTCGTGACCCATCGACGAGAGCGGCTCCTTCTTCAATTTCGCCATGTCCCTGACGAACACAGCCCGCTCAAAGTCCCACCCGGCCGCCTGGAGGAGATGGTCGAGGGTCCAATTTCGCGCGGTCATCATCGCCCCGACCGCATCGTCGGTTTGGCGAGTGTAGTCGAATCCCTCCGGGATGATAATCTGGCGGCGGTTGAGTTCGTGGACATCACCGAGTTCGGCCCGTGCCTCGGCCACGACGCGACGGAGAATCTGGTGGCTGTCAAGTCGCTCGCTGGTCTTGGTGTCCAGGGCGATCATCTGGCCGGGCTGCAACTGACCGCTGGCCACGATTGTCGTGGCATCGAGTCCAAACACCCCGGACTCTGACCCGATATACAGCCATCCGCGCTTGTCCGAACACCACCGGACCGGTCGCAACCCCATGCGGTCGACGAGCCCGACGATCACTCGCCCATCGGTTCCGATGATTCCGGCTGGGCCATCCCAGGCAGCCAGGCTGCCAGAGGTTCGGCGGAAGTAGGTGAACAGGTCGAACGCTTCTGGCCCCCAGATATCCGCTTCCGTGTCCCAGACCGGGGGAACGCTCAACCGCAGCGCGCGTAGCAGGCTCCACCCCTGCTCGTGGACAAGATATTCCACCCACTCGTCGAAACTGCCCGAGTCGCTCATTTTCGGAGTGAGGAGTTCGCCCCCGGGAAGCGGTGGGTGGAGCGCGCGGGAGAACGCCGAGACGGCGTTCCGGTTCGTTCGGATCGTGTTGATCTCACCATTATGGCAAGTGAGTCGGAACGGTTGAGCGAGTGTCCAATTGGGAAATGTGTTGGTGCTGTAACGACGGTGGAAAGTAGCGATGCCGGTCTCAAACGCGGGATCAGCCAGGTCGGGATAGAAATCGGCGAACTGCGGGCTCGTCATCAGCCCTTTGTAGCTGATCAGCCGGGTGGACAATGAACAGACGTAGGCACCAAGTCCGGAGGCTCTCAGCCGCTCGCGGAGGTCGAGTCGACGGAGAAAAAGCACCCGATCGACCTCTGCCGGGTCACCCTCGACTTTGAAGAGAACCTGTTCAATCGCACCGGGGCGTGTTTCTCGGGCCTTCTTGGGGAGCACATCCTCATGTGTGGGCACCGGACGGAACCCCAGGAACTCCACCTGTCCCTGACCGCCTCGATGGGAATCGAACGCACCAGGGAGGGCGTCCCGTATCACTCCGCGAGCGGAATCGATCTTCACCGGATCGGAATCCAGAAAGAACACGACCCCGACTGCGAGAGTGTCCTCGGTTTTGAGAGTTCGCGCGTTGTCGAGTCGGAGCCGCTTCGCTTCGGCCTTGAAAAACGCCTGCGGGAGGGCAGCGGTCAGACCCGCCCCATCTCCGGCATCGCCACACACTCCGCCACGATGTTCCATGCACTTCAGAGCGATCACAGCCTTTCGCACGACTTCAGCCGAGGGCTTCCCATCCGCGGCTGCAACGCCGCCAATTCCACAGGCGTCACGACCGATGTCGTCCGTGTACAGAAGCTCTCCGCTGAGGACTCGCTGTTGACCGCCCAGCTCGTTCATCGTCGTCGCCACCGAGAGGTTAGGGGCGAGGGGACTCCCTCGACAAACCAGAATTCCAGGAAACACCGTACAGGTGTCCGCAACGGTTTGTCTTCGGGATCATCATACCAGATGGCAAGATGGCGCAGTCGGTTCGGGAGTTAACAAGATTTTCCTATTGACACTTGCTTCGTCGCTTCGGGGCAGGTAGAACACCGGTGCGAATTCGGACGGCGGCCGGATCGCACCGGCTGACTCGCTCCATGGAAAACCACCTCCTCCACTCCGCAACCTGTCTTTCAGAAAGGATCCGACTCAATGATGGACTTCCTGAGCAATCCGTGGGTTATGGTCGGCATGGGCGCAGCCCTGCTCGCCCTGATCGGTGTAATGATCTTCCTGCGGATGAAGCCGCGAGATGAAGAGTAAGGCTCCATTGCAGATCCAAATCATTGCGCGAACGTGAACGGCCTCGCATCTGCCTCGATGGCAGGGCGAGGCCGATCGTGTTTCCTCACGGCCGAAGTGCCCGTCCTCGACCTGCCCCCCAGTCCCCGATCACCACCTC
This sequence comes from Gemmataceae bacterium, assembly GCA_003136315.1. Lineage (GTDB taxonomy): Bacteria > Planctomycetota > Planctomycetia > Gemmatales > Gemmataceae > Urbifossiella. The sequence goes on along the minus strand of PLDW01000475.1, from coordinate 86,704 downwards.
AATCGTCATAATCCGCCGATCTCGCCACACACTCAGGCGGACCCGCTGGGTTGGGGGGAGGGCTGAGACCAAATTGATCAGGTGGTTCTCATCACGTAACTCGACATCTTCGAGTTTCAGCACAACGTCCCCGGGCCTCAGCCCAGCAGCAGCCGCAGGGGTTCCAGGGTGAACGATATCGACGAGCCCACCGCAGACCTTGGTCAGCCCCAAGCGGAGTGCTTCGGCCGGTTCCAGAGACGATGCCAGTTGCACCCCAAGATATCCACGCATCACCACACCCTTCTCAAACAGTTGTGCTGCCACTCGCTTTACCAAGTTTGCCGGAATACTAAACGCCACCCCCGTATTATTGCCGCTCTGGGAGGCGATCGCCGTATTGATCCCGATCACACGGCCTTCCAGATCGACTAATGGACCTCCACTGGATCCGGGGTTGATCGCGGCGTCTGTCTGAATGAATTCTTTGATCCGGATTGTCGATCCAAGGCTGACCTGGCCTCGGTCCGTGGCGGAAATGATCCCGTGAGTCACCGTCTGGTTCAGCCCAAATGGGCTCCCAAACGCCAGTACATACTGCCCACGAGTCGCTCGGTCGCTGTCCCCGAACGCGATAACGGGGAGGTCTTCGGCCAACTGAAGAAGGGAGATGTCCGATTCAGGGTCGGCCAGGATGCGAGTAGGTTGGAGAATGCGGCCAGTGGAGAGCGTGACGTACACCTTGTTCCGTGGAGCATCCCCCACGACGTGGTTGTTGGTCACCACCACGGTCCCGCTGATCCCACGAAACGCGACGAGAACCCCGGACCCGGACTCTTCTTTCGACTTTCCAGTCCCACTCCCTGCCGGTGAGGGCTTGACCGCGTCCACTGCGACGACTGCCGGTCCGACCTTCTTCACAACCGCCTGAAAGTGATCGCTGAGTGCTGTTGCCGGCGGGCGGTCCAGTTCGGCCCCTGTCGCCATTGGGGGAAGAAATGAGGATTCCGCCGCGATCGTTCCCGGGCTGCGGAGAAACTCCGCAATCACCCCGCCGCAGAAAGCACACCCGCTGCACAGGATTACCGCCGCGAGTCGTTTCAACATGGGGTCACCGCCTGAAGAGAAATTGGGGAAAACGGAGGACGCATTGTCGGCCAAAGTGTCCCATCCCGCGTCACTCTACGCGGTGGTCGCGGCGAAACTGCAGTCGAGGTCAGCACAACTGCAGCACAAGATTTGACAGGGCGCCGGTACAGAACGAAAAAAACCCGCAGCCTCTCCAGGCTGCGGGCTCAGAATTTCGATTGTCATCAACGCACCAGTCAGGAAGCCGGTGCCTGGGGTGGCTATTTGCTCAGGTCGATCTCCAGATCCGAGAGATTGACCACCCGATCCTCCATTGGGTTGTGCTGATCGGCGACTCTGGTCCAATCAGAATCGCCACGACCGCCCACCCAGCCGCCTTCGGTCTCCATCTCTCGCTGGCATTTGATGCAGAGGGTACTGTACGGGAGGGCATTGAGCCGGGCGACTGGGATCTTGCAACTGCAAGTCTCACACTTCCCGTACGTGCCTTGCTTCAAGCGACGGAGGGCACGCTCCACCTGGGCCAATTCTTTGGCTTCCAATTCGGCAAGTTGAGAAGCAATCTCCTCACCACTGGAATCAAATGCTGCGTCAGCAGCATCACCACCGGAAGGTTGTGATCCTTTCCCGTGCGACAGGTCATCCAGTTCCATTCCCAACCGCTTACGGAGTTCAAACCGACGGCCCAAGAGGGTCTTATGCAGTCGTAAGAGTGCTTCGTTTCTTGGCATCACACAGCACCTCCAACGCTCTCCAGTCGCATATCGCAACTTCTTGAGCTTGATGAGGTTAAGGGGACTTCTGGCGGAGATGGCGAATGGCAGCTTCTCATGATGCCGGTCGCTTTTCCTCACCAGTGAATATAGAGGTCAACTCTTGACCTTTCCCAAATCATCCGGATTTCAACCGAGATTTTCTGCCTATCAAGCCCGGACGATCCAACTCTTTTGAGGTCCGCCACCAAACATAGGATTCACATCAGGATTGCGGACGAGTCGAACTCGGGGGTAACAACGATAGCAAGCCTGGTGCCGTTTGCAGAAAATCAGGAAAAAATTCCTGCCCGACTGGCTGAGAAGTCGGACGAACGGATCGAGAACGAGCCGGGGGGAATTCGTTTAGCAGACGCATCTGGAGCACGGTGGGATGTTGCAAATCGAGTCAGATGGGCGAAATTCGGGCAGCACCTTTAAGAAATTCTATTGACCTGATGCAAGAATGATACCATCTGATGTAGGGCCAAGATACCAGAGTCGGGGCGTCAGTTGGGAGGTGAGGGTCCGGAGGTCAGGGATGTCGGGGTGTGCCGATGCGCGCCCACCCACGAGAAGATCGAGAATTCCCGGAGAACGATCGTACGTCACCGCCTTGTATTTCCCGAGTCCGGCAGCGGCTGTGCGAATCGTCGCCGGCAGGTCTTCGACAGTGTCGATCAGCTTGAACCGGAGTGCCTGGTCGGCGGTGAATGTGCCACCGTCGGCCCGCGTGCGCGTATATCTCGCAATCAACGGCTTACCGTCGGGCCTGGTCTCTGGGTTTCCTTTCTCATCGCGAACCGGGATCATGGTGTCGATCACCACATCGGTGCGGAGTTGCTCCTTGGTTAATGGCCGGCCTGAAGCGACCACCCCCAGAAACGTGTCGTAGGCATTATCGACCGTGTCCTGCCAGGTTTGACGCTCTTGCGGCGTCATGTCGTGGAAGAACGATCCACTCCCTTTCACGTCGCCGGCCTTGACCAGTTCGACCCGAACTCCATGATCGTGAGCGAGTTTGGAGACGTTAGGAAGTGCTGCAAACACACCGATCGAACCGGTGATGGTGGTCCGCTCAGCCGAGATTGGTTTGCCCGCCATCGCAACATAATAACCCCCCGATGCAGCCAGCCCACCCATCGAGACCGACAGCGGCTTCGGACCGGTTCCCTTGAACCGACGACCCGTGTCATCGCGTAAGTTAATCAGGCACTGATAAAGTTCCTCGCTCGCGGTGACGGTCCCCCCTGGGCTGTCAACTCGCAAGACGACGACTTTCACATGCCGGTCCCGGGCCGCTTTCTCCATTTGGTGGATCGGGAACGCCATGTTGTATTCGGAGATGAGGCCCTCGATCCGGATCACGGCGACTTTGTCGGAGGCGTCCCGGTCCCCAAGCAGGAACCTCTCTTGCAGCGAGGATTCGTCGTCAGTTGGACTTGTGACATCTCGGATGAGCAGAAAGCAAAGTAACAGATTGGCCAGGACGGACACGAATAAAGTGATCAGGGTGAGTGGGAGGAGACAGCCGGTTTTTCGGGCTTGGGGTCGACGGCCGTCTGGCAAGGGTTGACCCGATGCTGGTGGCGGAGGAGGGGACGGGTCGCTCATGTGTCATCATGTACGGGCGCGGTGCTCACGGATGGGAAATGCCCGCTGGTTCCCAGGCGTCCAAGTTACGACTGCAAGTTCTGGAGCATGTCTCGTAGGGGGACAAGCCGCTGGCCACGGATATCTTCGATCTTTAAGGCTTTGAGGAATCGCCGCCGGAGTTCGGCCTGGATCTCCTCAACCGCACTGGTTGCGGTACTCGGGAGTTTGATACATCCGCCCGCCCTGCGGTCGTGTCCGCCCGCCCGCCCGAGTTTTCCGACCACCTGGCGGAGGATCTCCCCGGCCCGAGCATCTTCCTTGGCCGCGCGAACCGAGAGGATGAGTTGGTCCCGGAACACACCTCCGCAAACCGCCCAGTCGACCTTGTCGAACCGGATCATAAAGTCGACAACTTCGGCCGCCTGCTCCGGTTGGGGGAGCGAGTCCACCCAGGAGATGATCAACCGATCATAGATGAAGGAACTCTGCATTGCTTGAAGCATGCACTCGAAGTGGCTGTGCGGGAGTCGGGCGTTGCGGATCTGAGCAATCAGATCCTTGTCGGCAAGCGGATACAGGAAGATCAGCGCGTCGTCGTCCGACGGACTGGCCTCGCGCGGGTAGCCAACCATCTCGGTTTCGATCCCGTAGAGCAAGGCTGTGGCCACCTTCTCCGGAATGGGAACGTCCTGCTCTCGAAGGTATTTGGTGACCACCGTGCAGGTGGCACCGTGGCTGGCCCGAATGTCAGTGAAGGCAACCCCGTCGAGATCACCAGGAGTGTCGTGGTGGTCGATGACTGCATAGAGCGGGACCGACTCGGCGAAGGTGTGCCGGCCGGTTTTCGGCTGGCTGTCAACCATGACCACGGCGTCCCCAGGACCCCAGGCCACATCCTCCACGCGAGCGAGATCGAGGTGGAGGACTTCGACCATCGCCCGGTTCTCGGCCCGACTGATCAGACCGTCGCGGGTGATGAGTGTTGGCTTCCCGAGCTTTTGCTCAACCATATGCGACAGCCCTAGCATACTACCGAGGCTGTCCGGATCGGGCTGGACGTGCGAGACGAAAACGACCCGCTCGGCAGACTGCAACCCGAAGAGGAACCGGTCCGACCGGCGCAATCCGTACGTGCCGGATTTGGCGGGGCTGTCCGGTTCGGCGCTGCGACGCGCCATAAAAGTCGAACCTCCAGAGTCTCAGCCACCGCGTCCATGCGGGGGGATGAGGGATCATTGGGCAACGGCCCCTCCTTGGGTACATCTGTTTTACCCTGCCGCCGGTCCTTTGCCAAGCGTAGTGGTGCAGCCAGGCGTGGAGGGCTGACAGTGCAGTCAATCTGACCGTAACATATTCCCCACGTAGTGGATAGCTGCAATTTACGAGAATCGAAGCCAAGTTGGTCCACGGCTTGAGTACCACCTCTGCGGCTTTCGAAGAAGCCCGCAGAAATTCCTGAGGGGTAACGACTTGCAACAGGGTTACTCGGGCAACCTCGCGAAATCTGGCAGGATACAGTGACCCTCCCCTCAGAGCCCCAAATTGCGACGATTCCCGACCCGATCCGCTCAACGGCGTTCACCTGGGTCGGTCCACAGGCCCACTCCTCCAAGCTGGTGTAGCGGACTCAGCACGTCCGCGAATCTGGCATTTCCTACGTTTGGGTCTCTGCGACTGGTTTCACCACACCGACGATCCATCTTGTCCAGAGTCCCACGTCAGGGTATAGCACTTCCGCACGGTTTTCGACTATGTCGGGGGATCGCTTCATGGGCGGCGGACTGACGATTGTGGTGCCCGCCCTGAACGAGGAGCAGAGACTCGCCATCACGGTTGAGGAAGTCGTCCGTACGGCCCGACGGCGGCTCTCCGCCTTTGAAGTGATCGTCGTGAACGATGGGAGTGTCGACCGAACAGGGGAGGTCGCCGAGGATCTGTCTGCGCGTTTTTCAGAGGTCTCGGTCGTTCACCATCCAGAGAACCTTGGTGTTGGGGCGGCGTACCATGTGGGGCTCCAGCGCGCGCGGTTCGGATCTCTCACCTTGGTTCCGGCTGACAACGCCTTTCATGAGTCCGGAGTGGACGCCGTGTTTCGCCTGGTCGGGCAACACGAGATGGTGGTCTCGTATCGAGCAAATAGCCGTGCTCGGACTCCTTTGCGACTCCTCCTTTCCCGCTGCTGCACAATGGCAATGCGGGTGTTGACTGGTTGTCCGATCCAGGACGCACATAGTCTCTACGTCTTCCCAGTGGCGAAGGCGCGGCAAGTTCCTCGGAACACGGGCTATGGCTATCACATCGAGACTCTCTCGACGCTTCTCCGCGGGGGGGTCGGATACGCAGAAGTGCCGGTTCTTCTTAACCCCCGCCCCGACAGTTCCTCCAAAGTGATGCGGTTCGGCGTGCTGGCCCGATTAATGTGGACCATGACGCGACTTTACCTGAGCAGCCTCGTCCTCAGACGCAAACCCGATTTCCGCCAACCCATCCGGGAACGGGTCGAGGAGAAGCTTTACATGAGGGCCGGTTGAGGCAAGGTTAACTCGTCCAACGAGATGCAGGGCGAGACCGGTTTCTCCGGTTTTGCGGCTCATGACTGCTGGAGAAAATTGAACCGAAACCCGGAGGAATTCTTGCCCTGGTTCAAGGGTTCGGGCAACCGCTGGTTTGCAAGATGCAGAAAACGATCTCCAGTGTGCGAACGGCCGAACACATCCACCACCGGTTGGCCCTCGACCTGCTCCTTGAGGAACGTGCCATACGTCGGCAACGAACACTCGGCTCCCTGCACCAGGACCGCTCGCGTACCTGAGTTGTCACACGGTTGTTGCGAGAGTGTCAACAACCTACCCACACAGTCAGTTGGTGAGAGGAAATCTCCCAGTGGGATCGGGTGCCACGGNNCCGTGGCACCCACCATGATCGTGGTAGGTCTTTTCCTGGCGTCTGCCATAGAGAGTTGCGATCTCCCGTGCGGGATGCCGATGTCCCGATGCACTTCGCCGCATCAACGACGCAGCACAGAGACCGCACCCGTTCAGGAGGCTGCGACGGGTAGCGGAATCGTCCGGCCACGGGACGGACTTGGACTAACTTCCACAGGAGCCAGCGCCTCGACCACCCGGACGGCCTTGGGGGCAGGCCCGACGAGCGGGTTCACCGTCCCTAACCCCTTCTTGGAGACCGCCTGGGCCAGTTGGAACAGGTGATAATGGATCGCGCACTTGATCAAATAGTACATCGTCAGTCCAGGATCTCGTCGAACCCGGATCACTCGTGCGACCCGTGTCTGATACTCGCGTCGGAGCTCGGGTTCTTTGACCATCCACATGAGTCGGACGAACAGACCCGCTGATCGGGCAGTGTCATACAGCCCCGACCGGATCTGCTCCCAGAAGTTGCGACGGCGGTAGTCCGCCCTGGCAGGGCAGTAGGGGATTTTTTCCTCAACGTAGAGGGCATCGAGTCGGTCGAAGAATGCCTTCGGGTCATACAGATCCTTCATCACCTCGATGTACCCATCGCGCAACTCCGCACGGCTGATCTGTTTGGGGATTATGTTTGTCCCGTAATCGGACCCGTCCGCCGGGTCGAGCCTCCCCTCACGCATGAGTCGGTCGTAGAGTGGGGTCTTCCGTAGTGCATGGAGCATCCCGAACATCGCCTGTGGTATCCGGGCCTCGCGGATAAATCGCCTCTGGGCCTCGAAGATCGTCTGGTCGTCGCTGTCGAAGCCGACGATCATACCGCACATCACTTCCAGCCCGGCATTCTGGATCTTGTGCACCCGGTCGAGGATCGTTGTGCCTTTCTTGACGTTCTGATATTTTTTCGTTTCACGCAACGCTGCATCATTCGGGCTCTCAATCCCGACGAAAACGGAAATCATATTCACACGGACCATCAGGTCGATCAGTTCCTGGTCTTCCGCCAGATCGAGGGAGGCTTCGGTGAAGAATGCCACCCGAAAGGCATGGGCCTCCTGCCAGGGGATCAACTCCCGCAGCACCCCCTTGATTGCCTGCTTGTTCCCAATCAGGTTGTCGTCCACCACGAACACGTCCCGGACCCCGTTGGCATACATGGCGTCGAGTTCGGCAATGATCTGGGCAGCCGTTTTCAGCCTTGGCCGACGACCAAAGGTGACAATGATGTCACAGAATTCACACTGAAAGGGGCACCCGCGGGAGAACTGGATCGCGCCAAACAAGTATCGGTCGGTTTTGAGGAGGTCGTACCGGGGTGTCGGAACGCGGGTCATGTCGGTTTTGGCTGCCTGTTCGTAACGATGCCGATGCCTCCCCAACTGCCAGTCCCGAAGGAACTCCGGCCACGTCTCCTCGGCCTCCCCAACGAAGATCACATCCGCAAGGTCGCCGAAGTACTCCTCCTCAATACTCACCCATGCCCCCCCGACAACTGTGAACACGCCTCGCTTCTTCAACTCGGTCAGTACCTCACGCATCCGCTGACGCTGGACGTTCATTCCGGTCAAGGCGACGATGTCGGCCCTGGCGACCTGCTCGAAGTCGATTGACTCCACCGACTCATCGACCAGTGTGACGGTGTGCTCCGGTGGCGTCAGGGCTGCAAGTAATGGGAGCGCTCCAACTGCCATGTTGGCACGCCTCCCGAAAATCGGAAGTGCGAACTCGAAACCCCAGAATGACGTCTCAAACTTGGGGTTGATGATCACGATGTTAGCCACAGCGAGTTTTCCGGAGGGTCGGGCTCGGAATTGAGAAAGTGAGGGGAATGATACCCGGGCGCCCCCAGGACCGCCAGCGCTTCAGGCGTGGGTTTTCACCCTTCCTGGCTTGGATTGGTGCAAATTGGAGACGGCAAAGTCGCCTGGTTTGCCCAATCCACCCAGTCGTGGTCGCTTTTGACCACCTCGGGTCTTCTCTCCGGGAAATTCCACGCCCCAAGCGGTTGCCGCACCCACCGTGTCGCCGCACAATAGTCCCTGTGTGTGTGGGCGGCCACCGAAGGGATGGTGGTCGTTGTCGTATTCGCCGCCACCCGGCCCGTCTCGACACCCCCTTCGTCGCCCAACCGACGCAGACTGTTGACCTGCTTGTGGGGCGGGACGATCCCGCCGGAGACCGGACTCATGGATGACTCGGTCCGGGCCGAATACACGGCCTGTCGCGGGGTAAATGGTCGGCCGATTGCCCTCGCGCTCGCTGTCGGATCGACAGCAGCCGTCGGGTTGGCCTACTTTGAAGGACTCCCACCCCACGCAATCATTGCGTTTGCGATCATGGCAGTCGTCACAGGGGTGGGGATCACCGTCGGATATCACCGTCTTTTTACCCACCGGTCGTTCGCGACACCTCGCCCGGTGGAGTGGGTGTTGATGGTGCTTGGGTGCATGGCGGGGCAGTCGTCGCCGTTCTTCTGGGTGGCAACCCATCGCAGGCACCACAAGCACAGTGACCAGGCCGGTGACCCCCACTCACCATATCTCCTGGGAGACCGTAAGTTGGGGTTCCTGCGGGGGTTCTACCACGCCCATGGCGGTTGGGTGTATGTGAACGGATTCGTCTATCCCCGTAACACTGTCCGGGATTTGACTCGGCGTGCCGACTTCGCCTGGATCGACCGCCACTGGTTCCACTGGTATCTGCTCGGCATGTCGTTGCCAGCAGCCGCCGGGTTCTTGATTGGCGGGACCGCCTACGACGCTCTGATCGGGTTTCTCTGGGGTGGTCCGCTCCGCCACTTCGCAGCCCTCCAGGTGACGTTCGCGGTGAACTCGGTCACCCACCTGTGGGGAAGCCACCCTCACGATACCGGCGATCAGAGCCGGAACAATCTCCTGGTCGGATTGCTAGCTCTGGGAGAGGGTTGGCACAACAATCATCACGCCTTCCCCTATTCCGCCCGCCACGGCCTCCGGTGGTGGCAGCCAGATGCATCCTGGTGCCTGATCTGGATTATGGAGCGGGTCGGTATGGCGTGGAAAGTGAAGCGGCCGAAGCCCGCACCTGCACCACACGCCTCTGTCCCCACTGTCGTCTGACCTGGACTACCGAGACCCCCCCGCATGGAACCGATCGCGATTACGGGAATCGGGTGCAAACTCCCTGGCGGGGTACACTCCCCGGCCACTCTCTGGACGAAGCTCCTCGCCCGGGCCGATCTGGTCACCGACACACCACCGGACCGGTGGAACATCGAGGCCAATTACCACCCCAACCGGGGCGCTCCGGGCCGGACCTACTCCTGTTGGGGAGGTTATGTCAGTGAACCCGCGGGTTTCGATGCGGGTTTCTTTGGGTTGACCCCAAGAGAAGTCACCCGGATGGATCCCCAGCAGAGGTGGCTGCTGGAGACCGGATGGGAGGCGATCCAGGACGCCGGATACCCGTTAGCCTCTCTGGCGGGGTCCGGAACCGGTGTGTACGTTGGTATCTCGTCGTGTGATTACGGGGACATTCAGAAGCGTGGTCGGTATGATGCGGACATGCACACCAGCACTGGGGGAGCGTTGAGCATTGCCTCCAACCGGGTGTCCTACACCTTCGACCTGCGCGGTCCGAGTCTGTCTGTCGATACCGCCTGCTCATCTGCACTGGTCGCTCTGGACCTGGCGTGCCGGGCGATCTGGCGCGGCGACATCCCGCTTGCCCTGGTGGGTGGTGCTAATGCCATCCTTCAGCCCGACGTGGCGGTCGCATTCAGTAAGGCCGGGATGCTTTCCCCAACTGGTCGGTGCCGTGCGTTTGCTGCCGCCGCCGACGGCTTCGTGCGAGCGGAGGGGGCGGCGGTTGTGATCCTCAAACCCCTCTCCCGGGCGATCACCGATGGGGACAGGGTCTATGCGGTCATCCGCTCGACCGTCACCAACCAAGACGGCCGGACGGGCGGGCTCACTGTTCCCAGCGAGGGCCAACAGGCGGCCATGTTGGCCGAAGCCTATCGCCTGGCCGGTGTTCCTCCTGCTCGGGTCGGCTACGTAGAAGCACACGGAACGGGAACACCTGTCGGGGATCCGATCGAGGCAACGGCAATCGGCCGGGTTCTTGGAGCCTCCCGACCGGCTGACCGGCCACTCTGGATCGGGTCGGTGAAATCGAATCTGGGGCACCTGGAGCCCGCCTCAGGAATGGCTGGCCTCATCAAACTTGCCCTCGCCATCCAACACCGGACCATCCCTCCGAACGTCCACTTCGCGGCCCCGAACCCCCGTATCCCTTTCGACCAATTCCACCTCCAGGTTCCAACGGAAATCACACCCTGGGAGCCAGCCGCTGATGGCTACCTGTACGGTGGGGTGAACTCGTTCGGATTTGGTGGGACAAATGCCCACGCGGTTCTTTCATCCCCGCCTCCGACCGCACCTTCACTCGCGGGTCGGCCACCTGACCGGGTCGTGTGGACCGTCTCCACACGTTCCGCTTCCGCTCTGGTCGAGGCGATGCGGGCCGACGCTACAGTTCTGGAGGCAGCCGACCCGACCTTGGTCCCCACCCTCGCCGCCGCAGCCCGCTGCCGCCGCAGCCACCACTCGCACAGGGTCGTTGTCGTCGCGGACACATCGGCCGCAGCGGCAGATTCGCTCCGCGACGGTCCCTCTGGCCGCGGGTGTTTCGTTGGCCAATCTGGTGTTAGCTCACCAGCAGTTGCTGTGGTGTTCAGCGGCCAGGGAACCCAGTGGCCGGGTATGGGGCGAGACCTGCTCAGGACCGATTGCCGCTTCCGGGACACGGTGGAGGAGTTGGACGCTGCACTCCGACCCTACTGGGGTCGGAGCCTCGTCGAAGAGATGTCACGCGGAGACGAGTCGGTGTTCCGATCCGATATCGGGCAACCCGTTCTGTTTGCCCTTCAAGTCGGGGTTTACCGGCTACTGCGGACATGGGGTATTCGTCCTGTGGCGGTATTCGGGCACAGCATCGGAGAGGTCGCCGCAGCGTATGTGAGCGGAGCCCTGACCCTCGCCGACGCGGCCAAGGTGATCGTCTTCCGGTCGGCGGCTCAAGAGACCACTCGCGGGGCTGGGGCGATGGCAGCGGTTGGGCTCTCGGAGGCTGACGCAGGCCCTCTCCTCGCCCAATTCTCCGGTCGGCTGTGTGTCGCGGCCTACAACGGTCCGGCGGACCTGACCCTCGCCGGAGAGACCGACGCGGTTCAAGCCGCCGTCAACCAACTCGCGTCCGGAGGGGCGTTCGCTCGGCTGCTCCCGTTCCCGTATGCCTTCCACTCCCCTGCGATGGACCCCTGCCGGAGGGGGTTCCTCGCATCGGTGAACGGGCTGGCACCACGGGCGAGTGAGGTTCCGTTTATCTCCACGGTCACCGGCACGGAACTGGCCGGGGCGGATCTCACTGGGTTGTACTGGTGGAGGAACGTCCGCGAGCCAGTCCGATTCGCCGCCGCAGTCCGGTCCGTCGTCGACCGAGGGGCGGAGTTGTTCGTCGAGGTCGGGCCACACCCCGGATTGCTCCGATATGTCCAGCGGGCAGCGAGCAAAGCGGTCGTCGTCCCAACTTTGAAACGTGAAGAAGATGGCCAACGATGTCTGGCGGAGTCGGCCGCCGCTTTGTTCGCTCGCGGGGTGCCGATCGACTGGGCAGGATTCGCCCCTGGGCCAACCCTCCATGCCGAGCTCCCCCACCACCCGTGGCAACGACAGACATTTTGGGCAGAGGGGGAAGATTCCCGCCGCCGCCGGCTGGTCGCCCCAACGCACCCCCTCCTGGGAGTGCGGGAGCCGGGACCGGTCCGCCAGTGGGAGGTGTGTCTGTCGGCGGCGGTGTTTCCCTACCTACCTGATCACGGGTTCCGCACCCGTGCAGTGGTTCCGGCTGCTGCCCACCTGGAACTAATGCTGGCAGCGGCAGCCGACGGCTCATTTGCCGACCCTGTTGGACTGGACGACGTGGGTTTCGATCGTGTACTCTGGGCCGACGAGCCACTCATCGTTCGGACCACCCTCGACCCCGGATCCCGCAAGATCGCAGTCACTGCTCGCCCAGTCGAGGACTCGGGCCGTGGCTGGGAGCCGTTTAGCCGTTCCGCCCGGCGCGGGGTCGACTCCGGCCCAGGAGCTGGCCCGCCGATCACGGACCGAACCCCTCCTGCGGACGCCGTGGAGGAGCCCCCGGGTCACCTGTACTCCCGTTTCGACCTTGCAGGGCATCATTACGGGCCGCTCTTTCGGACCATCCGCCGCCTCTGGACGAGAGGTCCAGACGTGTGGGCGGCAATCTCTCTCGACCCGTCTCTTCACGATGAGGCCGACCGGTATTACCTGCACCCGACCCTTCTTGACGGTGTGCTTCAGGCTGTCCTCCGGGCCACTCCCGTGGACGAGGAGCGGGAGGCAATGTTCCTCCCACTGCGGGTCGACCGGGTCGACTGGCGGCGTCGGGCCGGGGTTGCGGTTGTCTGCCACATCCGAGATGTCCATATCCAGGACGTGAGGTGGTTCGCGGACATTGATGTCTTCACTCCAGACGGGGAGTGGGTTGCCACTCTTGCAGGGTGCTGCTGCGTGACGAAGCCGCAGGAAAGCCACCTCACGCGGAGCGTCAGCCGGATATTCCGGGAGGTCTGGACTCCGACTCCGAAGGAGACGGCTCCACCACCCTCCCTCGCAGGGCCGTGGCTGGTCATCGACCCAGCCGAGTTGGCGCAGGATCTGGTCTGCGGTCTGCAAGCGTTCGGCAGTTGGGTGGGACACCAAACTGCCTCCAATGACCTCGTTCCAGAGTTTCTCCAGCGAGCCGAGGGAAACGGGACTGTCGTGGTTTGGGTGGCCGGGATCGGTGCCGGCGAACAGCCTTCCGTCGGAGGTGTGCTGGCTGCACTCGATCCATTGTGGAAGACGGCCCAGGAACTCGCTGCCAGTGGTCCAAAAGGTCTCACCCTGTGGCTCGTGACAGCCGGTGCCACCCCTGATACAGAGTTTGGCGGGATCTCCCCCTCGGGGCTGCTCCAGGCACCCGCCGCCGGGATGCTCCGCACGATCGCGACAGAACTACCCTCCGTGACCTGCCGGCTACTCGACCTCGACGCGTCGACGCCTGCCACCCACATCGACGAGGCTCTTGGCGAGATCGTCTCCACTCCGCCCGAAGACGAGATCGCGCACCGCCGCGGCGTCCGATACACCGGGCGACTCCAGACGGTGAACCCGGACAGCCTTGGCTGGCTCACCGTCCCGAGCACTCCAGCGACGTCCTACGTCCTGCGGACCACTGAACCTGGCAGCCTGGATGGGTTGGCCTGGGTCGATGTGCCCCCCGATCCGCCAGCTTCTCATGAAATCGAGATCGAGGTTCGGGCGATCGGGCTCAACTTCCGCGATGTCCTCAAGGCCCTCGATATCTACCCCCTCGCTCCGACTGAAAATCGATCGTTCGGCGATGAGATTGCAGGTGTGGTGCGCCGAGTTGGGAGCGGCGTATCCGACTTCCAGCCCGGTGATCCGGTGGTGGCCGTCGCTGCGCACGGATTTGGGAACTATGTTCGGGTTCCTGCCGTTCTCGCTGGCCATAAGCCATCCCATTTGTCATTCGAGCAAGCGGCAGCCATCCCCATTGCATTCTTGACAGCCGACTACTGCCTGTCGGACGTCGCCCGGATGGAACCGGGGGAATCGGTTCTGATTCATGCGGCAGCCGGCGGCGTCGGGCAGGCCGCCATCCAGGTCGCCCGGCGGCTGGGGGCCGAGGTGTACGCAACGGCCAGTCCGGACAAGCACGAATTCCTCCGCGGGCAGGGGGTCGACCACGTCTTTCATTCCCGGAACCTCTCATTCGCCAGTGGGGTCCACTCGGCAACCGGGGGCCGGGGTGTCGATGTGGTCCTCAACTCGCTGGCCGGGGAGTTCATTCCCCGTAGCCTCGAACTCCTCAAACCGGATGGCCGGTTTGTGGAGATCGGGAAGAAAGACATCTTCCAAAACGCAGCGCTCGACTTGCACCCCTTCCGCAATTGTGTGTCGTTCCATGCAGTCGACCTGGCTGGGGTGATTGCCCGGAAACCGGTCTGGGTGGGCCGCCGATTACGAGCGATCCTCGAACGTTTCACCCAGGGAGAATACACCCCGCTGCCGATCACGGCATACCCGACCGAGCAGGTGGGGGATGCCTTCCGACTCATGGCCCAGGGGAAGCATCGTGGGAAACTGGTGGTCACCCCGGACCCCACCTCCCTGCCTCAGCGGGTTTTGGCGCACGAGCGGCCGGTTGTGCGGGCAGATGCGGCCTATTTGATCACCGGGGGCCTGTCCGGGCTTGGTCTCCGGACAGCGGAGTGGCTCACTGATCAGGGGGCGAAGTGGCTCGTCCTTGCTAGCCGGAGCGGGGCGAAATCCGATACCGCGCGAGCAACGGTCGAGGCGATTCTCGCCCGAGGGGTCGAGGTTGAAATTGTCGTCTGTGACGTCACCGACCCGACAGCAGTCGACCGGCTCATCCGATCGGGCGCGGGCGAACGCCCACCGCTCGCTGGTGTTGTTCACTCCGCGATGGTGCTACTCGACGAACCGCTCGCCCGGGTTGGCCGAGCCTCACTGGAGAAGGTTCTCGCCCCGAAAGTCGCAGGGGCGTGGAATCTGCATCTCGCCACAAGGGAGCTCCCGCTCGACTGGTTCGTCATGTACTCGTCAATCGCGACGCTCGTCGGCTCAGCCGCCCAGGCAAGCTACGTGGCAGCGAACCGATTTCTCGACGCCCTGGCCAGCCACCGCCGTGCGACAGGTCTTCCGGCCCTGGCAGTCAACTGGGGTCCGCTCGCCGAAGTGGGAGTGGTTGCGGACAACGCTCCCCTCGCACGTTACCTGGAGTCGGTCGGTCTCGGCCTTCTCCCATCGGCCGAAGTGTTTGCGTTCCTGAAGTTCCTGCTCCGCCGGGACGCGACCTCCGTTGGTGTCGCGAGCGTCGACTGGGCGAGGTTTTCTGAGGCCAACCCGGCCGCCAGCCTCTCACACCGCCTCGCGGTGGTGTTGGAGCAGAGGTCCGACGGGACGACTCTGTCAGGCGGATTGGACGCAACCGCAACGCTCCTGGCCCGGCCGTCGAGCGAGAGACTCGGCCACCTCATCGACCACCTCCGACGCGGGCTGGCCGCCGTTTTGAGGGCAGACGAATCGAGCCTCGACCCCACTGTTCCGCTCACCAACTTCGGGGTCGATTCCCTGATGGCGTTTGAGTTCAAGCTGCGGATCGACCGGGATTTCAAGTCCAATGTCCCAATTGATCAGCTTTCGGCCGGTACGACTCTCTCCGGACTTGCGGAGATTCTCCTCCGCCAACTCACAGCCGTTCCCGCTGCGACGGACGGCCCACTCGAGACCAGTGTCACGACCACTGTGCCAGAGCTGACGGAGCCGGTCGTCACTGCTTCCCATCTCCTCGAAACGCTCCCTGACGAGGAATTTCTTCGGGTCTTCACCCGGACCACGGCGAACGGAGTGCTGGAGCACATGGCGTTTGACGCTGCGGCCCTCCTCTACGTCCCGGACCGGGTATGTACTGTCGGTGGAGTGTCAGACGATCAGTTCAGGGGGTTATTCGGAACCGATCCGTTCGTCAGTCACCTTTACGAACTCCCCTACGGGCGGATCGGTGTCATCACCCTCCCAATCCGGGGAAAGGAACTCTTTGGCTCGCCGCGGGCTTCCGAACTCGTTCGCAAGGCCGGGGAGTTGGCACGTCGTCGGGGCGCCCGGTGCCTGTCGTTGACCGGACTCATTCCGTCGGCCACGAATTACGGGCGGATGGTCCAGGATTGGCTGGGAGGGGACTCAGGCTTGCGGGTGACAACGGGCCACGCGACAACGACTGCGGCGGTCGTGCTGAACCTCCAGAGCATGCTCGACCGGGCAGGTCGCCAGACCGATCAGGAGCACCTTGCTGTCCTGGGGCTCGGGTCGATCGGTCAATCCTGTTTGGCGTTGCTGTTGGATGCTCTCCCCCATCCCCGGGAGATCACACTTTGCGATGTTTTCGCGAAGCGGAATGAGGTCGAGATCATCGCTCGCTGTGCTCGCGACCGTCACGGCTTCCGGGGGCCGATCCGGGTGCTTGCGTCCGACCGCGGCTTGCCAGATGGTCTCTACGAGGCCACAACCATCCTCACAGCCGTCAGCGTCCCGGAGGTCATGGATGTGGACCAACTCCGCCCTGGCACGGTGGTGATTGACGACTCTTACCCGCCGGGGTTCGCACTCGACCGGGCGGTCCAACGGGCCGAGGCGACAGCCGATGTCCTGTTCGGGAACGCCGGAATGGTGCGTCTGCCAGACCCGATCCGGGAATCCGTTTTCTTGCCCCCGGGGGCTGAAGAGATGGTGGCCCGCTTCGGGACAGAGGCGTTCCTCCGGGAACTTGCCAGAGATCCCCGGGAACTGACGGCATGCATCCTCTCAGCGCTCCTCACCGACCGGTTCGAGGGATTCCGGGCAACCGTGGGGTTGGCCGACCCAGTCGACTTGCTCGCTCACTACCACGGGCTTGCCCGGCTGGAAATCACAGCCGCCCGACCACAATGCGGAACGTACTTCATGCCGGACGAATTGGTCCGACGATTCCACGACCAGTTTGCGACCAACAATCCGACGACTTGCCCGGTTTGAGTGGACCTCAGGCCCGAAAGCGTCCCCGGAGGAAGGATGACTCCGCACAAACCCAGCACAACGACACTTCTGGGAACCATCCCCGCTGACGCCCGGCAGCGACGGTACTTCCCGGCCATCCTCGTTGTTACCGCCGAGTTCATCGCCTATCTGATGTGTGTCGCCGGCGCTGTCATCCTTCCCTGGTGGTGGCTCAAGGGAGTGTGCGTCCTGGCTGCCACGGTGCTGGTCGGGTTCCTGTATGTCATCGCGCACGATGCGGGGCACGGAAGCTTCGTCCCCGGTCGGCGCGCAAACCGGTGGGTCGCCCGGCTGGCGTTCTTCCCGACGTTCACCCCACTGGCTGCGTGGGTTCGCGCACACGTCCTGCTCCACCACAACTTCCTGCGGGTCCGCGGTCGCGATATGGTGTGGATCCCGTGGACGGCCGAGGAATACCGCAACGCATCGGTCTGGAGGCGGGGTTGGTATCGGCTTCTCCGAACCCCGATCGGGTTAACGTTCTACTGGACAGTCGGGAACTGGATCCCCTATCTCCTTTTCCCGCCCCGTGAAGGTATCGGCACTCGCCATCGACAGAACTGGTTCGACCGGTTCCTGGTCATCGGGTTTGCGGTAGCCATGTTCAGTGGGCTGTTCGCTCTCACCCAGGCCGCCGAGGGGTGGTCGTGGGCCGACCCGGTCGGGCCTCTCGGGGTGGTGCTCCTCGGAATGGTCTTGCCGTACCTTGGCTTCACATACCAAATCGCCCTGGTGGATCTCGTTCACCACATGCACCCTCAGGCGATCTGCTTCTTGAGCCGGGACGACTGGGACTACTACACAGCGACCGTCGAAAGCACCACACACGTCGTTCTCCCATTCGGCTTGAACCGGTTTATGCACAACATCCTGGAACACACAGCCCACCACGTCGATCCACGGATTCCGCTCTACAATCTCCCACGTGTCCAGGATATCCTGGAAGCGGCGTACCCAACGGACATCTCGGTCGAACGACTCACCCCGGGATATCTCCTCCGGATTCTCCGGACCTGCCGGCTGTACGATTACGATCGACGACAGTGGCTGGATTACGATGGGACACCGACCACCCCCGCGCGGCGGCCAGAGGGGAATCCAACCGTCGCTTCGTCCTGATCTTGAGAGAGCCGACCGTGACTCCGCCAATCTCCCACGCCTCTGCTTCTGAGATCCGTGCTGCTCACACACTCATCCGCGATCTTTTCACCCCCGCCCCGTGGCAGTACTGGAGGGAGTTGCTCCTCACCGGACCAGCCGCCTGGGCAGCACTCCTGTTCGCAGCGAGTGGGGAAGGCTCGCTCCTTCTGACAGTCGTTTTGACTTGCGTTGCCGCTCTCCTCTGGTATCGTGCTATTGTCATGATTCATGAACTGACCCACCAGAATCGGGAGAAGATCCCTGGGATCCACCTAGCCTGGAATTGGATTGTCGGGCATCCGTGGATGGTTCCGTCGGTCCTGTATGAAGGGGTCCACCTCGACCACCATCGCAGAGCCACCTATGGCACCGCCGTCGATCCGGAATACCTTCCCCTGGCTGGCCGTCCAGTGGCGATCTTCTATTACCTTGGACTCAGTTTCCTGATCTGCCCGATCGCATTTTTGCGCTTTCTGGTCGCAGCTCCCATCTCGTGGTTTGTCCCTCGACTTCGCCGCTTCCTTGTCCGCTCGGTCTCAAGCTACGTGATCAATCCGAGCTATGTCCGAGTGATGTCCACCGAGGCTCGGCAACGATTGTTCCAGTCGGAGTGTGTGATCCTTCTGCTGTGGTTACCACCGGTTGCGTTAACCCTGGCAGGGGAGCTTTCGTGGCGATGGCTGGTGTGTTGGTACGGAGCGTACACACTGGCACTGTTTTTGAATCGTTTGAGGATGCTCAGCGCCCACCACTTCGCTTCCGGTAGCCAACCCACTGACCACCTCGGTCAGTTTCGCGACAGCAGCGACCACCCAGGCGGGTGGTGGGCGGAACTATGGGCCCCACTTGGGCTTCGGTATCACGCCCTGCACCACCTGTTCCCGACCATCCCCTTTCACAATCTGGGGCCGGCGTACCGACGGTTGACCGCACAACTCCCGGCCGCCTCGTTCTACCACGAATCGCGTGGACCGGGGCTTCTCCGATCATTTCTTGGTCTCATCCGTGGATCCTCATCGACTGCCCTGAGTCATCATCAGAAGGGGGCCGAGAGCAACTCGTCATGATCGGTCCTCGCCTGGCTGATCGAGTGCCTCCTCCGGAACTGTGGATCACCTCAGCATGATCCGCTACGGGATCTTGATGTGCGGCGTTGCCAGTTGGATGCGAATCGAAGGAGCAGGGAGAGGGGTTGGAGTTCCGTGAGGGCGTGAATTCGGGCGACCGGAGCAGGGAAAAAGCCCTTCCCTCAAGACCGCAGTTCCGGTTTGCACCCGAGGGGGCTGGAGGTTGGGACCGAAATCGGATATGACAGAGGGGGTGAATTTTTCGCACTGACGCGTTCAACCGCCCGGGGCCGCGTGCCATGCCTTACAATGCGCAGATTAGCCGGACTAACCCGGCTTGCATACTCCTTCTCGTCGACCAGTCCAAGTCGATGGCCGACCCGATTGCCGGGGCTGCGGGCCAATCGAAGGCCGTTGTTGTGGCCGACGCCGTCAACCGATTGATCCAAAATCTGGTTCTTCGGTCCGCCAAAGCTGGTGGTGTCCGGGACTACTTCCATGTCGGTCTTATCGGCTATGGTCGAGAGGTCCGGTCTGGCCTGGGTGGGAACATCCTGTCCCGGCCGCTCGTTCCGATCAGCCAGTTAAGTGACACACCACTTCGGATCGAATCGCGCACCCGGCTAACCCCGGATGGTGCTGGGGGAGTCATTGAGAAGACGATCAAATTCCCGGTCTGGTACGAGCCGCAAGCGGGCGGCCCGACCCCGATGTGCTCGGCATTCGATGTCGCTGCAGAGACGGTCCGAGTGTTCACTGAGACCTACCCTGCGGCATTTCCACCCGTCGTGCTCAATCTCACCGACGGGGAACCGACCGATGGTGACCCCGCGGGAAAGGCATGGCTGATTCGGATGATCGAGCCTAACGATGGCAACGCCCTGTTGTTTAACATCCTGTTGACAGCCGCCCCGATTCCACCAACCTACTTCCCGGCCAACGAGGACCAACTGGTGGACGAGTACGCCAAGGCTTTGTTCAAGATGTCGAGCGTCCTCCCGCCGAAGCTCTTTGAATCGGCCCGCGCGGAGGGGTTTGCAATCAAGGACGGTGCCCGCGGGGTGGTGATCAACGCCGACCCGACTGCGCTTGTTCGGTTCCTGGACATCGGGACTCGGGTCAGCCCCCCCGGTGGAGCGGGGGGATGACCCACGCTTCCAGTTGCCCCGCCGTCGACCCAGGTCGCGAGTGATCACGGTTGACTCCGACAGCAGCACCATTCTCCAGCCGCGCAGGAGCCGAGACAATGAACTGGCCGCTACCGCAAGACTTCAACGAGGCCATCCAGAACCCCTCGGCGGTTTTCTCTGACCCCGATTTGAAAGGCGGGGAGGCAGTCGCTGGACCAACGGGCCTTCCCCTCCCCCTGTCCGGAAATTTCGCCGACGTCTACCAGATCCGTGGACCGGATGGTCGGGACTGGGCGGTCAAATGCTTCACGCGACCTGTATCGGGCCTCGCCCAGCGCTATGCCCAGGTGTCCGATGTCCTCACCCGGGCCGAACTTCCGTTCACGGTCGGTTTCACATTCCTGGCCGACGGGATCTGGGTTCGCGGTGCGTGGCGGCCAGTGATCAAGATGGAGTGGGTCGAAGGCGCACTTTTGAACCGTGTTGTCGAGCACAACGCGGACCGCGCACCTGTGCTGAATGCACTCTTCCAGATGTGGGTGCGCCTGTGTCGACGCCTCCGAGATGAACGAATCGCCCACGCCGATATCCAGCATGGGAACGTCTTGCTGGTCCCTGGCAGCCGGCCGGGAGCTTATGGGCTCAAACTGATCGACTACGACGGGATGTTTGTCCCCAGCCTCGCCCATACCCCCTCCGGGGAGGCCGGACATCCCAACTTCCAGCACCCCACACGAGCCTCGACTCGAGCCTACTCTCCCGAACTCGACCGGTTCCCTCATCTCGTGGTCGCGACCGCCCTCAAAGCGATGGAAGTGTTTGGCTCTGATCTCTGGCAGCGGTACGATAGTGGGGACAACCTCCTGTTCGTCGATACCGATTTTCGAGACCCCGCTCGCTCGCCCTTGTTTCGAGAATTATGGGAGTCCCCGAACGACTCTCTGCGCCTCCTTGTCGCCCGGCTCGCTGTCGCATGCCAGAGGCCACTCGCCGCGACGCCGTGGCTTGACGAGATCGCCCCTGACGGTGAGCCACTCCCACTCGATCCCGACACCGCCGATGAGGCCTCGACACTTCTGGGCGAGGTTGCAACGGAAGTCACTCCGACCCAGGTTGAGCCCCCACCGCCTGAGATCGTGGAACCAGAGCTGGACGAGGAACCGGAGCAGCACATCGACCGTCGGCTGTCCTCACGCCCTGGCCGGAGGCCCGACTCGGAGCGTGGCGAGGACTGGGACGATGACCCCCCTCCCCGGCGCCGCTCGCAGGGCCGCGGGGTTGGGATGGGGATGATTGTCGGTGGGGCGATCATGCTTGCAGCCGTGACCCTCGTCGGTGGTCTGTTCCTGCTCACCCCGAAGCGGCCATCCTCTGACCGACTCCTGGACGGATTGTCGGCTGTCTCGAAGGAGGAGGGGTCACGACCAGTCCCCAAACCCAATCTCCGACCGAAGGAGCCAGAGGCACCGAAAGGAGACACGCCGAAAGGGGCGGACCCCGTCGGTCCGATTGACAATTCGACCCCGAAGCTCGACAAAGAAGATCCTCCACCGATCGTCATTGAGAAACCACCACCTGCTCCTACCCCCATTCCTGAACTCCAGTTCCGGGTTGCGATTAACACACAAGATCGGGTCTGGGTCAAACCGACCGGGGATGGCGATTGGTTGCTCGCCTACCTGCCAGGCCGACCGATTCAAATCTATTCGTTGCGAACACCCAATCCTGGCCTGGCAGGGATATTTACTGATGGCACACGGCTCTGGGAGTTCCGCCCCCAAGGAGATGGTAAAGTCGTCTCGTGGGCGGCGAACCTACCGGAGGCCGTCATCTGGGATCCCGCCAGCCGACAGGTCGTGGGGAAGTTGCCCGTTGGCAACCCACCGGCGGTTACCGGGGAAATGCTCTTTGATGTTTCTCCGAACGGTCGGTATGTGATCGCTGGAACCTGGATGATGGGAGCGAACGGAAGTCCATCACCCGCCGGACAAATCCAGGTGTTCGACGCCAAGGGGAAACGACCGGTTCTCAACCTCAGCGTCCGACGTCCGGAATTCCGGTTCACAGAGGCAGACGAGTTGCTCGTTGCGGATCTGGATAAGTGCCGTTGGTTCAAACTCTCCACAGGCACTGCCGACGGGGAAGTCGCTCTCCCGATTGGAACCCGACCGACCATCTCCGCCGTCTCTCCTGACGGAAGCCGGGTGCTCTGGGGGGCAGACCGGACTGTCCACGTGATTGATTCTCGGTCAGGAAAAATCGTGACCTCGTTCGCTGGACGAGAGCCGATTCCATCGAGTGGGTTCTCGCCGGATGGCCGATGGGTGCTTGTTGTCACCTCTCCAGACCCTGCCAGTCCCGACAAGACTTCGTTTCTGGAGGTGATCGACATCGACACCGGACGTGTCGTCGGTCGATTCTCACTCGGAGCAGGGCGACCCGACTTGACCTCAGCGTACTTCACTTCGGACATGAAATCCATTGTCGCTGGTCGCTTGGGGAAATCGATCCTGGTGCTTGACATTCCCAAGGACATTGTGGCCTTGGTTCCGAAGGATTTGGTCCCTCCAATCAAGAAAGACCCTCCGGCAAAAGAGAAAGATCCTCCAGTAGAACCTGTAAAACCTGCCAACCGCGGGGGTGAGCTGGCCTCGCGATGGGCGAAAAAAATCAGCGGGACTGGGAAACCCGTGCTTGTAGTGGATCCGGGAAACGATACGGTTTTTTGCGCCACGTCCTCCACAGCTTCATTCAATGCCTTTGACCTGAACACCGGTGAACCCCGCCCCGGGTTCAAAGCTCTCAGTGCCACCAAGGTGACTGGCATCTTCCCGCTCTCAAACGGGCAGGTCGGGACGTACATGGAGAGCGATAATGAGGTGAGGGTGTGGCTCGTCAAGACCGGACTGGAGACCACCCAGTATCCCCTTCCGCCAATCCCACCGAAATTGGGGCTGGCAACGGAGTTGAGCGTGTACCTGTCTCCTAATGCCAGGTATCTGGCCGTGGCCCGCAATGGGAAACCCCAGGCAGGAAAGAACCCCCCCCCTGTCCCGTTCCAACTGTTTGACCTGACGAATAACAAATCCATCGTCCAGTTCGAGTGGCGGGGTGGGTCGGCCCATTTCACTGCCGACTCAGGCAAAATCCTCGTGGCTGAGCAATCCGGTCGAATCGGCTGGTTCCAGTTGCCGATCGGGCGAGGGGACGGGGGTTGGATTCACGCCCCCGCGACGGCACAAAACTCACGTATCGTTGGTAATATCTCGGACGATGGTCGGGTCATCGCATTCAAAGGACCAGAAAAAGATGGCGGAGCGAAAGCCCAACCAAAACTTCCACGGGTGATCGACGGGCAGTCTGGAACGGATCTCCGGGCGTTTGCAGGGAATGGGTATGACCTCTTCAACTCCCCGCCCGTCGTGTCCGGAGATGGCCGGGTGGTCGTGGTTGGGCGGAAGTCGGAAAAGAACCTGGGCATTCTCGAAGTCATTGAATGGTCAACAGGCACGGTCATCGGCCGCGTGACCTGTAAATCGTCTGACCCCGAATTCGCAATTGCACCGGACGGCCGGACCCTGGCGGTGTACGAACAGACTCCGGAATCGACCGTGACACTCTTCGACATCCCCCAGTAACGAGTGGGATGAAGCCTCCGCTTCCTGGCCGGTGGCAGCTTCCCCGAATAGTGGCCAACACACGGTTACGCCCGACTGCTGGCCACCTGTGTCGAGTTTGGCCGTTGCCTGTATGCGGTTCCGGGATCGCTTGGCTCCAGAGCACTCCTTAGCGAGTCCCAAGCCGGGGGTCACTGGGCGGTGCGGCCGGCATCTCCCAGTCCGAGACAAAACCGTGTTGAGACACGGGAGTGGCCACCACCTTGGTGGCAACCCCATCATCCGCCCAGTCCGTCCCGAATGTCAGGACCGGACCAACACGAACATCATCATTGAGAAGTTGCTCGCGACAGTTGGACGAAACACGGATCTCGCGACATTCAGTCGGGAGTCCGTTGGAGGCATTCGTTGACATCATGTCTGCCCGGGGAGGGGTGAAGGGCGACGGGTTTGTACTAGCCTATTCCAGTTGCCATGAGATGTCGCCGCTTCCGCAGTCGCAAGGACAAAAAGAATTTTGGCTGGGGTTGCGGGATTCTCTCCTCTACGATCTGACCTTGGATTCGGACGATCGGAGAGAAACGAACCCTCCCCTCTCTTTCAGAGTCAGGTGACCGATCTGGTGTCGAGGGATTCGTGGAGTTTCGAAGCGGAAATTCCGGGGTTGTGGAGACGAGGGATGGGACTGGCTCACGTACACATACGACTCGCGACAGACAACGACATGCCGGCTGTCCGCGTCATCTATAACCACTACGTCGCCACATCAACATGCACCTTCCAGGTCGAACTCGAGACAGAGAATGACCGGCTTGAGTGGCTCCACAACCGGACTCCGGCCCACCCGGTCGTCGTTGCCCTGGTGGACGGGGAGATCATCGGTTGGGCAGCGCTGTCGCCGTGGAAGTCCCGGGGTGCCTATGCCCGGTCCGTGGAGGCATCGGTGTACGTCCAGCCTGATGGTCTTCGCCGTGGGATCGGGCGTGCCCTGCTGGCCGACCTCATCGAGCGAGCGCGGGCGGCGGGGCATCACACCATTATCGGCGGGGCTTGCACCGAACACCCGGGTAGCCTCGCACTTCAACGGGTTCTGGGGTTTGAACCTGTCGGATGCTTCCGAGAGGTTGGGTATAAGTTCGGCCGATGGCTCGATGTGGCATACATGCAGTTGCTCCTCTAATCAAGATTCTTTCCCGGACCAACCTTGGTCCGACGTTTCGGCAATTGCTATCCGGGAGGGGCCTCGACACCGCCTCCTTTCTGGGCCTCGACTCGCTACAATCCTCTCGACAATCCCCGCGCGTACCGCGAGGACAATCATTGTTGTTTTTTCCTACGTTCCCCCAACACGACTCGCACCATTATTCGTCCGGGGGGACGATCTCCGGCCGCTCGCGGAGGCTTTGATGCCGCCCACCGAACCCTCGTACTCTCCAGCTCCAGCTTACCAGCCGGAACGTGGAGCGATGTTTACAGCCCGAACGGGACCGAACGGTCAGGTCGCGTTTGAAATCTCCGCCGTGACGGCCGAGGCGTTCGACACAACCCCTGCAGCTCTTGGGTGCGAACTTGCCGCCCGTTTCTCGTTTCCCCATCTTAGCGACCCCACTTTCCCGGAACTGAAGGCACGACTTGTTAAGGACCATCCCTTCGGCCCGATCGAATTCTCCATCCTCGGAACCCGGACAGGCCAGACTCGAACGATTCAAATCCGGGCCATACCACACCTTGAGGAAGACAGTACCACTCTTTGGGCCGGGTTGCTCATCGACGTCACCACCGCGCGATTGGTCCGGGTGTCTCTCACGCGGGCCGATAGTGAACTGGCGGCCCATCTCGACAACACCCCCCTCGCTGTGATCGAGTGGGACCATGAGTTCCGCATCACCCGATGGACGGGGCAGGCGGAGAATGTGTTTGGATGGTCGCCTGTCGAGGTGGTGGGGAAGCAACCATTTGAATGGCGATTGGTTTACGATGACGATGCTGAGATGGTGGCGCGCCTCATCGGTGAGATGATTGCGGAACGGAACCCTCGAAATGTCATGGTCAACCGGAACTACACCAAATCCGGTGCCGTGATCTGGTGCGAGTGGCACAACTCAATCCGTCACGACAACCAGGGGCGGTTCGTCTCGTTTTTGTCGCTGGTTCTGGACATCACTCAGCGGAAGACGGCCGAAGAGAGCCTCGCCCGGAGTGAGGCACGGCTTCGGGCTGCCTTGAGTAGTGCCAGGATGATCGGCTGGGAATGGGATCTGATCGCCAGTCGAGGCAATCTGTCGGACGATTTCGCCACCTTCTTCGGTCTTCCCCCGACTGGCGACTATACCACGCCGGAAGGTGCGAGCCGCGCTGTCCACCCATCCGACCTGCCAGGGATCGCAGTCGCCTGGCAA
Organism: Gemmataceae bacterium; assembly: GCA_003136315.1. GTDB lineage: Bacteria > Planctomycetota > Planctomycetia > Gemmatales > Gemmataceae > Urbifossiella. Next base: position 60,323 of record PLDW01000475.1, on the reverse strand, counting down.
CGGTCGGTCCAGAGTGGTGAAGATCTGTTTTATGAGTTTCGTGGTCCTGTCTCCCAAGCCAACAGAACCGATCGGTGGTTCTCTGTTCGTGGTCAGATTATTCGCGACTCAGTTGGGGTTCCTGTGCGGATCGTCGCAGTGACGACTGACATTACGGCCCGAAAACTGGCCGAGGCAGAGCGGGCGAAAATCGACCGCGAGTTGCAGGAGGCTCAGAAGTGGGAAAGTCTTGGGGTGATGGCAGGTGGAATCGCGCACGAGTTCAACAACATCCTGACCGTCATCCTGGGTTGTGCGGGGTTAGCCAGCCGAGTTGGGTTGGGCCATCCGTCGTCGAGCGGCTACCTCGGACAGATCGAAGAGGCATCTCAACGGGCTGCGGCACTGTGCCGACAAATGCTGTTGTATGCCGGTCAGGGACTGGCCCCATCTGGACGAGCCAACCTGAACGAACTGATCCAGGAATCGGTCTCGCTGCTCAGTCTCACGACTCCACTCGCCAGGATTCGAGTCGATCTCGACTCGGCTCTGGCCCCTCTCCGCGCGGATGCCGGAGAGGTCCGGCAAGTGCTCGTGAATCTCCTGATGAATGCAGGAGAAGCCGTCGCGGAGGGAGGTATTGTGGCGGTCCGGACAGGATTGATCACGGTCGAACCGGGGGACTCCACTGCCGGTTTCCGACTCGTACCTACGCCTGGCCGTTATGTTCGGCTAGAAATCTCCGACAACGGGCCGGGGATGACTCCGGAGATTCAATCGCGAATGTTCGACCCGTTTTTTACAAGCCATTTCCCGGGCCGAGGGCTGGGTCTTCCTGCGGTATTGGGAATCGTCCGAACACATCGTGGGGCCATCCAGGTTCAGAGCGCATCGGGTCGAGGGACAACGATCCAGATCCTCTGGCCCACGGCCGACTCTCCCACGCTCGGACTGGAATCCCGCTCGGGAGAACCCGATGACCGCCCCACTCGTTCGGTGATCCCAGCGACCGCGAGCACTCCGCTCGCTTTGGTTGTGGATGACGAGATGTACATCCGCGAGGTGGTGGCCTCGACACTTCAGGATCTGGGGTATGAACCGCTACTCGCAGGGGACGGACTCGCCGGGCTAGATCTGTTCAGGCAGTATCACGAAGCCATCCGCATCGCAGTGATCGATGTGGTGATGGCAGGACAGACAGGGGATCAGTTACTGGATTCCATTCGGGCGACAGCTCCGGACATCCCCGCAGTGATGATCAGCGGCTACACGGATCGGCGGCTTGCCGGAGAAAAGTACGGCAGTCGCCACGGTCGTACCGAATTCTTACAGAAGCCCTTCCGCCCGGAAGACCTGGCTGCCGCTGTCAAGCGGGTCATGGAGGCCCCACTCACGGGTGGATGATTTCCTCTCGATCCCGCCCCACCCCGGAACGATTTAGCTCTTGGTCGCAGCAATCAACCCCGCAACGGTGAACGTCTCGGGAGGGGGCTCGGTTACGAGGAGTTGCACGTCCCGGAAGTAATACTCCCCAATCAGTTCACCGTTCGCCTGCCTCAAAATTGTCCCGAGGTGGAGCCTCTTCTCGACGTCGATCATCACGGTCACTTCGCTGAAGCCGTCCCGGGCGATGACCTTGGGATCAGTCGAGGCTTCCTCGTCGAGAGAGAAGCGGTCCGCCTCTGGCTGGCGGCAAATCCGGCGGATGACATGGCACTCCCGATTCCCCGTCTGCTCGATCCGCTTAATTCCCAGGTATTCGGTCTTGAGCTCCCCCGCTTCATGCCGCTTGTTCCACGCATCATATGTCCGGAGCATTCCCCGGTAGATCCCCGAATCGCGGATGCAGAACCGGGAAGCGTTCCGAGCCAACGACCCTTTTGAGTCAATCGCCCATTCCTTGATCCAAGCGTCTGGTCGGTAGACGGTGATCTGGTTGGCGTGCTCTCCGGCCGGGTACAGGCTTCCGTGAACTGTGGACCCGAAAGTATCCTTCCGGAACCCCTTCTCCCAGATCATCCTCACGTGAATGGCCGGAGGCACACCGTTTGGCTCCGAAACTTCCCCCCACACCGTGATCCGGATGATCTCCCTCTTGTGGAGGGTGCCAGCCACCCGTTCCTGTTTCTCCAGGACGGCGGTAAACCCCTTTGCCTTTTCGGCATACGACGAGAGGCATGCACGGAACATGCCGACCGGATCGGTCTCGGCAAGTTGCGTAAACTCATTCGTTCCCACCGGCTTGGCGGCTTGGACAGGGGCCACTGGTTCGTCTACAACCGGAGGTTGCGGGCTGTCCCAGATCAGAGAATAGAGCCCAAGCCCGGCAATCGCGAGCGCGAGTCCACTGAACACGATCAAGATGACTCGTCGGACCTTGACTCGTCGGGCCATCCTGCGGCCTCCCCTCGGGGGCGGTTGCGACAGAGTCAGTGTATCTCCGGTTGCGGGGGCGAACAGCGCCCGTCCGAGCTGTGCCATCAGTGTGATCCCACGTCCCATAGTTGCCCCCCGACCTGACAGAATGTGAAATTGCGTAACATTCGCCATCGACCCGAGCCGTCATCGAACTGGAGTTGCACCCTTTGATCGCGGATAGTAAATGTCGGAATCGGACTGGATCTCCCATCCTGTCGGGTTTCATCGAATGTCCTCGATTCTCCGATATGGGCTGGTTATCGGGGTGGTGATGGGGCTGAGTGGCCCGCACCTCGCAGCAGGGTTTTTCGGCCGAACTCCTTCCCCAGCGAGTGGGATCGCAACTGGCACGGGATCGCCCACCACAGGCCGCAACCGTCCGGTGCCGAATGAGATTTCCCTCCGGCCAGCCGCGAATGGACCTCTGGTGTGGGTGCTCGACGGTGCGGGGGATCTGCGGGGTTGCTCCACCGCTATGAGCCAGGCGAATACTCTCGTCGGCAACTCGGTGGAATTGGTGCCGTTCTCGTGGTCCCACGGGTATCGTCGCTTGCTCCTTGACCAGACCGATCTTCCCCACGCCCGGACTCAAGGTGCTCGGTTGGCGGTCGTAATTCGCGAACGGCAGGCCCTGGAGCCCGGCAGGCGGGTAGTGATTGTGGCCCACAGTGCGGGGTGTGCGGTCGCCCTGGCTGCGGGAGAGACTCTGCCGCCGGACTCCATCGATCGAATGATCCTGCTCGCTCCGTCCGTCTCGACTGGCTACGATATTCGCCCCGCAATGGAGGCTGCCCGGGAAGGACTGGATGTGTTTTGCAGCAAGAAGGACTGGGTGGCGCTGGGGTTGGTGACCCGTGTGGTCGGAACGACAGACCGGCACTGGACTCGGGCCGCTGGCCGACACGGCTTCGTGGTCCGCGACCCAGTTGCAGCGGCAGAGGTTGAAGCGGGCCGCCTCCGACAACACTTCTGGTCGGCCGAGTTGGCCTGGACCGGGAACACCGGTGGCCATCATGGAATGCTAACTCCAGCGTTCCTCCGCACTTACCTGTTCCCACTGGTCGAACCGGGTAGTGCATTCTGAAGGCAGGCTCCTTCTCTTCAGCGCCGAGGAAACGATGCCCCCTGCCTTCCGACCCCTATTCCCTAGACGCCTGCCCGATCTCCCCAGGTGGGTGGCAGCGTGCGGAATCGCCTTCTTGACGTTTGGCAACACTGCTGCACAGCCGGGAACCCTCCCCGACTTCGCGAACCCTGTTGCTCGCCCCGTTGCCGGCTCTCCACCTGAGACAACCCTCAGCGATTGCGACCTCCCCCCACTCCTTCCCGTTCCCCAGCCTGGCCAGACTCCGCCAGGGCTTCCCACTCCACGCGGACCCGGCGGCGAGTACGACCCTGGCTACTTCTACTTGCCGGATCGGGTTCCCGACACACTCCCGGCCTCGTCGCAGGCCTGCGGGCCAGCCGGGCGGTTCTGGATCAGCTCGATGCTCGAGCTGGGGTGGACGAGCTCTGCCCATGCCCCCCCCCTCCTGCGGGTCGGAAGTCCAACTGGGCCTGTCGCCTATGGCGACGGAGGTCTATCGATTCCGTTCCGGGCTGGGGTGGGTGTGACCGGCGGTGTCTGGTTGAACTCCGATCACACGCACGGAATCGATGCCAGTTTTGATTACCTGGCCCCGGGCAACACCAACACGGTTATCTTCTCGAACGGATCCGCCTTCTACCTGCCGACTGCTGGAGGGGGGTCGTACACACTCGCCAACCCAGCCACTGGATACGCAGGTGCCTACCAGGCCGGGCTCACCACCCGGTTCGCGGCGGCCGACGTGAACTATCGTGAGAACTTGTTCTGCGACTCGTCCGGCCGGCTCGATGTACTGGTCGGGTATCGGTATGGGAACCTTGGGGAAGATTACACGATCTACGGGAAGCGGATCGGAGCTGAGATCGCGATCGAACGATTCCGGGATGACATTTCGGCGCTGGACCAGTTCCACGGCGGACAGATCGGACTTGCCGGTGAGTACCGGGTCGGACGGTGGTTCGTGAGTGGCACCGCGAAAATGGCCTTCGGAGCGGTTTTGACCGACACGGAGGCGAACGGTAAATTCCGAGTGAACGGTGTCGTGATGCCGTATGGGTTCTATTCCCGTCCGGGAGAAAACGGGTCGCGAGATGAGACCCGTTTCGGTGTGATGCCAACAACGGCCTTGACGTTCGGTCGTCAAATCGGCGAGCACGGTCGTGTCTTCATCGGGTACAATTTTCTGTACATGAACAATCTCGTCCGTGGGCCAGACGTGATTGACCCCACACCGCCAGTGACCGGCTCCAACCCTTTCCAGGTGAACCCGGCCAATCCATCTCGTCGCGACGCGACCACTTCCGATCTGTGGGTCCAGACGCTCAACCTGGGCCTTGAGTGGCGGTTTTGACCAGTCATTCGTGAGTGCGACAAGTCCGACAAGTCCGACCAGGGCTGACGCCCTGGGCTATTATCTGACGGCCCCTTTGGGGCCTAAATCCAATGCTATTCCGCCCCAAAGGGGCGGTAGACAGTAGCGCAGGGCGTCAGCCCTGGAGGCCGGGCTTCTCATCAGCACCTCTCGGCAGGCAACCGCACGGGGCATAGTCCGCCCGCGGGACACTCTCCCGCGAGGGGGTGCCTCATGCCTGGCTGGTTGGACACGTTACGCTCCTGGGTTTGGCCAACGACTACCCGGACTTCACTGGTGGGTGCCAATCCCTTCCTGGTCCCCTCCGACCCGGGGGTGTCGGACCCGTGGGGGTCGGATGCTTACCGGGACGGGCAGTGGTCTCCGATCATCGCGCCGGTCCGGACAAACCCGGAGGCGGATCAACTCCGGGCGGACGCCTATGTGCCGCCCTACACCGGCCCACTTGACCTGGATGACCACGGCCGCGAGACCGCCGAAATGCGGCGGGCCTACCGGGACTACCACCGGTCCGAGCCAGCGATTCGCAGCGCCATTGATGGCAAGGCTGCTGCTGTCGCTGCGCTGGATGTGTCGGTCATTCCGGAGGATAAGGACAGCCCCGCCGACCGGGCCGCTGCCGAGTTCGTCGACTGGACCGTACGGCGATCCCGGGACGGCTGGGACGGGTTGATTCTGACCGTTCTGCGGCCTGCCCTGATCGATGGGTTCAGCATTGCCGAAAAGGTACTCCGGGGTGTCGACGACTCCCAGCGCTGGCGCGGTTTCCACGGGTTACGGCACGTCAAGGGAAGAGACACCCAGCATTTGATGCTGCGGATGGATGCGTATCGCAATGTCCTCGGTGTGGTGAGTACAGTCCGTGGCTTGCGCACGTTCGATCCCGCAAAAGTGATCCTGTTTACGCACGCGGAGATGTTCGACAGCCCGTTCGGCCAGAGCGATCTCCGGGCGGCCTACCGTTCCGCAGCCCTGATCGCAGATGCCTACAAGATGTGGCACATCGCCCTGCGACTGTACTCCCAGCCGTACGCACACGGGAAGGTCTCGCACCCCGGCACACGGCCGCAGATGGAGTCAGCGCTCAAATCGCTGCGGGCATCGGGCTGGGCGGTCACGCCGAAGGAAGACGAGATCGCGCTTCTGAATCTCGCGAGTGCCACGGGATACGATGCGTTCGAGCGAAAAGTCCGGATTCTGCGCGAGGATATCTTTCTGGCGGTACGAGGTGCGTACACGCCCTTCATGCAGAGCAATGCCGGAGCTGGGGAGAGCCGCGGAGATGCCTCGGTCAGCCAGGGTGCGGGGAGCGACCCCGTGGAGGAGTTGCTCGCCCGGGCGGTTGCACGATGCCTGACGCGAGAGCTGGTTCCCGATCTGGTGCGGGCCAATTTCGGGCCGGGGGTGGGACTGCCATCAGTGGCTCTGGGTGGTGTGAACTGGGGCGAGATGCGGACCCGTCTGGAGATTATCGAGCGGGCGAAGCGGTTGAGCCTGTCGGTGTCGGCGAAGTGGGCACACGATGTCCTCCAGATTCCCCCGGCAACCGGCCCGAAAGATGAACTCGGCGGCGGCCCGACCCAGCCAGGGGGGTCACCACCGGGGGACTCGCCGCCGGATGGGGCAGGATCAAACTCGGATTCACCAGGTGAAGAATCCGCTCAGGGCGAGGAGGAGCCATCGGACGGGTTTCCCGAGCTGATCCAGGCAATGCTGGAGGCGAAAGCGAGCGGGGACGAGGACGCGGTTGCGCGACTCGCGGCCCTTGGCCGCGATCCGGCTCGATTGGCGGCAACCGTCACCAGGCTCCGCGCGGAGGGTGTGTGGGGAGACGATGACGAAGCCCACGGCCCAGTTGGAACCGAGCCAACCACATTCTCGGCGTGGCCGGGAACCCACACGTTCGCCTGGGAGAAATCCCCGACGGATAAAAGCCCGGAGCGGATCAAGAACGAAAAGGGAGTGTTGAAGTGGGGCAAGGAAGCGGAGGCAATTTGGGCCGCGCAAGAGAGAGCCAAGCAGCGGGAGTCGGGAGGCACCTCTGGGCCGACGAAGGCAAGCGGCGGACAGTCGGCGGGAAAGAAAGCCAGCACTGATCAGCCACAGGCCAGGACGGGGGTAGCTGACCGCTCCACGGGCCAACCCAGCTCCCCCGGCCCCGAGAAGCAGCAGGCAAAACTGCGGGATGTCGAATCCCTGTCGCCTGCTGAGGCCAAGGTTCTCGTTCAAAAATCGGCCGAGAGTAAGACAGGTCCGAAGAAAACGAATCAACGTGCTGAGGCGATCAAGAGGAGCGTCCAACCGGAGCTTCCGTTTGAGGAGGCACACAAGGAGGCCGAGAAGCAGAAAGAGGGACACACACCAAAGCCAAGCGCAGGGGCACCGAAAGGGACACCGCCCACACCACCGTCGGGACCAGTACCTGGGGGGCATCCGCCCAAACCTGACCCGCTTGACAAGCCGAAACTCGGGAATCTCGATGACTTCAAGAAGAAAAGTGCGGCTAAACGGGAAAAGTTAATCACGGATCACTTGTTGCCGTCCGATTGGCGAGAAAAGTCTGGTGTGGCGAGGAACTCCCCGAAAGATTTAGCCCGTGACAGAGAGCGCGCAAATCACCTGGAGACCAAATCCAATGCCGACCTCTACGGCTTGATTCATCACCACGCCAGTGGCGAGGCCAATAGCAAACTGAAAGGCTGGGCCGCGTCTGCGAACGAGGTGCTGATGAGCCGATTGCTGGGTCCCGCAGGCGTAAAACTTGCTCAACAACGAGGGTGGGATGGCTACAACAACAACGCCGTGATCAACTTTAAGTTGCTCACAGGTGGGCCAGGAGCACAAGATGATTTTCGAGGAAATGACATTCGAATTGTAACGAATGAAATGTCTCGTGGTGAACACAATGATAAGGGGTTCGCCCGCGTCACCCTGAATCTTCAGCCAAAACACCCCGAGATCAACGGGGTTCACATTTACCCTGGTTTCGGGCAGGGTAAGTACAAGAATCAAGGCGGTGACCACCAATCTCCCACTATGATAGCATCAAAGGAGGACGTGGAGAAATGGGCTCGGGGTGAGGATAATACGCTGCCGGAAAGGGTGTCGAAGGCCATAACCGATATGAATTGGACGAAAGTGAAGGGTGCCATGAAAGTTGCACGTGACAAACATGATGGTGCTGTCGTCTCCGACGTGATGGTCAACAACCCCGAGGTTGTGGCGAAATCGCTCGCCGACCTCAAGCGGGACAAGAAGAAAGTGGTGTTTGGGCACCTCGCAACGAACCTCTCGGCGGAGGACAAAGAGGCATTCGCGGCAGACCTACTCAAGAGCCTCCCTCCTGAAGCTCTGGCTCGACTGCTCCCCGCAACCCAGTCGAAGTCGACCAAACCGAAATCGACCAAACCGAAGTGATCGTCATTATGATACTGGCGCTAGTCGAGAAACGCAAGAGTTAATGCTAAGATGGGGCCACCCCACCCTGCATTTACCTCCTGCCACCAACCGGCCGCCCCGTGTCTTCCAGACACGCGGGCGGCCGGTTCACTTTCCAGCACCCCATTTCCGAACCCCCTGTTGCACCAAACCTGATCAAATCCGAGTCGATTTTCGCAAGTCAACCTGCCCGGCAGGCAACCCTGTCGGTGATGTTGTGGTCATGCGTGAGCCACACACTGCCCCAGATCGATCGACCTGCGAGATCCGCAACTGGGTCGTGTTTGGCCCAGGGTGGCACAAGGGTCGGTTCTACTACAGCCCCGCCGATATCCGACGGATGGCTGCGAACTTCGCCCGCCTGAGCACGGGATCGGCTCCGCATGTCGAGGTCACCGCCAAAATTGGCCACGACCCCGAGCAACGGTTCGCCCGGAGCCTCGGGTTTCCGGCCCTGGGTCGTGTGATCCTGGCCGGGCTCTCCCCAAAGGGGATGTTCATCATTCGGCGACTCGCGCAGGTTCCAGTTGATGTTGGGGCAGCCGTCAACGCCGGGCTTCTGCGATCCGGGTCGGTCGAGTTGATTGATGACCTCCCGGACCCCCGCGACGCATCCACGAACATCCCTGGCCCGATCCTGACTGGCGTTGCTCTGCTGGGCGAGGAGCCACCCGCCCTCAAGGGGCTTACACGCCCGGTCGCTGTCTACCCGGACGGGACTCCCGTGCCTCCCTCAACGAACCTTGGCCCCTGGGTTCGTGCGATGGCGCAGGTGGCGGCCGCTGTGCCCCATCAACCGACATTCGCCACCCGCGATGGCCGCACTTACGCCTCCCACACGATCGCGTTCTCCGAGATGTTCACGCCAGGACGGGATGCGAAGAAGCGAGAGCGGAAGTCCACGTCCGCCTCGCAACGATCCCGTCGGCCCAACCGAGTTCCGAGTTCTGTTCTCCGCGTACCCTCCGAGGATCTTTCCGTGCATGATCAGATTGTTCAGCAACTCCAGGCGCTTGGGGTGGATGCCACCCAGCCGCCATTCGCCGGGCTCTCCGACGATGCCCTTGAACAAATCCTCACTGCCCTCCAGGGCGGCGCTGACCCGGCCGAGATGTCCGACGACCAGGAGAGCTTTTCGGATGATTCGGCCGACCCAGCCGAACAAATGATGTCCGCCTGGAAAACCTACGCGGACGACCCTGCCACCCCAGCCTTCGCTCAGACCATGATGGCGGCCTTCGCAGACTGTGTTGGCGGTCTTACGAAACGGGTCGGCGCCCTTGAAGCGGCCGAGAGTGGTCGCCAAAAGACGGCCGCTGCCAGCTTCGGAGACAGGGTGGCCGCGGCGGTGGACTCAGCCATCCTCCGTGGTGCGATCACCCGGAGGCAGCGCGACACGTACCTCACCGCCGGCCTGGCGAAGGATCGGGTGCGTGTGTTCGGTGCCGGTCCTGAGCGCGGGAAGACGGCCGCCCAGGCGTGGCTCGACGATCTGAACGCTCTTCCTCCCGGCCCGATGTTCCGCGAAGAGATCGGCGCGCCCGAGGCTGGCGACCCGCTCGCCGACCCCTTCGTCCTGCGGGCTGCGCGACACATTCCGAAACTCCGCGAGACAGTGAGCGGAAAGAAGTGAAATTGTCGGTCTGTTAGATCTTGAAATCTTCAAGCTCACAAACCACTCATCGCGGCCTCGCGATCGGATGACAGGACGATCAGAAACCTGAACGCCATAACCCAGGAACCCACGAGGAACCAATGCCCTTCTCCCCGCAGAAAACGCTCACAAGCAGCAAGATCAAGCCCGCCCGGTATCCCGAACGGGCCAAAACCCAGACCGTTCGACTGGCCGGCGGTCTGACTCTCTCCGCCGGACAGGTGCTGGAAGAGGTCAACATCGCCGCCCAGTCGGCCGTCCAGACGATCACCGTGAATGGTTCCCCAACCGGAGGAACATTCACTCTCGGCTACCCGTCGGTGAATGGCGGGTTCGATCTCGCGGACCCAATCGCCGCAACCGCAACCGCAGCCCAGGTTCAGACAGCGATTCAGGATGTCCTGGGGGTCAACAATGGGACTGTCACCGGCTCGGCTGGTGGGCCTTGGACAGTGACCTACGGGAACGAACTGGCCAATCGTGCGATTCCACTGCCGACGGTCATCACGAACGCGCTGACCGGAGGGACAACCCCCACGGTCACCTCCGTCACCACCACGGCAGGAAGCCCTGGGCCTGTGGGTTATTACCAGCCCTACGCTTCCGGGGTGGCCAGGTGCATCCTGGAGTCGAACACCCGAACTGCCGTGAACGGCTCGGTGATCGACGAATTCGGCGCGACCCAAAACCTCACAGCGGTGACATTCATCAGCGGCGAATTCAACGCATCCGACCTGATCGGCCTCGACTCCAACGCCGTCCCGGCCAATGGCACGCCAGGCACCTTCGGGAAGTTGAAGCAAGGTGCCTCGATCACGTCTCCCGGGGCGATTGTGGAAATCCAATAACAGGGGTTGGAGGGCGGGGTTCCAGGCTGTGAGTGACAGCCGGACGCCCCGTCCCTCTGCCCGATACTCAACAAATTCACCAGATCCGTCAGACCCGTTTTGAGGAATCCCGATGCCGACCACGTTGGAACTTCAGGGAGCAGTGAAGCTCCGCAAGCTGATGCAACTGTACCTTCCACGGGCGATGGAGTCCCGGGAACTGCTGAAACTCTTTCCACTTGTGAAGGTGGACGAGACCGAGTTGATCTACGAGCGGCGACAGGTGGAAACTGGCCTCCAGGCGGCCCGTGGGCTGGGCGGTCCAACTGGAGCAGTCCGGAAGCCTGGGCTCGATCAGTTCCGGGTGGCGCCGGGGTACTACGGCGACTTCTACACAATTACCGAGCAGGAGCTGACCGATCTTCGAGACGCCGGGAAGTGGGACGATTTCGAGAATTACGACAGCCAGGCCGCACGGGGCACCCAGCATCTGACCCGGCGGTTCCTGGACCGGTGCGAGTTCTCGATCTCATCCCTCATCACTACCGGTGGGTTCCAGGCCGCCAATGCGCAAGGGGTCGTGTACCATCAGGACGTGTTCAACGTCCCCTCGTTCACGCCGCCGGTACTGTTCAGTGACTTGAACAACAGTCAGCCACTGAATTTCATCCGAGATCTGATCCCCACACTGGAGTTAGGCAAGTCGGTCAGCTTCCAGAAGGGCTACATCCTGTGCAGTCGGCCAACCGCGAACCTGATCCTGAAAAACCAGAACACGGCCGACCTCAATGGTCGCCGGCTTCAGTACGGACAGACGATCAACAACCTGGACGGAATGAACGAGTTCCTGCTCTCGAATGATCTGCCCCCGGTCCGGGTCTACGACAAGGGCTTCTACTCGGACCCGCCCGGTGAGTCTCCGGTGTTCAGTCGATTTATGACGAACGGGACGATGGTTCTGGTGGGTCTGCGGGAAGACGGAGAGCCGCTCGGAGAGTATCGGCTCACCCGGGCAGCCCAGAATGAACGGGCCGCACCCGGTGAGTGGTATCAGGTCGAAGACCGGCGAGGGAAAGATCCCTGCCAGGTGATCCTCAGAGCTGGCCACAACGGAGGGCCAGTCGCGTACTACACCGAAGGCTTTGCGATCCTGAACGCAGCAGCGCCGTTCTGACGAGACAGTCGAGTGAGTGCAGATGGGATCGGGTGCGTCAGACTGAGTCCGTCCTATCCGCGCTCACTTGCGTAATCTCGCCCTGCCGATTCTTCCCCAACGGTGACCCCATGCCCGGCCCGTGGATCACGACCAGCGACCTTCTCCAACGAGTGGCGGATGCCCTCGGAACGGATGTCTCACAACTCCCCACCCGGTGGACCGATCTGTGTGCCGACGCCAATACCTCGGCCACCAACGATGTCAGTCAACTCCTGATGGGGCTCGGATACACCCAGGCTCAAATTGATGCCTGGGATTCTGTGACGGTCTATGCCCGCGATCTGGGTACGTTCTGGGCTCTGACCCGTGGCGGGGCGGGGGGGGAAGCGTACTCGGACAAGGCCCTCAAGTCCCTTGATCGCCGTGAGGAGTTGCGCGGGATGACCACACTGATGATCGGTGGAGTGGCCGTCGCCCCGCCGACGAATGCGTCCGCCGTAGGCGGGGTGTCGAGCGGTGACAGCGCTGCTGCGGCAGCGCTTGCACGGCAATACGACCGCCAGGGATTCGGGCCACACGCGGGATATGTGTCGCTTTCCGGCGGCGGGGCCGATTCCATCTGACTTCCGAGCCCGACCCAGGGCATTCACTGACTCTCCGAGCGCGACCATTCCCTATGACGACCTTGACCATTACCGACAACGCCGATGGGACCGGAGCAACCGCCGCCGTCACTGGCTCGGCGGGTGGCCTGAACACGGTGTTCATTCTTCCGGTTGACGGAGGAATCGAGACCGGAGTCTGGACCACGGCGGGAACCCTGACTGGCGACGGAAGCCTCTCCCTCACTCTCCCGAAGGGTTACTACTTCGGGTATGCGCTGACGGCTCCGGCGAGTCTTTCCGGGATCGCTTACTTCGGTGTGACATCGGGCACCGACTCGGTTGCAGCCCGGTGTTTCGCGGCGGTCGCTGCACGGCTGCAACTCCTCGCACTCCCGTGTACCGAGCGTGTGTACGATTCGCTTTATGCCGACAACCAGGCAGTCCTCGAATATCCGTGCGTCGTCCTGACCACGGAAGGCGCGCGCGATACGGACGAGGCAGCCACCAATGGGCGGGACGACATCGGGCATGGCGTCCGGGTGCTGGTGAAGGACGTTTGCTTCCGGTTTGATGAAGCTCGCCGGGATACCTACCGCTCGTGGCGGCAGGCGATCCTTCGAGCGTTCATCAACCAACGGCTTCCCGGGGTACCGGAGAGTGTCCGTTGTAAGGTCGAGGGCGGACCAATCGCGGCTGTCGAAGCCGACCGGCCGCAGGTCGTGTCCGAGCTGACGGTCCGCTGCATCACCCGCGAACTGCGTGGCCTCGGCGCGTAACAAGCAAAGTCAGACCAACCGATACGATTCGACACATCACGTTTTAAACGGGAGTTGAGATGACTGCCCCAGCAACCACAGCCCTCAGCCGACTGGCGATTGGACCGACCTCCACCCTCACCCAGCGGCTCGATTTCGTCGATTTCGCTCTTGGGGTCGAGGACGAATTGAAGGATCTGAATGGAACCCGAGGAAAGTACACCAAGGACACGGCACGTGTGCGGAAGAACATGACACGCGTGCAGCCGACTCTCAAGACGCATCCGACCAGCCTCGAGCTCTCCGTCCTGCTCCCGTGGGCACTCGGGGGCACGCCGACTGGCTCCGGCACTGTGACCTACCCGCTGGGTGATACACCACCCACTCAGTTCGTCGGGTTCGATCCGAACGCCGGAGCAATGTGGCTGCTCTCTGGGGTCGCAGTGGACGAGGCGAAGTTCAAGGGCACCCAGGGGGAAGCTCTGGAAGTGGAATTCTCAATGGTGGGCCAGGACTATTCTGTCTCGGGGTTTTTCCCGAGTCTGTCACTGGATCTCAGCACACAGCCTTTCCTGTTTACCGACTGCGTTCTGACCATCGGCTCGGATGCCGTCCAGGCCAAGGAGTTCGAACTCTCGATCGCGAACGGGATCGACCGCAGCCGGTTCTTCAACAGTCGTACCTTGACGACACTGAACAAGTTGACCCGGAAGGTGAGCGTCCGACTCGCAGTTCCCTTCGGTCCGTTCACAGACCTGTTTGGGATCGGAGCGGTCGGGGCCGCGGTGAATGCGACCTTCACGAACGGGAACGCTGTGCTATCGTTCGCCCTCGGGAGTGTCCGGTTCAACCCGAAAAGCCCGGAGAGCCCGTTTCAGCAGGAAGTCATGCTCACCCTGGAAGGTGAGGCCTACTCACCCGACGGCACCACCGAATCGCTCATCACCACCCTGGCAGTGGGGCCGTAAGAAGCACACATCGGATTTCCTTTCGCGTTCTGGGCGGCCGGCGGGGAGTGGGTAGACTATCTCCGTCGCCAATCACTCTCCTGACCCCCCAACCGGGGCGGTCCAGAAATCGCGAGACGCGCTTCCCCTGTTGGTGCCAATAAGGGTAACGGACCCCGGTGGTTGGTTCAGGAGGAACCCATGCCGAATGCCTCCAGGCCGATCTCGGCTGGTTTGTCCCGGATCGGCCAGACCGTTCTCGCGAACTCCACCGACCCCGAAACATCCGATGCACGCCTGCTTGCCCGGTTTATCGCTTCTGGCGATCCGGAGGCGTTCGAGATGCTCGTTACGCGGCATGGGTCGATGGTACTCGCCGTCTGTCGGCGAGTTGCGAAAGACTCCCACCTCGCCGACGAGGCGTTCCAGGCAGTCTTCCTGGTCCTGATCCGTCGCGCAGCGACAATCCGGCCACGGGAAGCGGTTCGCGGGTGGCTTTACGGGGTCGCGGTCCGCACCGCCCGAACCGCACGCACCCGGACTGATCGTCGCCGGAAGCGAGAACTCTCCGTGCCCACTCTCCCGGACCGACCCGCTCCACTCCCGCTGACTGCCGATCCCGACGAACTCCTGGCGCTCGATGAGGAAATCGCCGGCCTCCCGGACTGGCTTCGGTCCGTGGTGGTGCTCTGCGAGCTGGACGGGCTGAGCCGGAAGGATGCGGCAGTCAGGCTCGGGATTCCAGAGGGGACGCTATCGAGCCGGTTGGCCAAGGCCCGGAAACTTCTCGCAGCCGCGCTTCGAGCTCGGGGGGTCGTTCCCGCCGCAGGGCTCGGAAGTCTTCTCTCCCAATCGCCCTCAAGAGCTGCGGTCCCACCACCCTTGGCCGCGGCGACTGTTCGTCTGGCCACACCCGGGGCGGTTCCCGCCGGTGTGAATGAACTCTTGCAAGGAGTGCTCCGAACCATGCTTATGGAAAAGCTCAAATCGGTCACGATTGGCGGACTGTTCGCGTGCGGTCTCGTGGGGATGCTCGTGGCGGTGGACCCCCTTCCGGCGGAAGCGTGTCATCGATTTGTCAGAGTGGCCCGCGCCCCGACCGTCTGGGTCTGCCCGGCTCCCGCTCCTCCGGTTGTGGTGACCCCGGTGGTATCGGCACCTCCGGTGATGCCACCACCTGTGGCGACGCAACCTCCCGCCGCGACTGTCGACCCGAAACTGGCGGCCCACCTCGCGGCCTGGGAGAAGCAGCGAGAGGGATTCACCAATGTCTACGCCTCTTTGGAGGTGACCAAGACGGAATCGGTCTTCAAACGGGAGCGTCACTATCTAGGCAGCGTGCTCCACATGCGGCCGGATTTTACCCGGCTTCGGCTCGACAATGTCGCGGACCCAACAAAAGCCGACTATGAGGCTTATATCCGCAACGGCAATGTGCTCTATGAATATAACGGGTTATTAAAGACCATTACAGAATATCATCTTAACGATAAAAAAATTGATCTTACCGATCTTAAGTCTGACGACAAAGTCGAGTCCGTCGATCCTGCGTCCTGGTGGGGAAAGTTCCTCGCTCGGATGTTTTCTGTCAGCCTATCCGCTGAGCGGATGCCGATTTCAGTTTTGTCTCAGATCAGTGCAAAAGAATATCTTGAACGATATCAGATTACACTTTTTAAAGAAGATAATTATTATCTCTACCTTGATATTAAGCCACGAGATGCGGCCGATCGGCAGGAATTTGAGCAGATCCGAATCGCCCTCATGGGGCCGAAGGTAAAGGCCCCACTCGTCCCCTACTCGCCTGCCCAACTTTACATCCTGAGACCGAACGGTGATACCGAAAGCTGGAGGTTCAAGGAAACTCGGTGGAATGTGCCCGGTGTGACCGAGAAGGCCTTCGAGTGTGTGAAGATCCCTGGCTGGCAGTTGAAGTCGATCCCAGCCAAGAAACCCGAGGCAGAACAACCACCCGAGGAGGTCAAGTCTGTGGAACGTCCCGCGCGACTCATGGATGTCCCGACACCTATACTCCCAGCAGTTGACCCCCCACCCCCGAACGATGACAAACCGCCAGTGTAGATTGGTTCGGGCGCAGTCCTGCTCTGCTGCAATCTGAAAGGACACCGCGGGCAGGCTCAGGGTTCACGTCATCCAGACGCCTACATCCGCCATGCAAATCCTTGCAGAAAAACAGGTTATATCCGTTTACAGTAGACCTACTCAACCTGCGATTGAGTAACAGCCCTGGAGAAGGTACTCTTCCCCGGTCAGACGCCATAACTGTTGCGGTCGCGACTGCTTTGGCCGCTGCGACCACACGTCCGGCCACCCAGTGCAATGCCCGCCGGTGTGACTGAACTCTTGCAAGGAGTGCTCCGCACCATGCTAATGGAAAAGTTCCGGTCGCGCGCGATTGTCGGACTGTTCGCAGTCAGCCTTGTCGGGATGGTCGTTGCGGTGGCCCCTCTGCAGGCCGATGCGTGGCATCAATTCGTCCGAGTTTCTCGAACCCTGACGGTCTGGGTCTACCCTGCACCCGCCCTTCCTGTGGTGCTTGCCCCGGTGGCGGCGGCACCTCCAGTCATGCCGACCCCGGTCCCCCCAGTGGCGTCAGCACCTTCTGTAACGCCGACCCCAGTCGCCCCGCTGCCTCCGGCCTCAACTGTCGACCCAAGGCTGGCCGCACATCTGGCAGCCTGGGAGAAGCAACGAGAAGGGGTCACCAATGTCTCCGCCATCTTTGAATTGACCCGGACGGAATCCGCCTTCAAACAGACGAAGCAGTTCAAAGGCAGCGTGCTCCACATGCGTCCGGGATTCACACGGATACGGATCGACAGAGTGGGGGATCCAACCGGATCTGACTTTGAGGCTTACATTTGCAATGGAAAGATGACCTATGAATACAATAATTTAACAAAGACTATTACAGAATATCGCATTATCGATGACAAGATCGAGATCGCCGATCCTCTGTCCTGCAATCGGTTTTTCGGCCGGTGGTTGACCTTTGCCGCGAGGCCTCATGAAGATATGGCAATTTCTGTGTTGTCTCAGATCAGCGCAAAAAAGTATCTAGAACGATTCCAGATTACACTCTTTAAAGAAGACAAATATTATATTTATCTTGATCTCAATCCATATCATCCGGCTGATTGGACGCAATATAAACAGATTCGGATCGCCCTGTTAGGGCCGAATGTGAAGTCCCCTAATATTCCCTATGCACCGGCCGAATTATTCATTCTGAAATCGAATGGTGACAGCGAGAAGTGGATTTACAAGAAGCCCCAGTGGAACGTACCCGACATCGACGAGAAAGCTTTCCAGTATGTGGGAGTACCGGGCTGGCAGTTGAAGTTCACATCGTCCCTCAAACCCGGACCCGCTGGACCACTCCAAAAGGGATTCGAGTCTGTCAAGCTTCCTGCTTGGCTGATGGCCACCCCGCCACCCATACCCCCTGCGATAGACACTCCCTCCGAGGGCGATATCAAGCAGAAAGAGTAATCCGGCAATCGAGCCACCTCGCGGCTGACATGACCGCCAATGATGAGAGAGTCTCCCGGACGGAGGAGATCACTCAGTTCCTGATCGCATCGCTTGCCGCGTAAGAGCTTGGCATCAGAAAGGAAACTCACTCGCCCCGGTCTCTCCGGGGCTTTTTTCGTCTACCGTCACACAGGCCATTCCCACCTCGCCAGGCCCACTCTGGCACAAAATGCAACCTACCGATCTCGCCAGACCACTCCCAGCAGGCAACCCTCCAGGCAAGGATGGTGTGCCCCGGCCGGGACAGGTGCGGCGGCTACACCGAGGGAGAGGCGGTGGAGTCGCGACCACCTGGCCGGGGTCTTCCCAACCCCGGTCGGCCCCGTCCGCCGACCGGGGTTCCTGCGCCAGAGGTGATACCGGGACACACCCGATCGACCAGTCGGGAGAGAACCGTTCGACTCGGATTCTGGCGCTTTCGTTCAACCCGCGATGCAGATGCCCGAGGTGAAAATGCCTGCCCCCAGTACGAGTTTTCCAACGCTGGCCGCACAAGAGGATCGGCCATCCCTCGCCAATCTGGTGTTTGGCCCAATCGGGTTGGACGAGGCACTCGATCTGAATCGGCAGTGGCACTCGACTCTGCCCCATCTCGACAAGCGAGTGGCCGGGTGGATTTGCTACGCAGCCGAATCTGACGGCCACCGATTCGCGGTC
This sequence comes from Gemmataceae bacterium, assembly GCA_003136315.1. Taxonomy (GTDB): domain Bacteria; phylum Planctomycetota; class Planctomycetia; order Gemmatales; family Gemmataceae; genus Urbifossiella. The sequence continues at coordinate 41,873 of PLDW01000475.1, read as the reverse complement.
GCGGTTTGGGGTCGGCCAGTCGCGCGATTGCTTCCGCAAGACGGATCTTGCCTCGAACTCAGGCGGTTTGCAATTGCACCGGCCGCGCCGCGGAACACAGCTTCCCGCATGCTTGGATGGATGGTCCGGGATTTGGCCAGGAGTCGTGGGGCCACGCGCTTGATCAGTTACCACGACCGCGATGCCCACGCGGGCACGATCTACAAGGCCGCCGGATGGGTGCCGACTCCGGCCCCCTCCGGTGGGGCTTGGAATCACCCAGGACGGCCCCGGGCTGCCAGACGGATCACCAAGAAGATCCGCTGGGAGAAGTATGTGGTGAGTGATTCCGGGGGCCGGTTGGAGCAGGCCGCGTGATCGCAATCGTAACGAGGTGAGGTAGGCGGCGGGAGTGAATCTCCCAGCAGCATCGGGTGTCAGGCAGCTTGTCCGCCCGTGAAGGCGTCACACGGGCGGTCAAGCCGCCCGTGGCACCCACAAGCGTGGAAAGTCATTTCCGGCCGTCTCGCTTACGACAGAAGTTCCCGGATGGGGTGCTGCTCCTCCACCCCGGTCAGCCGCTGGTCGAGACCCTGAAACTTGAACGTGAATTTTGTGTGATCGATCCCGAGGCAATGCAGAATCGTCGCATTCAGATCGTTTACATGGGCCGGATTTGTGGCCACATTGTAGCTGAAGTCGTCTGTCTCCCCGTAAACTGTCCCACCCTTGATCCCGCCCCCGGCCAGCCACATGCAGAAATTCCGCGGGTGGTGGTCGCGGCCATAATTGGTCTTGCTCAGGCCGCCCTGGCTATACACCGTCCGACCGAATTCTCCCCCCCAGACCACCAAAGTCGAGTTGAGAAGCCCTCGCCGCTTCAGGTCCGTGAGAAGCGCCGCAGTCGGCTGATCGGTGTCGCGACACTGGGAACGGATTTCGTTTGGCAGGTTTCCGTGCTGGTCCCATCCTCGATGGAGGATCTGGACCGCCCGGACGCCTCGCTCCACCAGTCGACGGGCAAGCAGAGCGCTGGCCGCAAATGACCCCGGTTTGCTCACCTCCGGGCCGTAGAGGTCGAGTGTCTCCTTCGTCTCCTTCGACAGATCGGTCAGGTCGGGGACGCTCGTCTGCATCCGGAATGCCATCTCATACTGCGAGATCCGGGTGAGGGTCTCGGGATCACTATATCGGTCGAACGTCCGATGGTTCAGCTCGCCCAGGGTGTCGAGCATGGCCCGCCGACTGGCTGGGCTCACTCCCGGCGGGTTCTGGACATAGAGGACCGGGTCGCCAACGCTACGAAGTGCCACGCCGCCGAACTTGCCTGGGAGGAACCCGCTCGCCCACATCCGCGAGAATAGGGCCTGCGCTGCTGCACCGGACGACCAGTAGGGGGTGAACACGACGAACGCCGGGAGGTCGTTACTCTCGCTCCCCAGCCCGTAGGCCAGCCACGATCCGATGCTCGGTTTGCCAGGAACTTCATTTCCGGTCATCACGAACGTACACGCCGGATCGTGATTGATCGCGTTGGTGTGGACGCTTCGCACCAACGCGATGTCGTCGACGCATTTCGCTGTGTGCGGGAGCAATTCGCTCACCCGCATCCCGCACTTTCCCTGTTGGGCGAACTTGAACAACGACGGCGCGACCGGGAGCCGGGCCTGGCCGCTGGTCATGGTGGTGATTCGCTGGCCCATCCGGACGCTGGCTGGCAGATCCTTGTCGAACTGCTCGACCAGTTTCGGCTTGTAATCGAAGGTATCGAGCTGGCTCGGCCCGCCGTTCATGTGCAAGTAGATGACCGACCTGGCCGTGGGCGGGAAATGAGGGAACCCCGGCAGCGGAGGGTGGACCCGGGCGGGGCTGGCGGGTTCGGTTGCACCTACCGACCGGCCAGCGAGCATGGCCAGCGCAGCGCCTCCGAGACGGAGCCCGGACGAGCCGAAGAACTGTCGCCGGGTGAGGTTGAGCAGGTGATTTTGGATCGGGTTCATGAGAGAGCTTTCGACAGACGCACGGGGTGAATTTAATGTATATGGGGGAGGTCGGCCTGGCTTTGCGAGCTGGCCGGGGGGTGAAGCTGACCACGTCGTATAGGCGAGGCATGAGCTTGGTTCGGCAAGAACGGCTTTTCAGGCCAAAGATTCGGAGCGCACGCCACATCTCGGTGGTGTTCCTGGACGAGACCTTGGGGTTTCACCTGGCCCGTTCCGTTGCACCACAGACTTCCGCCCAGAGCGGCGGCGAGAGGTCCAGGGGGTGGCATTTCGCAACGATCTGCATCGACTCGTCGTGACTGGAGTGGTGTGCCAGTGCCAGGGCGGCAGCGACGATTGCGGGAGATCGGCTCATCCCTGCCCCGCAGCAGACCAGCACCCCGCCCCCAACCCCCATCGTGGAGTTCTCACCGATCGATGGTGCGAGTCCGTTGTTTTGGCGAGAATCGGCTGGTATGATTCGACAGTGCAGACTTCGATCCCGCACGCACTTTCCAGCGAGGCCGCCCGTGCCGTCTTATCTCGTCTCACAGATCCTCTCCGATTTCCAGAATACTCCTGGGTCCGAACTCAACTTGCGAAAGTATTTGCCGCGGGAGTTGGAGTTCACTAATGAGGATCTCAGGTTCTTGGCTGAGCGGCTGATGGAACTCACCTCCCTCAACCTCAGTGGCTGCCTGCGGATAACGGACGCGGGTGTGCTGGCGGTGGCCGACAAACTCAAGCGGCTCACCTCACTCAACCTTGACGGCTGCGAGAGGGTGACGGACGTCGGGGTGAGGGCTGTGGCTGAGGGGCTGGAGCACCTCACCTCACTCGACCTTGCCAACTGCAACAAGGTGACGGACCTCGGGCTGAATGCAGTGGCCGATCAGCTGACCGGACTCCATTTCCTCAACCTCTACGGTTGTGGTCAGGTGACCGACGTTGGGGTAAAGGCGATCGCCGTTCGGCTGAGAAAGCTAACCTCCCTGAATCTCGCCTGGTGTCGTCGAGTAAGTGACGCGGGTGTGAAGGCAGTGGCTGACGGGCTAACTGGGCTCACTGTTCTGGATCTCACCCATTGTGAAGGGGTGACGAATGCGGGTGTGAAGGCAGTGGCTGATCAGCTGAATAAGCTGACATTCCTCAGCTTATTCGACGACAACATGGTGACAGATTCTGGAGTAGAGGCGGTCGCGGCTGGGCTGCAAGGGCTCACCTCTCTCAATCTTGCCTGGTGCCGTCAAGTGACTGACGATGGGGTTAAAGCAGTGGCCAAGGGGCTAACTGACATCACCTTTCTTGATCTCGCCGGTTGCGCGCGGGTGACAGACGCAGGTGTGAGAGCGGTGGCCGTCGGCCTCACCAGGCTCGTGCATTTGAACGCATCCAAGATCCCGTCTTTAAGAATCCCGAACGAACTCCTCTACAACCCCAATAATCCGGCCGCCATCCGGGCGTACTATGTCCGTGGGGAGCAGGAAGGGAAGCGTCAACTAAACGAGGCGAAGTTGATTGTGATCGGGAACGAAGCCGTAGGGAAAACGGCCCTCGTCAATTACCTCGTGGAAAATCAGCCGTGTGTCGACTCGGCCAAGACGCCAGGGGTGACCATCCTCGACCGCATAAATGTCGCCAAGTGGGACGTGGAGAGAAGCGCCGCTGGTGAGGATCCGCTGCGGTTGAACGTCTGGGATTTCGGTGGCCAAGAGGTGCTGCACGAGACACACAAGTTCTTCCTCACTGCCCGGTCGCTTTACCTCATCGTATTAGAGGCCCGCCGGGAGAACACCTCTGACGCCGAGGCCGTTCTGCACTACTGGATGCGGGCGGTCCGCAACCGTGGAGGCGAAGAGGTTCCAGTGATCGTTGTGGTGAACAAGGCCGAGAAACCCCACGACCTCCGCCTGGATGAGGCCCGGTTACGGAATGAGTACCCCACTATTCGGGAGTTCATCCGCACCTCCTGCCGGGATCCGATGAGATTCCCCGAAGGGGGCAAGAACATCGCCGAACTGCGCAGGCTTATAGTGGACGTTGCCAGGAGGGATCTTCCTCATGTTCGGGACTGGTTGCCGAAGAGCTATTTCAAGGTGAAGGAGGATGTGGGAAACCTCGCTCGTGAGCGGTCGATGCTCACGACAGCGAGGTATGCCACCATCTGTGTCGAGGCCGGGGTCACGGGAGACTCAGAGCAGGACACCCTGCTCGCCTTGCTCGACCAGATCGGGGTGGTGGTGAAGCACAGTGAGACGACACTGCTGGATCCGAACTGGCTGACCACAGCCGTGTATCATATTCTGACTCACGACGATGTGATAAAAGCCGGCGGAGAGTTCGACCAAAAAGACCTCGGGCAGATGTTGGCAGACCTGAAGAATGCCGACCGATACCCGCAGAAGTTGTGGCCGTTCATCGCCGACATGATGGTGCGGTTCAACCTCAGCTTTGAACTCGACGACCACCCGGGCCGCTACCTCGTCCCTGCGCTACTGGCAATGCAGGAACCGAAGTTGAACTTGGATGAGGCGGGCAGCCTGCGGTTTCGGTATGATTATGATGACTTGCCTTCGTGGCTATTGCCCAGGTTCATTGTCGAAATGCACCGCCACATGTCACCGAACTGGAGAGCCTGGGCGAGTGGGGTCGTGCTGACTGTCGATGGTTGCGAAGTATTGGTCCGTGCTGACCGGAAAAATCGACGGGTGCATGTCTTCGTGGCAGGACCGAAGGGCGAACGCCGGGGAGCATTGGCAGTGGTCCGGATCGCCTTCGTTAAACTTCATGGATTGCTCGGCGACCTGAAGATCACTGCAAAGGTTCCAGTCATTGTGCCGGGGAAGCCGGACGCCGCGATTGAGTACGAAACGTTGGTTGAATTTGAACGCCAAGGAGTTGAGGTTTATGCCTATAAAGGAGCTGAGAAACCGTTCCTCGTGAAGAATCTCCTTGAGGGAGTCGGGCCAGAGCCGAGTAATCAATTACTGCTTAAGCAATATTCGTCGGGTGATATCTATTATTTCTTTAATAGTGGAGGTGCTTCTGTGGCAAAGTATGACACCAAAGTCGAGGGTTCCCAAGTTGGGGCGATGGCGACCGGTGATGGGGCGACGGCATCGAGCACAGGCAACCTGACGCAGCAGCACGGCATGGACGCAAAGACCGCTGCGCAGCTTGTCACACTGCTCGACGAGCTCCTCGGCATTCTCAAGACTGTGGAGGTTCACACGACCGTCAAGCCCAGGCTCAACGAGACGGTGACCGCGGTGGAGGAGGCCAAGGTCATCGCCACATCGGCGAACCCGGAGAAGGGCAAACTGAGCGCCACTTTTGACAAGGTGAAGGGCTGGGTGAACGGTGCCCTGAGCGTCGGCATGTTCGCCGAGGAGGCCGCCAAGAAGGTCGGGGATCTCATCGGTCGGGTTGGCGGGTTGCTGGGGTGAGTTCGTGTGGGACCGTGTCCCGGATGGCATTTTCCTCACCCCTGATCTTGTGAGGAGGTCGCTGCGAAGCGTGGTGGTGGAGGGTGGAGCTATCCGAGTTGTGAAGGCATACCCCCCACCCGGCCCGCAAAGCCGGGCCGACCTCCCCCACAAGGGGGGAGGTGAGAGCTAATTCCACAAGGGTTGAGGCGGCAGGCTTCTACGGGTGAAAAGGCGATGACAACAGACGGGCCAGCTTTCTCACCTCCCCCCTTGTGGGGGAGGTCGCCGCGAAGCAGGCGGGTGGGGGGTGGAGCTTTGCGAGTCGTGAAGGCTTACCCCCCACCCGGCGAGCAATGCCTCGCCGGTATCAGACTAACCCACCCTCTCCAACCGGTGTTGCAAAATCCACTGCCCCCCTATTTCCCCAGCGACCGGCACCACTCCCGCATCAGTTCAACTCCAGCAGCATCGACCCGCGTACTCGCCAGCGGGGGCATCTGACCGGGGCCGCGGGTGCCCAGGCGGTGGATGAGTACGCTGCGGTCGGGAGCACCCGGAGCCAGGAGCCGGGCGTCGGGGAGGTCGAAGGTCTGGTGCATTGGCTTCACGTCCAGGATGCGCATCTTGTCCAGTGCGGTTCCGAACTCCAGATCGATCTGCGCGTTTCCACCTCCCGCCGCGACGTGACACGACGAGCAATTCGCGTGCAGCCACGACCGCGCCCGGAGCGTCAGATCCTGCGTCTTGTCGTAGGGATCAACCAGCTTCTTGAACTGGTCCGGCGACTGGTTCAGGAGTTTCGCGGGCTTTGCCTCCTTCTGCCCGGGTTGCGGCTGGTGGAGCATGACGAACCCGTCAGCGAGCGTATTCTTGAGACCCTTCGCGGCGTCAGCGGCGGCCAGTTTTCTCTGGACATCTCCGAGGTTCTCCGCCTTCAGCATCCCCAGCCGTTCGAGTACCCGGAGTTGGTTCTCCACACGCCCCCCGCCGTAGTCGTGGTTCTTGTTCATCTGGATTTCGCAGAGCCCAAGCACGAAATTCTGCGCTCGACTGTGACACACCATACACTCCGCCCGGCTCGGGTAGTGCCACACTTGCTTCCGCTCACCACCCCCCGGAATACGGATCACCACTTCCCGGTCCATCCCCTTCGCTTCGACCAGGGTGGCATCCGTCCCCGCAGTGTTCCAGACGTAGCTGTACCCGAACCACTCACCCTCCTGCTTCGTCAGGAACCGCGTCTCGATCCACTTTCGCGAGGCCGGGTCGCCCTCAGTCGCCTCGGCCGCGAAACTCTTCACGATCACGGTTTTGTCCGGGAAATTCCACCCCCGCGTGTGTGTGAACCCGATTGTCTCACCGGCCGGGAGAGCGATAAATCGCTCCTTGTACATCCCGTCCGACCAAAAGGATGCGTTCACCGAGTACGGGATCACTCCGGCTTTCATCCGGTGGTCTTTCACCGACTCAAAGAGCCCGCTTGCGGAGAGTTTCTTCGGGAACGTACTCGGCTCCTTCGGGGCCGGGTTCAGTTCCAGGGTGTAGAAGCCGCCCTGACCCGGACCCGCGTGGTCGCAGATCAGGAGTGCGCCTTTCGTATCGGTCGAGAAGCCTGTGATTTTCATCGAGGTGATCGCCACCTCCTTGTGCCAGACCACCTTGTCGCCATCGTGCTTCACCGCCCAGATCCGACCCGTGGAATAGTCGCCGTAGAGGTAGGCCCCCTTCAGGCCGGGCAGCTTCTCGCCGTAGTACACAATTCCGCCCGTGAGCGATCGGGCCTCCGAGTGGTGGTGCTCGACCGTCGGCTTCGTGATCGGGGTCGGACCCGCCTTCCGGTTGGGGTAAAACGGGTGGCTCCCCTCCCACACGCTCCACCCGTAGTTCTCCCCTTTCCGCACGAAATACGCCTGCTCCCACAGATCCTGCCCATTCTGACCGACCCAGATGTGCCCGGTCTTCGGGTCGGAGGTGATCCGCCAGGGATTGCGCAACCCGTAGGCCCAGGTTTCTGGAACAAACCGCGCATCCCCAACGAACGGGTTGTCCTTGGGGACCGCGTACATCTTGCCCGGTGCCGGGTGATCGACATCGATTCGCAGCACCTTGGCGAGGAGCAGATCCGTCCGCTGGCCGGTGAGGTTGGCGTCCGAGTCGGTGGTGCCGTCGCCGCTGGTCACATACATCATCCCGTCGGTTCCGAAGCAGACCGCGGCCCCGTTGTGCCCGTCCGACTCCCACTCGATCACGACCGCCTCGCTCTTCGGATCGAGGTCGTAGGGGGCGGCCGTCTTCATCGTGTACCGGGTAATTTTCGAGTGCTTTTTCTTCTGGTCGGTGGCTCGACCATTCCAGCCAATATAGACGTAACCGTTCTCAGCAAACTTCGGGTGGAACGCGATATCGTACGCGGTGCCGCCGTTCGGGGTGACCAGCACTTTCGTGGCGTCAGCAACGGTGGTGCCGGTGGCGTCCCGGAAGCGAGAGATCGTGGTCGGCCCGTACGCCTGCGGCTGGGTGATCACGAGCATCTGGTCGCTGCCAGGGATGGCCCGGACCATGATCGGGTACTCGGGCCGGTAGGTCGTCAGCACCCGGGTCACGCGGTAGGGCGGGGGAGGGTCGGGGAAGCCGACCACGGTCGAGGTCGTGAGTGGCACCCGTTTCTCGATTCCCGGCGGAACGGGCTGATCGTCGGCCACCACGAACCGCGGCCCAATCGCGACGACGATCGCTGCAAGGACGACCAAGCCAGCGACAAGGGCAATGCGAAGACGCATGGAATGCTCGAAAACGAGTCGGGGTAAGAGGAGAGTTATGATACTCCCGGGCTAATGGAAACGCAGGCCAAAACAAGAAAACCAAGACTTCATCACGAAACCACGAAAGACGAAGCATGAAAAGAAAAGCCAGGATTTCATCACGAAATCACGAAAGATGAAAGTACGAAATCGGAAATATTGGCTATTTTGTACTTTCGTCTTTCGTGATTTCGTGATTCAGATTTATTCTTGTATCAGATATCTTTTTCTCTTTGGCCGAGGCGTCGAACGTTCCGCGTTCCCCGTTCCGCGTCCCCTTACCTACAATTGCGTTCATGACCCTTACCCCCCTGCGACTCGGTACGCGCGGCAGTCACCTGGCTCTGTGGCAGGCGAATCATGTGGCCGACCGGCTCCGCGCGGTCGTTAGCGACCGGCCGGTCGAACTTGTCCTCATCGAAACCCACGGCGACCGGGATCAGGCATCGGCCCTCTCCGCGATGGGCGGCTTTGGCGTATTCACCAAGGCGATCCAGACCGCCCTGCACGAGCGCCGGGCCGATGTGGCGGTTCACAGCCTCAAAGACCTCCCGACAATCCCCGAGCCGGGCCTCGAACTCGTTGCGGTCCCCCCACGCGGGCCGACCGGTGATGCATTCGTCTCTCACAAATACCGGCGGTTCGATGACCTCCCGGACAGGGCCGTGATCGGCACCAGCAGCCTCCGGCGGCGAGCCCAGCTTCAGAATCGCCGGCCTGGATTGCACTTGATCGACCTCCGTGGGAACGTCGAGACCCGGTTACGCAAACTTGCTGAGCAGGATCTCGACGGGATCATCCTGGCCGAGGCCGGGCTGGTCCGGCTTGGACTCGCCAACCAGATCACCGAAATCCTCAACCCCTCCTGGATGCTCCCGGCCGTCGGGCAGGGGGCGATTGGGCTGGAGTGCCGGGCAGACGACGCTGCCACGAAGGATCTGGTCACGGCCCTGCTCGACATCGACACATTCCGCCGGGTGCAGGCAGAGCGGGCGATGTTGTTGACGCTCGGAGGTGGCTGTCTGGTCCCCATAGGGGCCACGTCGCGGGTGGAGGATGGAATCCTTACCCTGCGGGGAGCAGTACTCTCCCCGGACGGTCGGCGGCGGGTGGTTGCCACTCACACCGGCCCGGCGGAGACCCCGCTCGCGATCGGCCAGGAATTGGCCGCCATGCTCCTGGCTGAAGGGGCCGGTGATCTCCTTTCACTGTCCGGGCCGACCGTATAACAGGGGGATGAATCCCCACCCACCGGAACGGCTACCCCTCGTTGTCCTGGACGGCGTGACCATTGCCCGGCCAGGCGGCCCGGTCGTCCTCCGCGACTTTTCCTCGACCATCCGCGAGGGCCAGATCTGGGCCGTAACGGGTCCGATCGGCTCGGGCAAGACGACGCTCGCTGAAACACTTCTTGGCCGCCACCAGATCCAGTCCGGATCGATTACCTGGCCCTTGCTCGATCGACTGCGGGCGGCCGGGCACCCGGTCGCTGCTCCGTCCGAAGTCATCCGTCACGTTGCGTTCAAGGAAGAGTCCCGGCTCTTCAACTATGCCGGACACTACTACCAACAGCGATTTGAGTTTGCCGACTCGGAGGAGCCACTCTCCCTCGATCAATACCTTCGCTCTGGAACAGGTGCGACCGATGTTGCAGTCAGCGAGGTGGCCCGCCGGCTCGGCGTGGAAGATCGGCTGCCGGTGTCATTCATCAAACTCTCGAACGGCCAAACACGCCGGGCCAGGATCGCCCGGGCACTACTCTCCCGGCCCGAATTGCTCATCCTCGACGACCCCTACCTGGGCCTCGACGCCGCTGGCAGGGCCGACCTCACGGCCCTCCTCGGCACCTTGGTCCAGGAGGGGCAGCGACTGGTCCTGATTGGTCCTCCACAGGCCGTCCCCGGGTGGGTGACGAATGTGATGGAACTCGGAACGCGGAACGCGGAACTTGGAGCTCGGAACGCGGAACGGAGAATGGAGTCGAGAGATGAACCAACTGGGACGGTCGAGGGGCGACCTCTGAAGATTGGCGATTCGGATTCGGAAGCGGGGTCACCGATTGTCGAACTCCGCGACGTGATAGTGACGCACGGCGGGCGAACCATTTTGGACCGGATCACCTGGACGGTCCGGACCGGGGAGCGATGGGCGGTCGTCGGGCCGAACGGGTCCGGGAAGACGACCCTGCTCAGTCTCCTCTGCGGCGACCACCCGCAGGCGTATGGCAACGACATCCGGCTGTTCGGTCGCCGGCGTGGGACCTGGGAGAGCATCTGGGATGTGAAACGGCAGGTCGGACTCATCTCGCCGGAGTTTCACCTCTATTTCACCCAGCCGATGACTGCCGAGCGGGTGGCCACGACCGGGTTCTTCGACACCCTTGCCGATCGACCAACAACGCCCGAACAAGACAGCGCGGTACGCGAGATGTTCCTGGCATTTGGGATTGCGTCTCTGGCCCGGCGGCCATTCCGGCAACTCTCGACAGGCGAGCAGCGGTTAGTCTTGCTTGTCCGCGCGCTGGTGAAGCGGCCTCCACTCTTGATACTGGATGAGCCGTTTCAGGGACTCGACGCGGCCACGGCCGAGCGCATCCGGGACTGGCTCGACCGCCACCTCGGGGCAGACCAGACCTTGCTGTTCGTCAGCCACCACGAAGACGAAATCCCTCGGACCGCTTTCCGACGGTTACGACTGGCTGACGGCCGGGTAGCCGAGATACTCTGACAACGCAGGCCCTCGGGTCGAACTTCAGGCCGGTTCGATGCTGGCGGAAAGGCCGCGGTCGGCGAACTGCTCGACATACAGTTCGGCACGTTCCAGGTGAGTCACCACCACGACTGACCGGCCACGGTGGTAGGCTTCCCACATCCGGAACTCGGCCTCCGCCGTACCAAATTGGGTCAGATCCATGACGGTCCGGACGACAAACATCAGCTCCTTGTCGGCTGTCCGATGAAGACAGACTCGATAGCGGAGGGCTGGGGACCGGCCGGGGCCAACCGGGCGGTCCGCGGGTGGATCGGAGTGGTTACGCCGAAATGGGGGGCGCGATGCCATGGCTGCCCTCGAGTCGGGAGCCGCCCGAATTGTCACGACCCGGGCCACCGGGGAGAGCCCCGAGTCTTTCACTCCACTGTAATCGGCCGTGGGTGGTGATGCCAATCGGCCGACCCGCCGGTATGAAGGGACGCTCACGCAACAGGTTCGACTACGCCGAACATGCCGTCTACAACGGCATCTGAAATGGATGTGCGGGAACCGCAGCGGGTGGGGACGTTTCCACGGAGTGTTGGGGAGACCCTGGCAACGGCGCGAGTACGTTACCCACCGACCGATTCCGCCTTCGTGCGAACATTCACGTTTTCACTGACGGGAATGCCGGGTCAACCGTGGACAGGAACTCGATCACCGCAGCATTGAAGGCGTCCGGGTTCTCCAGGTTGCTCAGGTGCCCGGCCCCCGGGATTATTACGACCCGGCTCCCCGGGATTCGTGTACTCATCGCCGCCGCCACGACCGGCGGAGTGATCGCATCGTGTTCACCTACCAGGATCAGAGTCGGGACGGTCACCGTGTCCAGCCCCGTGGTGGCATCGGGTCGGTCACGCAGAGCAAGGAGTGCTGCGACAACCGCCTCGGTGGTCTGGCGTGATGCGATCCGCAGGACCGTGCTGACCACATCTGGCCGGTTGGCCCGCGTCGCATCGCTCAGGAGCTTCGGGAGCATCTGGTTGATGATCCCAGACGCCCCGACCTCTGTTACTTGAGCGATCGTCTTCTCCCGGCCCTGCCTGGCCGCGGCGTCGTCCGGTTCGCTGCGGGTGTCGGCCAGGATGAGCCCCGCGACTCGGCCGGAGTGGCGACGGGCGAACGCCATCGCCACGTACCCGCCCATCGACAGCCCACCGATCACCACCTGCCCGGTCCCTGTGACCGCATCGAGCAGTTTCGCCACGGTGTCCGCCACGGATTCGACCGTGAACGTCACCTGGCTGGGCGCCGATGCCCCAAATCCGGGGAGATCGATCGCGAGCACTCGCGTTGTCCCCGCGAATGCCTTCAGTTGCGGCAGCCACATCTCTCGATCGAATGGGAAAGCGTGGAGCAAAACGAGGGTGGGCTGAGCGGCCGTATCGGTAAACGCAACGGCGGAACCGTGGAGGTGGATCGTGGATGTCATCATCGGATTGTCTTCCTTCGAGGTTCTGCCCGCCAACCCTGCCCGTTAGCCGTATTGATCACGTCCGCATCAGCCGCGAAGCCTTGACGAGGTAGTGCAAGCCGCTCCCAAGGGTGGCCAGGAGCATGAGCCCGAGCAAGACCTGTTGGATCGGTGCCAGGATTGTGCAAATGGGCTCGGCTCCTTGCATTGTTCGCAACCACTGGATCAGGAACACTCCGATGAGGACCGCGCACTGGAGCCCCATTTTCAGCTTCCCGAACCAGTCCGCCCCGAACTTCTTTCCGGTTGCCTCAACAATGCCCCGGATACCGGTCACCACCAATTCCCGGATGACCACGACCGTGACCATCCACGGGTCGATCCCCGCCGCGGGCACCGGAATCAGGTAGATGAAGGCCCCGCAGACCAGAACCTTGTCGGCGATCGGGTCGAGGTTCCGTCCGACGAGAGTGAGTGGGCCGTATTTCCGAGCCCACCAACCATCGAGCCAATCGGTTGCAGTGGCCGCGAGAAACACCACCAGCCCGGCGAGCCAGGCAAGGTGGACCACGCACACAAACAACACGATCGCCAGTGGGATGCGAGCCGCCGAGAGCAGGTTCGGCACGTTCAGGAGTGGTTCGGAAGGGGACTTGGGTGAGTCAAGGGACGCGAGTCCCCCGGTGGGAGGGTGCAGCATTGGTGGGGCTCCGGGGGCGGTCGGGACATGCGTGTATTGTCCCGGTCCCGGGCCGGAGTGGCATCTGGACGGCTGGGAAAAGGAAGTATCCGGGGAGAGGAGAGTCGGAAAGGCGGGCGTTACTTCGTGGGGTCTTTCACCAAGCCCTTTGAACCGGTGCGGCTGCTTGGCTTGATGTCGGGAATTTTCAACTCGGGGTTGGGCTGGTTGTCGTCCTTGCGGTTTCCACACCCGGAACCAGCGATCACGCACGCTGCCAGCACCATTCCCAGAGCCCTGCGAATCGATCGAGTCATGGGAGAATGTCTTGGAAATTAAACAGGGCGAGATTCCCGCGCAGAACACTTCCAACCGAGTCGATCACGGGAGGCTGACCGGCTCGCCGCCAGCTCGCGAGGCCAACGCATCCATCAAGGTTAACTGAACCCCGTTATAAGTCCCAACGAATTGCGTCCCGGCCGAGTAGGTGATGAACCGGACCCCACCGTCGCCAAAGAGGAAATTCGCACCACCCGGATGCAAGCTCCAGAAGTGGAACCGGTGGAGGTTGCCCGGGTCGATAAAGCTCCCGGGGCGGAAAAAATCTCGCGGCCCGTTCGGAACCCCGTCGGTCACCTCGGATGTCCCAAGATTCACGTCGGTCGCCCCGTAGTAGGGCGAATCTCCCGACCCGGCCCACATCCACCCGTAAAGGAGATCGATCGATGGCGGTCGCTCGCCAACGAGCAGTGTGTTGCTAGTCCCATCCGTGATGGTCACGATCGAGACGGAGGAGTTGACGTAGAGGATCCCGTTTTGCCCGCCGTCCTCATAAAACTGATCTCGCCCGTTCACCGCCAGGTATTCGGAGATGGCCGACGCATCGGACTGCCCCTGGTCCCAGATCAGAGCCCCACGGGGATCGGATGGGCAGGCCATAATCTTGACTTGGATCGAGTTAATGGTCTGGCCATTGGCCTGATACTGCCACCAGGGCCACTGAGTGTTGTTGAACAGATTGTAGACATTCCCTTGCTCGAAATATTGGGAGATCTGGTACGTCCAACTGAAGAACGGGCCGGCGTAGGGGTATCCGGTCGCCGGATTGATCCCGCTTGGCGGGGCTGGCCGTATGTAATTGGTGTACCACGTCTGCCCAATCTGACAGGCGGAGGGGAAGCAGCCGAAAACGTCGTGGTAGTTGTGGAGGGCCAACCCGAGCTGCTTCTGGTTGTTGATACATTGTGTCCGGGCGGCGGCCTCGCGGACTTGCTGGACGGCGGGCAACAGTAGTCCGATCAGGATCGCGATGATCGCGACCACGACCAACAGTTCGATGAGCGTGAAACCCCGGCGCACCCGTGCGACAGTAGTGTCCATCAGAACGCCCCCCTCCGCAATGAGGTCTATACGGGCGAAGAATCGAGTCTTGCCCGATTATACGTATCAATAAATTATACGTATCAATATATGCATATACATCGTCTTGTCCCACCAACCATGTGAGCGGCGAACATCACGTTCACGGTGATCACAAAACGGGGTGGAGTCTGGCGAAAATCCGGAGAGAAAATGTGAGTCGAGATCGCCTAAACAATAGGTTAAGTTAAGTCTTAGCTGGCTGCGTCGAGGGATGCAACGGGAAAAATGAAATTATTTCAGGGGGGAGGAATCCTACCCATGCATTCCCCTGGCGCTTCTGGCAGGAGCCCCGATCACAATCGTCAGGCTCAGCTTGAGCGGTCCATTCGGTCAGAGTGTCGGTGTTGCTGGAGTACCTGAAACACCCGGATTGGCATGGAGATTTTTCGCACCGGCTCAGGAGAAATCTGATCTGAGGCTGATCAAATCCCTCGGGGCCGATGCGAGGGGAAGTCTCCTGGGGCTTGAGTGAGCCGTAAACGATGTCGCCACCCGGACCAAATGGTATCGAGTGAACTGTCAGTGCGGCTACCACGGCCGGCCAACCGCCCGGCCAGCGAGATCGTACCCATCGGCCGCAGTCACTTTCACCTTCACGAAGTCCCCGGGCCGGAGGCTCTTCCCCTTCACCCGGACAGCGCAATCGATGTCCGGAGTATCGGCGTAAGTCCGGCCCCGGAAGTGATTTGCAAACTCGGGGTCCAGACCATCAATCACCACGGGGTGCTCCCTCCCGACCTGAGACTGAGCCCACCCGAACGCGACCCCTTGTTGGATCTCCATCACACCCGCGACCCGGGCCTTCTTCACATCCTCCGGCATGTGCCCGTCGAGTTTGTCGGCCGGGGTTCCGGGTTCGCGTGAATACGGGAACACGCCCATCCGCTCGAAACGCATTCCCACAACGAATTGCTTCAGTTCCTCGTACTCGGCATCGGTCTCACCCGGAAACCCCACAATGAAGGTGGTCCGCATGGCGAGATCGGGGATATCTTTCCGGAGTCGTTCGATCAGTTTCTCGGTACTGGCCCGATCGACCCGCCGGAGCATCCTCTTCAACACCCGATCGTTGATGTGCTGGAGCGGCATATCGAGGTAGGGGATCACCTTATCCGTGGTCGCAAGAGCCTCGATCACCTCGTCGGTGAAGTGCTCCGGGTAGGCGTAGAGAACACGAATCCACTCGATTCCATCAACCTGGCTGACTGCCCGGAGGAGGTCGGCAAGTCGGGACTGGCCGTAGAGATCGAATCCGTAGTAAGTCGTGTCCTGGGCAACAATTATGAGTTCCCGAACACCATCCGCAGCCAGTTCGTGGGCCTCCCGGACAACTTCCTCGATGGCCTTGGTGACATGCTTTCCCCGCATCTTGGGGATCGCGCAATAGGTACAGAGGCGGTCGCACCCTTCGCTGATCTTGAGGTACGCGAAATGACGGGGAGTGATCCGGAGTCGGGCGGTGTCGTCGAGAGCCCGGACCGGAGCGGGGGGAAAGAAATCGTGTGCCGGGAACTCCCAGCTTCCGAGCCCGCCGGTCGTTTTCGCCTTCAGGGTGGCGAGTTCGACCGCGCGGGCGATGTCCTCCCGGCCGAATACGCCGACAATCTGGTCGACCTCCGGAACCTGCTCCAGCAGCGTCTCCCGCTGCCGTTCGGCCATGCATCCGGCGACCACGACGGCTCCGATTCGGCCCGTCTTCTTCAGCGCAAGCATCTCCCGAATGACCGCAAGCGATTCCTGCCGGGCCGGTTCGATAAACCCGCAAGTATTGACCACCACAACATCGGACCCATCGGCGTCCGGCCGGAGGGCGTACCCCTCCCCGGCGAGTTTCCCAAGCATACGCTCGGAGTCGACCGTATTCTTCGGGCAGCCAAGGCTGATCATGCTGAACGTCCGGACCATCCGTTCCCCTTCGCCGGTTGGGACGACGGGGGATCGAGTCGGGGCGGTCAGGAGCGGAAGGTTCTTCATAATACATCTACCTTATGGCTTTCGGACCGAGAGGGAAAGGCGTCCTCGGCTGTCCAGGGGTGCTGAGGTCGCCAGAAACGAATAAGACCGACAGAATTAGTGCGTTGAATATGACGCACCATACAGTACTAGCAGCAGTTATGGAAGAGCTAATATCACAAACAAATCTCATTTGTTTGCAACTCGCGACAGTTAGCACTAATATTAATATTATAATATTAATTAGATTGCAATATAAAATGTCTAACAGATTTGGCGAAGATGCGAAGAATCGAGTGGCTGGGTGAGGGATTGTGGCCCTCTCGGTCGACTTTCGAAGCCAAAAGGGAAGGCTGGGCTTTGAGCGAAGCAAGTCAGATTGTGCCATTTCAGGTGGAATCATCGGAGATCATTACGATGTGGTGCGCAGGACCATTCGGGTAGACGGACACAGAAATCCGGCCTCCAAGAACCTGGGTGAACCGCCTCACATCGGCTTTTCGAACGATGAGTTCCAGAAGTGGCGACGAATCTCCGTTGGTCGACACTCTACAACCAAGGATACCGCCGAGGCATCGGGCTTCGCCTCCGAACTGACGGATGTGTTTCATTAGGTTGTCAAGTGCGCCCATCCCTGAACGCTTGAGTAACGCCCGTAAGCGACCGCAGACACGGTTTGCCCGGGGGGCAGACCGAAGCAGATCCTCGAGCCACTTGACTTGCCGGGGAATGCTCCACCCAGCATTTGGCGAGCCATCGAGGAAGAGGATTCGCTCTACCACCTCGAACGGGAGCGCATCCTCGGAGAACTTGCTACGGTGATCCACTAGTCGCCACCCGGGAAAGATCGCTCACGGGGTCAGTCAGGTTCAGCTCGGGCTGAACCATACATGGCACCCATGAACGGTTGTCAACAAGGTTCGCCGAACAATCTTACCGCGGTGATCAGCAGAGGGAAGCATGCCTGCCATCCGACACAGCATCTGATCGCTTCTCCGATGGGCGGCCGAAAATAGCGTAGCAGAGGCTGGGGTCCGGGCAGAAAACAGGCTTGCAGACTCGGTTTGGAGATTCTTGCTCGCCCAATGCGACGAAATCCCAGGCAAGCAGAATCCACATACCGAACACCTACCGCAGTCGGTCTTCTTGGCAAACCTAATCGACGGTTGTGTAAAGACTTACGACACAGAGATCGTACCCAGTCCCCAAAGGGGGTAACTCGTATCTTAGAAAAGATATGAGGGAGGGGTAGAGGTGGATTCACCGAAAAAATGGGAAGGAACTGAATCTCGTCTGGCCATTCAGTTGACAGTGGCCCGAACTTCTGGTGACGTAACAACTAAAGTCACCAATGGTGTGCTGCATGCGATTAGAAACCCCTGTACGGGGAAGGCGCTGCAGATTTCGATTTAGCGACCTGGACGGAATAATGCTCATTGATCCCGGATTAACAGTCGACTGTGTGAACAAATTTGTCCAGCGGAAAGTTCAGGTGTGCCCCAGCCCCAAAATGCCCACAAAGGTTCAATTTCCCCAACCACCCATTCAGCGAGAGTTATCGTCTGATGTAAGTGGCTGCTCTCGGCCGTTCATCTTCGCGATCACTGAGTCTGCAAAAAAGCCAAAAAAAAACGCATCGGCATCCGAAACAACGAGTTGCGGACTTGAGAGTTGCGTTTTTCGACAGGTCATAAACAGCAAAAATGCAATTGCTGACGACGCCACGACATAGCCTAAGTACGGCTTAGTTGACGCCCAGAGCCATGATAGCCTTTCTTTCCAAACAGATCTTGCCTGTTCGCTAGCGGCAACCGCGATGGGAGGCCAGAGTTGAGCCTTGGCCCAAGGAATCACCAAGCTACATAGAACCCCCGCAAGAAGCCAAGGATAAACGTTCCAGAAATTGTCCCACCATGACATGATAAGTTACCGGCTGGGGATGGGTAAGAGAAGCATTATTGATCCATAAAAAAACTGTCGGATTGTTGAAGGACGACAGGCAATCGGATTCGCTCCCCAGTTGGCATCACCACTTCTTCGCTCTCGTGCAGGTCGGTCAAGGGTCCGTCTGAGACCCCTGGGACGAGTGGTCCGACAGAGACCTCAATGACGTATGGGTGTTCGGAACGAGCATCTGGGTACGGATTTCGTCCCAAACCCACAGCCATTACACCCCCTCGCCCAACCCACCAACTGTAAGCATTTGCAACTGCAATCGCCAATTCATCTTCGTAATCAACCAGATCGTTCCCTTTTTCCTTTGCCATCGCAATCATTCCCCGCAAGAATAATGCCGTCGCCGATGAAAAATCGACTAGTAATCGGGGGAGGATGGGGAACCCTACCAAGCACTCACCACTTTCTCATATTACACCCCAGCTATGCTAACCCCAAGGGCAGAGGCAGCTGTCGGGTATGGTGTAAACACTGCAACAGGCTTCTGCTTCTGCTTTTCCGAGCCAGGCCCACGTGCGCATACTATTCCGACCAAATAGTTATCGGGAGTATACAGCCCGGCACCAGAATCCCCTTCCGTAATATTCAACTCGGCAATCGCCATGTTACGCAGGGTCACCCAATTAAACCCTGGAAATCGAACGATGACGGTGGTACGAATAGAATAAACAGTCCCAACGACAGAGCCGGCATTATCAGATCCTGCACCATAGTGCAGGATAATCGATTCCCGGAGTCTCGGTGTCCTTCCCCCGACTGGAACTCGATCTCCGACCTGACTGATTCGTGTCGCACCTTGAGATAAGGAGTGTCGCTGGTCCCAGATGACCGGTGTGACATGCACCCGAGAATCAGGCTTTGCTATTGCCACATCCCCCGTGCCACCGTTGATGAGAGGGGTATAACTCACAAGCTCCCCGATTCTATGAGATGGATTGTTCCGATCTCCGCCGTATCGTAAGGCCGGCTGATAAATTGGTTCACCTGGGCGGCTTGCATTGTTCGCGGCCAAGACATGAGCAGCTGAGAGGAGATAAACCTGTCCATCCGCCTCGCCCACGCGATTGACCAGACACCCAATACTCCCACCCAATTGATACGCATGCCCCACTGAACAGCCGCAGTGTGCAGGACGAGTATACCCCCGGCCAGATGCCCGGAACAGCCCAACCTGTTCAAACTGGATGATGTGTTCGTGTGTGGCCCCTGGGAGCCGGAGACGAGTGTAATTCCGAAATATTCTCTTGAACCGAACTGGATCACGAACGTATAACACTACCCTCGGCGAAGTATCCTTGGGCGTCTTCCCCGTCCCGACACCCACGCCATATATCCCACCTTGGCACTTCGCATTTCCCCAGAACGCACGTAGTTCATCAGAAAGTTTATTCAGATGTATCATGTCTTTGTAACCGACTAAATGTGATGAGTGGAAATCAGTGAAGGCTAGAGATTTGCCAAGGATGTCAGCCAATGTTACCACCTCATGATAGAGCGGGTGCTCCTCGGGCGGCGGACCATCAAACTGTGCGATGGGTTCTTGAGCTTTGGCGGAATGAGTTGAAGTATCGGAGCTCATGATGCACCGGCGTAAGGGCACTGCAATTGGGCAACTCGGCAACAGGGCCGATCGTGTCAACCTGATCAATTGCTGATAGTTAAAGGCCAGATTGTAGGGACGCCGTGCTCAGAGGAAAGAAAAAAAACAAAAAACCCTGAGATACCCTCAAGGCGAGTTAATCACGCGCCTCGGGCGTCGTCATTCCCAGAATCGCTCGATTTCCTCTGCTCTCCCCACGAAAACCTGCCTCTCCGATTTTGGACCGGCCACGAGCAACGAGTTTGACCCGATGAAAAAGGATCGTTCCAGGCTTGAACTCGATTCGCCGCCCGGGGTTTGGTGGGGTAGAATACTCCCGCCTCCCCGCACTCGCCCCCTGCCTCGGCCACTCGACCCGTCCCGACGAGGGATTTGAATGTTACGCTGGTTCACAACCCATGCGGTGCTTTGCGCTTGCGCCCTTCCTTCCGTCGCTGCCGATCCTGCCGCCCCATCCCCTGATGGGATTGAGTTCTTCGAGAAGAAGGTCCGGCCGGTCCTGGCCGAGAAGTGCTATTCGTGCCACGGTGAGAAGAAACAGAGTGCGGGGTTGCGGCTCGACACCGCCGCGGGTCTCAAGGCCGGGGCCGACAATGGCCCGGTTGTCACCCCAGGCGACCCGGCCAAGAGTCGGCTCGTCGCGTCGGTCGGTCGGACAGGTGAGTTCCCGATGCCCCCGAAAGGGCCGCTCCCGGCCGACTCCGTCGCCGCCCTGACCGAATGGGTGCGGATGGGTGCTCCTTACCCGACCGCTGTCAGCGTCGCGAACACCGCCGACCCTCGCAAGCACTGGGCCTTCCAGCCAATCCGGCTGCCGGTCTTACCGGAAGTCCCCGGCCCGAAAGCCGAACTTCGCAACGAGATTGACCGGTTCGTGGCCGCCAAGCTGGCTGAGAAAGGGCTGACCCTCGCCCCCCAGGCCGACAAGCGGACACTCGCTCGACGAGTGTACTTCGACCTACTCGGCCTACCTCCGACGGCTGCGGAGATCGAGGCATTCGAGAAGGACGACTCTCCTCAAGCCTTCGAGAATCTCGTGGACCGGTTGCTCGCGTCGCCGCACTACGGGGAGAGGTGGGGCCGCTACTGGCTCGACATCGCTCGCTACGCCGACACCAAGGGTTACGTCTTCACCGAGGACCGTAACTTCCCCTACGCCTACACCTACCGCGACTACGTCATCCGGGCGTTCAACGAGGACAAGCCGTTCGACCAGTTCGTGGTGGAACAACTCGCAGCGGACAAACTCCCAACCAATGGTGACTCCAAGGCCCTCGCCGCGATGGGCTTTCTCACTCTCGGTCGGCGGTTCCTCAATAATACGCCGGACATTATCGACGACCGCATCGATGTCGTCACACGTGGGTTGATGGGCCTGACGGTTGGGTGCGCCCGGTGCCACGACCACAAATTCGACCCGATCCCGATCAAGGATTATTACTCGCTCTATGGAATTTTCGCCAGTTCAGTCGAACCGAAAGACCTTCCGCTGCTGGGTGAGACCAAGTTGACCGCGGAGGTCGAGGCGTTCGAGAAAGAGCTGGCGAAGCGGGAAGCCGCCTACACCGCAGAAGTCGCCAAACACCACGCTGCGACAGTGGCGAAACTCCGGTCAGCAGACGGGATCGCCGAATACATCCGGGCTGTTCTGGACACCAAGGACAGAGCGGGTGGGCGAGTTCCCGCTGTTGTCCGGGAGCGCGATCTGAGTGGATTTGTGTTCGGGCGGTGGCGGGAGTATCTCACCGGGCAACTCAAGGCGGATTCGCCGGTGTTCTGGCCGCTTGGGCAACTCCACGAGATCCCCGAGGCCGACTTCCCGGCCAAGGCACCGGATGTGATCGCTGGGCTCGGCAAGAACCCGAATAAACCCGCGCACCCGCTGGTCATCAAGGCGCTGGCCGATGCTCAACCGAAGACCTTCCGGGCCGCGCTGGGAGCAGTCGCGAAGCTCATCGCGGACGCCCCGAAGGGCCAACCGACCCTGGCCGCTGTCCTCGGGCCGGGCGGACCGACGGACATTCCCATCGCCGACGCCGACAAGATCTTCAACCGACTCGACCGGGACCAGATCGCTGCGGTCCGAAAGAAAATCGACGTGTTCAAGGCGACCAGCCCCGCCGCCCCGCCGCGGGCTCACGTTTTGAACGACGGCCCGATCGTCGAACCGGTTGTCTTTCTCCGCGGCAATCCGGGGAATCGCGGCCCGGCCGTCCCACGGCAGATGGTCGGGGTGGCAGCCGGACCAAGTCGCAAGCCGTTCACAAGCGGAAGCGGGCGACTGGAACTGGCCCGTGCGATTGCCAGTCCGGACAATCCGCTCACTGCCCGTGTGTTCGTGAACCGGGTCTGGGCCGGACACTTCGGCCAGGGATTGGTCCGCACGCCGAGCGATTTCGGCCTACGGAGCGACCCCCCAACTCACCCGGAACTCCTCGACTGGCTGGCGGCGGGGTTCACAGCCGACGGATGGAATGTGAAGCGACTCCACAAGCGGATCATGCTCTCGGCAACATACCAACAGTCTTCGGGAACCCGGAATGCGGGCCGTGGAACGCGGAGTGACTTTGAAGACGTCGACAACCGTTTACTCGGTCGGCAGAACCGCCGCCGACTCGACTTTGAAGCGATGCGAGATTCGCTCCTTTTCGCTGCCGGTCGGCTCGACCTGACGGTGGGGGGAAGGCCAGT
Organism: Gemmataceae bacterium; assembly: GCA_003136315.1. Classification (GTDB taxonomy): domain Bacteria; phylum Planctomycetota; class Planctomycetia; order Gemmatales; family Gemmataceae; genus Urbifossiella. The sequence goes on along the minus strand of PLDW01000475.1, from coordinate 19,217 downwards.
CGACCTGTTCAAGGCTCCCTTTACAACACGTCGGACGGTGTACGGGATGCTCGACCGATCGAACCTCCCGGGCACCTTCCGCGTGTTCGACCTGGCCAGTCCGGATCAGCACAGCCCACAGCGATTCCAGACCACCGTCCCCCAGCAAGCCCTTTTCCTGCTGAATAGCCCATTCGTGACCGAGCAAGCGAAAGCCCTGGTCAATCGCCCGGAGGTGATCGCGGCGAAGTCCACCGACGAGAAAGTGATCCGGATTTACCGGGCGGTGTTGAATCGGAACCCGACTCCCGACGAGATGGGGCTTGGCCGGGCGTTCGTCGGCAGCGGTGGGAAGAGTGATGGCGCGTTCGGCCCGTGGGAGCAATATGCCCAGGTGTTGCTCCTGAGTAACGAGTTCGCGTTCGTGGACTGAACGTGGAACACCGTGTGTCAGCAATTCTCGGTCAGCGAACTGACCTTGGACTCCAGTACCTCCGTTACCCCAAGCGGCCATCCGAGGTCACGTTCCGGGCCATCGCTGGCGATGATAGAACCTGTCAGCGTGTGAGTCGTATAAGCCTGGGTCTGGACGCTGAGATTCTCTGAACAGCGACCACGCACAACATACGACCGCCGAGAGGGTCAGCGCGACATGGACAGCGCGCCCGATTCTCGACCACAAGGGCAATCTCCGGGCCCAGCTCAAGAAGTCGTAGAAATCCAGACCGGGGGCGGAATAATCGCATCCTGAGGTCGTTTTCCAGCGTCCACGCGACCGCTCCCGGCGAGTCGACTGATACACCGCACTGTCATGTCGTGGTCGCAGACGATCTGGCAGCTCAGCCGGACGCCGGTGACACCCTTGGCCGCGAGGACGGCCTTTTCGGCCTCGGTGATGCGATCGGGCTCACCGGTCACGAACTCGACCCGACATGTCGTACATCGGGCGTTCCCCCCGCAAGCGTGGAGTTGGTCAACTTTGGCATCATCCGTCAGAGCCAGGATGAGCCGCTTCCCATCGGCCACATCAAACGCCCCAACCCCCTCGACTGTCAACTTCGGCATGATTCATCCTTCGAGACGATGTGAAGGGCGAGTCGAGAGGCTATTCTATCGCGCATCACGAATGACAGGCTCGTCCGCGGGGAGACATGCAAATCCAAAGGACTTCCGCAGAAAACCTAACCCCCCAATCCCCTTCCCTAAGAAGGAAGGGGGAGCCAAAGGGCGGTGAGGGCGGAACCTAACCCCCCAAACCCCCTTCCCTAAGAAGGAAGGGGGAGCCAAAGGGCGGTTTCGCTCTACTCTGCCTCCCAGTCGAGGAGTTCTGTCCGGTGGTGCTACGGTTCCCCTGCAACGGGGTTAAGTGCCCGCGCGATCCGCACCATTCCCCCCACCGCGATGCACAGAAACGACAGGAGCCCGATGACCGCAATCGCGCCAGGGTCGAAGAGGAATGCCAGCACTTCGAGCGTCCAGACTCGTTTGGGGGGCTTTGGCTTGTCGTCCCGGTTGAGGAGTCGCATCTCATCCGCTCTCGGCTCAAAGACGCTTTGGGGTGCACGCTCCTCGGGAATCGCTTCTGTCTGAGTGACATCGTAAGCGGCGTCATCTTCGTCCAATTCCGCGCGCACCCGGCGAGTCGACTTGCTTCGCGTCTCGGAATCGGGATTGTCAGTCTGATCTGCGGCTTCCGCCATCTCCGCCCGAACCCGCTTACCGGCCTTCTTGGGTGGAGCATCGAATGTCACATCGTAACCTGAGAGTGGCCCCTCGTCTGGAGTGTCAATCGGGGGCAGGTCGCTGGGTTGCACGAATGCCGATCCATCGTCCGTGCCTGTTGTCTCGTCATTTCCGTCATCCCCCTGTTTCACGGGCTTGGGCCTGGACTCAGTGGTCTCCGGTGACCGTTTCTTTTTTCGCCCGGAAAACATGGTTTTCGTGTACGAGATCGCGAACGAGAGCCGACCGAGTAGGCTGGCGTAAACGAGAGCTGCGATGATCATCAGTGGGCTTCCAATGAAGAGCCAGTGGAGCCCGGATGTAATAAACACCGCGCGAAACGCTGCGATGAGCCCCGCCAACACACCCGCACTCAGGATGAGGAAACCCACAAGCGCGAACGGACGACGCGCGAGCCTGTCGAAAACTTCGGGATGGAGCGGGAGCCAGATCGTGGGGCCACCAAGGGAGGAGAGTTGACTGATCGGGTAGCAAATCCACAAGGCCACAAACGGCACTGCATACGTGATCCAGACCCCCTCCGATCCGCGGCCAAGTCCCCGCCCGAGGATCCACGCGGGGCCGAGCCACAGAACCAACAACCAGGCCAGGTAAAACACTTTCCAGAACTGGTCCAGTATGGGCTCGGCTGGCCATGTCACCCGTTTCCACCCAGCGGCAGTACTCTGAAGAACGGTGAGGTAGTAATGCGCAGCGAATAGTGCGAACACGAATCCCGTAATCACGGACCCGACCAGGGCGGGCACGAAGATAACCGCTGTAAAGTCCATGCCAAGAAACCCCGGAAAAGTCATCCAATTCGATTTCGCTTCCGTATCCCAGACGCCTCCCAGCCGCCAGCATGTCAAGAGGGTCACCTGCTCCCGGTCCTGGCTGGGCCGATGAAAGATTCACTAGCCGGGAGCGAATAGTCTTGTGGCGGTTCTCTCTCCCTCTCGTTCGCATGTCCAAGAAGGTGCGTATGTTCACCACATCCGAGGTTCGCGTCGGCTCTCCCCTCACCCACGCCCGACTCTCCGTGTTCCCACTTTACACCGATCAGCCAATCCCGGCCTCGTACCGGCTGGCTGGCCCGGCCCTCGCCGACGGGACGGTGGTGGTCGAGGAAGCGACCGAGGGCGGTAACGTGCCACGCCTCGCGGTCGAAAACAAAGGCGATCGCCCAGTCCTCTTTATCGAAGGCGAAGAGCTGCGTGGAGCGAAGCAGAACCGGGTGCTGAACACCTCGGTTCTGATCGGGGCGGGGGTCCGGACCGTGCTGCCGGTCAGTTGCGTGGAGCAGGGGAGATGGAGGTACACCTCAAAGCACTTCTCACCCTCGCAAACGGGCTCTTCGGCCAAACTCCGGGGGGTACTCAAGTCCTCCGTGAGCGGCTCTGCCAAGGCGGGCCGGGGTCACGGGTCCGACCAGAGTGGGGTGTGGTCGGAAGTGAGTCGGCAGATGTCCTCCCACGGAACATCCTCGCCCACGATGGCGATGTCCGACACCTTCACCGCTGCAAAGCAAGCCGTGGACGAACATCTCTCACACATGGGATATCCCGAAGGGGCGAGTGGGTTAGCTGTTGCAGTCGGCGGAAAAGTGGTTCTCGTGGACATATTCGATTGTCCAAACACATGCCGGGAGGTGTGGCCGCGCTTGCTCTCCGGAGCCACGATGGATGCTCTCGAAGCCGCTGATGCTCCCCCACCGAGCGAAACCGAGGTCAGGGAGGCAATCACCGCGTTCCGGACCCAGGGCTGGGAAGCGGTTCCCGCAGCCGGTCTCGGTGAGGAATACCGCGGGGAACCTGACGGCAAGTGGCACGGTTCCGTTCTCGCCAAGGACGGGGTGGTGATCCATGCTAGCCTGGTGACATCCTCCTGATACAGGAACCCGTTGAGGCTCTCGCATCTCTAAAAAGACGATTAGACGTACAAATGGGANNCGCCCTCCCATTAGACCGATGGTTGCTCCTGGAATGAGATAGCCTCTGCGGGTTCACGTATAAGACGACGGAGAACCTAACCCTCGAGCTCCCTTCCCTAAAAAGGCAGGAGGAGCAACTCCCCTCGCCACTCGGGGGACCTACCTCTCTTTCACCAGGCCGTAACCTTTGATCTTGCGGTCGAGCGTCGAGCGTTCGATCCCCAGGATGCTGGCTGCCTGGGACTTGTTCCAGTCGGTATGTCGAAGCGTCTCCAGGATGTGTCGTTTCTCGACTTCCTCAATCGACTCGGGCTTATATGCGAACCCTCCAGCCGTAACAGTCGACACGGACCCGATGTCGAGTTCCGACAGCCAGATATCGGGCGCATCAATGATCGGCCCGGACCCGAGCGCAACCGCCCGCTCGACCACATTGCGCAACTCCCGGACATTCCCCGGCCACCGGTGAGCCTTGAGCTTCTCGACAGCTGCTGGACTGAACCCACGAATTTTTCGCCCGGTTTCGCGAACGAACCGCTTGAGAAAGTGGTCCGCGATCAAGGGAATATCGTCAGCCCGATCCCGGAGAGGGGGGACATCGATCTGGACGACCTGGAGACGGTAAAATAGATCTCGGCGGAACGTCCCGGCCCGAACCGCTTCTTCGAGTTGTCGGTTCGTTGCTGCCACGACCCGAACATCGACCTTCAGCGGGGTATTCCCGCCGACTCGCTCGAACGGGTGTCCTTCCAGTACCCGCAGGAACTTTGCCTGTGTCGACGGAGCCATCTCACCAATTTCGTCCAGGAAAATCGTCCCGCCATCGGCGGCCTCGAACTTTCCGATCATTCGCTCCGTCGCTCCCGTGAACGCCCCCTTCTCGTGCCCGAACAGCTCGCTTTCCAGAAGGGTCTCGGTCAAGGCGGCACAATTCAGGCAGATGTAGGCAGCATCCCGTCTTGGACTGGACGAGTGGATTGCGCGCGCAACGAGTTCCTTCCCGACCCCACTCTCTCCCCGGATCAGGACGGTCGCCTTGGTTTCCGCAACCCGCCCAATCTGAGTCTCCAGCTTCCCCAGGGCAGGGCTTCCCCCCACAAGCTCACTTTCAATCCGTAACTGGTCCTTGAGGCTCTTCACCTGAACGGAGAGAGTTGCCTGCCGCCGGAGCCGGTGCCAGACTGTCCCGAGTTGGCGGGCGACCGCGAGGGTGAATTCAAGGTCGTCGGGGTTCAGCGGAGTGGCAGGCGAGGTCCGATAGAGGTGCAGCAGACCGAGCATCTGGTCGTCAGCCATGATGGGAGCGCAGATCAGGCTCGCAACCTGCAACTCGGCAATGCTGTCCCGGTCTTTCAAGTGGCGTTCCAGCGCCACATTCTCAGCCAGGACGGCCTGCTTACTGGAGAGAACCTCGTGGCTGACGAAGTTCGACACCTTGTGGTAGGTCGGCTGGCCGGGTCCGCGGTTGCGGTAGACCATTGGCTCCAGCTCTCGTCCATCCTTGAGGGCAAGAACCGCTCCGACTTCGGCTGGGGTCGCCCGGAAGACGGCGTCAACCACCAACTCCCCGAGTTCGGCTGGGGTCGTTGCGTCGGCCATGTCGAGGGCGAGGCGATAAAGCACGGAAACAGCCTGGGCCGGGGGAACCCGGGTGTCTTGCCGAATCGGCTCGGCGGACTGAGTGGTCCCTTGAGGTGGGGCTGCGGGGGGAAGGTAGCGGGTCTGCCCGAGCCGCTTCTTGATCTCCAGGCCGTCCCCTTTTTCGGTTGTCGGGGACCGTAGCTGAGGCAGGTCCGGGAGTTGGGTCAGATCCTCAATGAAGACAAACTGAACCCGCCCCACCCGCAGATCGTCCCGCGCTTCTAACCGACGGTCTTTCCGGAGCTGCTCTCCATTGAGGTGCGTCCCATTGAGGCTCCCGAGATCCCGGACAAACCATCTCCCTTCCTCTGGGAAGACTTCGGCATGCTCGCGGCTACACAACTCGTCCCGCAGCACGATGCGGTTGGTTGGCGCGCGACCCATGCTGAAGCGGATGCCGTCTTGCAGGGGATAAACGTCCCCGAATCCGTCTTCCCGGCGGACAACGAGAAACGCGCTCGGGTTTGTGGCCATACGTGATGTCTGCGGTGTCAAAGCCCTATTCACCATAGAACGCCCACTTCCCGTCAGGCAAGACGGCTCGGGCCTCACCCGAACAACAACCAGAGCAAACTGCCCGAACAGACGGCCGTCGCAACCACCAGGATCAGGTTCGGCCGGGTGTCCTTGATGACGTCCGACCCTGCGGGCACCATGACCCCGCGGAGCGGGACTGGGGCGGTCGGGTCGACCTGAACCCGACCGCGGGCCGTCCACATCCCCAGCCCGGCAAATACAAGTAACGCAAGGGCCAGACTCACAACGAGGGCCGGTGAATCGGTCAGCGACCGTTCCATCCGGCCGGTCGGGATTGCGTCCACCGCAACCAGCGCAGCAAAACTGTTATTGAGCACATGGATCGTGATCGGCACCCAGAGCGACCGTGACATCGCATAGGTGAAGTGCAACCCCACCCCCATCACGGCTGTCACCAGAACGTATGGCAGTGGGTACACATGGAGCATCCCGAACGCCAGGGAGGTGAGCAGGATGCCCCCGGCCCAGCCATACCGCCCGATAAACCCGCGCCCCAGGAATCCCCGGCACCACAACTCCTCGACGACCCCTGGGCAGATCCCGACAGCGATGACTGCGAACGACCAGTGAAAAGGACGGAAGAGATCGCCGAGTTCTCCGGATTGGTCAGGGGGGGACATCTCGAACACCCAGAAGAGAAGTTTGGCGAGCATGTCGCTCACGATGATGAAGCCGGGAAGGGTAAGAAGCCCCAGCATGAGGTGAGCAATCGGGAATCTGGCGAGACCTGCTTGCGCTGCCCACCCACGACCCACGACTAGCCACAGAACGCCAAGTGCATACGCCAAGCCCACTGCATAGGCGATCGGAAAGGACCACGCCAACACCTCCTGCAGAATGGGCGGCAAGGATGCGAGACTCTTGTCGTTCGCGCCTGCCGTGGCTTTCAAGCCTGCAGGACCCGCTGTGAGCGCAACCCAGGCAAAAGCGGCGAGTACAAGGACGATGATTGTGCCGAACAAGACGATTGCGAATCCAATGGTCAGCAATGCACCGTCAAGGAGGCCGGGTCGCGGACGTCTGGGTCGCGACAACGAAACCCGTTCCACAATAGGGGGATCTGGTGGTACGCGAACCACCATCGGAATGTCGGGTGGAGGGGGCTGATCAGTCATAGTGTATTCCTGTCAGTTAGTAGCCAATCCACCCCATGAACTCCATCCACTGGAGTATCCACGGCGGTCGCCAGGGGTTCCAGGCCGGGTAAAAGACAGAGAGCACCGACACGCCCAGGAGGATCGCTGCGACGAGCCGACCAGTCGCCGAATTCGCCAGCCGATCAGCTGTAGGAGGGATCGCCAGCACCCACAGCGGTGTCAGCCAGAATAACCACCGTGGGCCGCTCGTAAAGCCACCGTAATTATTGGTTCGGTCAACATAGAACCCCACGACGACAATCGAAACAGCCAGAACCATCCCGGAGAACAGAGGCACAGTCCACACCGAGCCCTTCCCACCACCAGCCAGCTTCTTGAGGTCCCGCGCGCTGTGGAGACCGACCGACACCAAGCCGACCACAGCCAGGAACCAGATCGGGGTCAGGCTGAACCAACCATGATGGCCGAAGAGCAAATGGAAAGCGTACACATCCTTCGGCTCATCCGCAAAGTCGATCCCGTGCGGCCGGGTCGGGAGCTGGAGTTTCGCCCAGTGGCTCCCCTCGAAGGTATACCACGGTCCGCCAAACTCGCTGTAGGGGAGGCGGAAGGTTCCCATCGCTGCGTAATTACAGGCGAACAGGCAGACAAGCGGAACGGCTGCGGCCGGGACGAAAAACAACACAGCCTGCCGGGGCCGGGCCACAAGCAACGGGACACCAATCCCGGCCAGAAACGCTGCGGCGGGGAGGTCAAATGTCGTGGCAAATCCGGCAAAAAACCCGCAACACGCATAACCTCCGGACATCATGTCGCGATTCTCGACAACCGCACGCAGGAGTGGGTAAGTCGCAAACAACACACAGATTGCGGCTGGGAGGTGATTGTTGAGCGTCCCCGAAAAGGTGACGAGAAACGTCCCGAAACAGGCCGCGGTAAATGCCAGCAACCGCCCGAAGTCGCTTTTCCCCGTCGCCTCGATCAGCCTCGCCAGAAGTATGAGATACACTGCAAATGGGATCACGTTGACGGTGAAGAGAATCGTTGGAATGACTAGCCACCGATCGGTGGTGATCGACCACCCCAAACACCGTTTCAGAACCCAGTATTCTCCAGCCAGGAGAGTTGCGAACAGTGGGGGTTTGCTCGAATAAAATTCTGTCTCGGCCGGTCCTGTCGCAGTGGCAGGGTCGAGGGGGCGAAGAACAATGTCGAGGGATTTGTACTGGGGCTCGGCGAGAATCCCAACATCGCTGTAGATCTTGGGGTTCTTCAAATCTGGGTAGGTCCGCTTTCCAATTGCGTAGGTTCGATCCTCGACAATGGCCCTCACCGTCGCCCAGCGGGATTTATCATTCGAGCTGAACATCGGTGTTGGGTCGGGCCGTTCGGTGGGCCACTTCCGCTCCCGTTCATTGCCATACCCATCCGCTGCCGGTGACTTATATCGACTCGGTTCCAGCACGTTTTCCGCCCCGACCACCTTGGCAGCCGCGATCGCCACCGACACCGCAGTGAGCAACAGATACACCGACCGGCGGAGGTCGGAGGCGTCAGACGTGCCAGCCATCAGTGCGGGTCCGTTTGAGGGGCGACGAGCGGGGGGGTCCACTCCGCGATGCAGTAAGGTTCGAGATCCTCCGGTCCACGATCGACGATCAGTTCGGCGATCAACCCGGCGATCAACAGTTGTGTACCGAACAGGAGCAACCCGACTGCCAGGACTGTCCCAACTACCTGGGCAAGCGGTCCGAAGCCAACGCTCGGGTCGACCCACCGCGCGACAGCGTTCACCGTCAGACCGACCAGCCCCAGTACTCCCACTCCGGCAGGAAGCAGACCGACGTGCCCGAGCAAGTGCTGGGGGCGGTGCCCGAACCCGGTCAGAAACTTGACCGTCACCAGATCGAGTAATCCTTTCGCGAATCTCCGCAGTCCATATTTCGAGCGACCGAATTTCCGGGGCCGGTGGTGAATCACCAACTCACCGACGCGGAACCCCCTCGCCTCGGCCAGGACCGGGATAAACCGGTGCAGCTCACCATAAAGTTTGACTTCCTGCAACACTTCGGCCCGATACGCTTTCATCCCGCAGTTATGGTCGTGCAGCCTGACCCCCGTCACTACCCCAACAACACCGTTAAACACCCGACTCGGAAAGACTTTGTGCCACGGATCGTGTCGGACCTTTTTCCAGCCACTGACCACATCCAGTCCACCCTTCAGGGCTCCCAGGAACCGTGGGATCTCGTGCGGGTCGTCCTGGAGATCGGCGTCGAGAGTCACGATCCACCCTCCACGTGCGGCCTTGAACCCGGCAGCCAGTGCCGCTGCTTTCCCAAAATTCCGTCGGAACCGGACTCCTCGCACTCGCGGGTCGGTCGCGGCAAGGGCTGTAATCACACCCCACGACCCATCCGTGCTCCCGTCATCCACGAATACCATTTCGACCCGAATTCCCCCGGATGTCGCTACACCAACAATCTCAGCATGTAACGGGTTGAGACTTTCCTGCTCGTTCAGGAGAGGAATGACCAGGGAGACGAGATCCAGGTCGAGGGGTCGAGCGGGTCCGATCCCGCTTCCCCCGGGGTCGGGTCGGCCGTTCCCCCCCGACAGAATCGGGGCAACGACAGGTGCGACCGGCTCAGACATTCCGCAGCTCCGCTTCCCCGCTCGCTGACGCATCAAGCGGGCTGGACTCGCCTTCTGGCGGGATCGATCAATCGGTGGCCGCGGATCTCCTCGGCCCCCAGACGTACAACGCGACTGCAAATGCCACTTCCGCCACCGTCCAGGTGAGCCGCAAGATCAGCGCGACCACCACAGCCTGAGCGTCTGCAAGGGTCAACCCCAGCGCCGGTTCAAACCGCGGTCGGAGAGCATACTCCAGTACCAACTCTCGGACTCCCAGCCCACCAGGTGCGAACAAAACCACAAACCCCGCGATGTATGACAACGCAACGGCCCCAAAGTCGCACAGGGCTGCGTCCTGGTTCCAATCCGGTGGATCCTGGGCGACCGCCTGGACAACAAGCCCAAGACTGACCCCCAGCAAACACCATCCACCAACCGCCAGCAAGAGCCCCTGGGCGAGGAGCCCCAGAGGTGGGCTTGGAAGCGCCGGCGCATCCGGCCCCCTGCGAATCGCCAGCCGGCGAGCGACCACTCGGTTGAGAGCTCCGAGTGCCAGAGGCAGCGCACCGATCACGAGCACAAAACCCGTGTTCCGTGCAACTGCGTCTGGCAACACACCGACCCAGGGGAGCAGTGTGGCAGCCACAATTGCCCCAGCGGCCATACTGGTCAGAGTCTCGTAAGTCGAAGTCACCAAAACCGGCAGCCAGTTCCGGCGCTGGTCTTCACGGCTGCCCGGCTGGGACCCGTAGCCTCGGAGCATCCCAACGCGGATCCCGATGACCCAGACCTTTCCGGGGATGTATTTTCCGAACTGGCTGACGAAATAGGCCCGGAGTCCCTCCCAGAACGTGACTCCCACCCCCTGATTCCGCAAGAGCCTCACCCAGAACCAGCCCCAGAGGCAATGGGCGAGGATGTACAACAACCCTGCCGGCATCAGATATTCGGCCCGGAAAGCGAAAGGGTACGGGTCGAGTTCCGGTTGCAGCAAGATCCGGGCGAAGTGCAGACCCACCCCCGTGGCGATTACTATTGCCGTTGACAGTTTCAGGAGCGGCAACCACCGTGCTCGGAGACGAAACATGAACCGATTCTAGGAAAGATGACTCCCGACGGCAGATCCTACGAGTGGTGGCAGTTGGCTCCGAACCGCTGATCCATGAAGAGAGTCGAACCTATTTTGTCAAAATACACCAACTGGGGTTCCGTTGTCGTTCGCCCCCGTGTCTGATAAGTTCTCCAGACGGGCCGTGGCCGCGCGGCCCCCGAGAGGATGAACGATGAGCGACTCGATCACTCCCACCCCGCCCGCCCAGGACCAGCAACCCCAGGTTCCGCCGGTCACCCCCCCTGTCCAGTCAGCCCCGCCTGCACAGGCATCAGGCGGCCCACCGCGAGGCGTCCCGCCTCGTGGACCCGGCCGACCTCCACAGCCTGGCGCGCCGAGGCCGGGAGGGACCAACAGACCCTTTCCCCAGGGCCGGAGCCCCGCTCCCCGTAGTGACCGCCCGCAGAACCCTGGAGGCAAGCCCGATCAACTCGGCCCCCGGGAGTTTGGGGCCTTCAAGCCGAATAACCGGGAACTCGACAAGATGATCGAGGACGAGATGAGCCAGGCCATGGCCGGGTTCGACGTCCAGACAACCGTCGCCAAGGTCGAGTCCACACAGACGCCGCAAACGGCTGGGGCGTTTGGTGGACGGAAGGTCGGCGTGATCGTTGGGCTTCACGGGAAGGATGTGTTCGTCGAGGTTCCGGGCGGCCGGAGCCAGGGGGTGTTGCCAATCCAGCAGTTTGAGGGCCGCACTCCGGTTGTCGGCGAGTCGGTCGAATTCGAGATCGAGAGGTATGATGCAGGCGATGGATTACTCATCCTCACGCGCGAAGGGGCTGCCCAGGTCGTCACCGACTGGTCGAAAATCGCCTACGGGATGATCATCGAAGCGCGAGTCACGGGAACAAACAAGAACAAAACCGGGCTTACGGTGGAGGTGAACGGAATCAAGGGATTCCTCCCCGCCAGCCAGCTCGATCTGTACAGGGTCGAAAATCTCGACCAGTTCGTGAACCAACGTCTGAAGGTGATGGTGGCGGAGGTTGTCCCCGAGGAACGGAACCTGATCGTCAGTCGTCGGGCCGTTCTGGAGCGGGAGCGACAGCAGAAAGCCGAGGAGTTCTGGGCCACTGTGGCCGAGGGCCAGGTCAAGAAGGGGATTGTCCGGTCGGTCAAGCCATTCGGGGTCTTCGTCGACCTTGGCGGTGCGGACGGGCTGATCCCGGTCTCCGAGATCTCCTGGCAGCGGGTGAACGACCCCAACGAGCTGTTCAAGGTCGGGGACACAGCCGAGGTGTTGGTCAACCGGGTCGACTTCGAGACTCGCAAAATCAGCTTGAGTCTGAAAGCCCTGACGAAGAGCCCCTGGGACGATTTCTCCCAGCGGATGAAGCCCGGAGCCCGTGTGTCCGGGAAGATCACGCGCATCGCGGACTTCGGGGCATTCGTTGAACTCGAGCCGGGGATCGAGGGGTTGATCCACGTCTCCGAACTCTCCCTCCAACGGGTCAGGCGAGTCCGGGATGTCGTGTCGGAGGGTCAGACCGCGGAGGTCGAGATTCTCAGCGTGGATCCCTCAAACCGACGGATCTCCTTGAGCCTGAAAGCGATCATGAAGGCCAAGGAGGCTGCCGAAGAAGCAGCAGAAGAAGCCGAACGCGAGGCGGACCTGCGGGCGGCCGAGGAGCGGATGATCGCTCGCCCGGTCAACCCCAACCTCCGGGGTGGGATCGGGGAGGCCCCAGTCCCCATCGAGAAGGGCGAATGAGCCCTCAACCTGAGGTGGCGAATCAGAACGGCCCGCAGATGAAATTTTGATAAGTGAAATATTGTTTGATCAGTATTTTATCTGCGTCATCGGCGGACTACCTCCACCTCTTCTCACCAACGATGTGAGCCCGCGCACTCACAAGTTGAACCGGTCGGGTTCGGTGTCTCGGGGGGAACTGTATGCTCGCCTGGGTGCCCAGGGCTTCCGCCCTGGGCTAAGAACGGCCGCCGCTCCGCGGCTCAAAACCCGAATCTTCGCGGCCTGCGACCGCTGGCTCTGAGCCCCGGATGGGGCGTTCGTTCTGAGCCCAGGGCGGAAGCCCTGGGCACTACCCTGAGGCCGGAAAGCCTATCCAGTCTCTATAATATCTCTCCTCTCCCGGGTCGGAGATACCTTCCTGTCCCAACCCCCGGTACACGAGGTGGCCCCTTTGACTGCATCGTCCGCACCGATGATCTTTTCCCCCACCCGACCCTCCCAAGATCTCACCGGCGTCCTGAACGTCCTGCAAGGGAACGTCGGCCAGGTGTTTCTCGGCAAGCCAGACGTCATCCGACTCGCGGTGATCGCCTTGCTGGCCGACGGGCACCTCCTGCTCGAAGACGTTCCCGGTGTCGGCAAGACGCTCCTTGCGAAAGCCATCGCGCGCAGTCTGGCCTGCCGCTTCCAGCGCATCCAGTTCACCCCGGATCTCCTCCCGGGTGACCTGATCGGGGTGACCGTCTATCGGGAGAAGACCGGTGAATTCCTCTTCCAGCCCGGCCCACTCTTCGCCCAGGTGGTTCTCGCCGATGAGATCAACCGGGCCACGCCTCGAACCCAGTCGGCACTCCTGGAGGCGATGAGCGAGCGGCAAGTCACAGTGGATGGGGGAACCCGGCCGCTCGGTCCGCCGTTTCTTGTCGTCGCGACACAGAATCCGCACGAATTCGAAGGAACATACCCACTGCCCGAAAGCCAGCTCGACCGATTCCTCTTGCGAGTCCGAGTCGGCTACCCGGCCCGGGAGGCCGAACGCGCCATCCTGACCCAACATCGTGCTGGGGAACTGGTCGATGCCCTGGAACCAGTTATCTCCCCGGCTGAGATTTCGTCTCTCCAACAACTCACACGAGCAATCAGGGTTGAACAATCGGTCACTGATTATATCCTTGATATCGTCGAATCAACACGATCTCACCCGGATATCGAGCTTGGAGCCAGTACCCGTGCTGCCCTGGGCCTTTATCGCGCGGCCCAAGCATCGGCGGTCACTGCGGGCCGGGACTATGTGACACCCGACGACGTCAAAGCCCTGGCTGAGGCTGCACTGGCCCATCGGTTGGTGACCCGTGGGTGGAAGCAGGCCGGGCATCCCGATGCAGCCCCGGTCATTCGCGAAATCCTGGCCCGGATCAAGGTCCCAACATGAGGAGCACCACGGCCCCAGTGCCAGGCACGCGCTACCGGCTGACCAGGGAGGGGCTGGCCTGGGTCGGAACAGCTGCCCTTCTCGCCGCACTGGCATGGTTGAAGAGTCTGAATGTACTCCTTCTCATCGCCTACATGATGTTCGGGCTACTGGCTCTGAACGGACTGCTCTCGCGTCGCCAGGTTCGGTACGTGACAGCATCGCGAATTCCTTTGCCACCGGTCTACGCCGGTGAGGAAGGAAGGGTGTGGGTCGTGGTCAGAAATCGTGGTGACTACCCGGTTACGGTCAGCGTCGTCGAACCAGGTGTCGGCGCGTCATCGAACTGGGTGCTGGCTGGGCTCGTGGCGGGTGCCAGTGCGGAGTGCTCCCGCCAGGTGTCATTCCCGCACCGGGGGCGAGTGGAACTCCCCGCCCCGGTGGTCACGTCGGGATTCCCGTTTGGGTTCCTCCAGTGCATTCAGCCCGGGGAGGGCCGGGACGAGGTTGTCGTCCTTCCGGAGGTGGGGGGGGCTGATCCGCTGGGGATGTGGCGTTGGCTTCAACGCCATCCGGGAAACGAGGGCCGGACTCGCAAGATTCTCCGGGTGGCAACGGCTGATCAGGCTGACGTCCGGGGCATCCGTCCGTACCGTCCCGGGGATAGTATCCGGGCCGTCCACTGGCGTTCCACAGCCCGGAGGCGGGAGTTAATGGTCCGGGAATACGACACAGCGCCAACCTCCGAGTTGGTCCTTGTCGTGGAGCCGTGGTTGCCCAAAGTCCCGTCGGAACGGGATCTTGGAAACCTGGAAGCGGCGCTGAGCCTGGCGGCCACGATCATCCGGACAAGTTGCTTGCACCTGGACACCCGGATCACGGTCGTCCTTGCCGGAGTCGAATCGATTGTCCGCGCTGGGCCACCAACTGAGGCATTCGCCCGGGTCGCAACGGCCCCACTCGCGACCGCTGAGGGGGTGGTCGCTCCAGGCACAGTCGACCCGGCGGTCTTCGGTCGGGGGTTCACAGCAGCGGTACGAGTGGTTGTGAGTAGCCGCCCTGCCTCCCCGCTAGCGATGTCACTCACGCAGACCACCGGGCGATTGTTCGTTGCGATCGACCCTTCGACCGGGTTACCCTGGTATCAGCCCCCACGCACGGCCCCAGGCGTCAAGCCTGTCCGCGATGATCAGCGGCAGCCGAAACACCCCCTCTCCATCCTTCCCCCACCGGGAGAGGAACTCCGAACCTGACCGCCCGAATCTCCTCCCTGACAAACCCATCATGCCAACCAACCCCGCGTTCCGGTTGAGTACCTATTTGACACTTGCGTTCGCGTGTGCCAGCTTGGGCTACGCGGAGACGCCCCTGTTTCCAGCCGTTGGCGTGTTTGCCGGGATCGTCGTGATTTTCCTCGCGGTGGTCTACCATCTGGAGACCCGAATCGCCCTGTTGTCGATGCCGGCTGCGAACAAGCTCGGAGGCGGGATCGCTTTGATCGGACTGATTTGGGCCGGATCCCGGATTGCCCACGAGGTGCGCCTTGGGCAATTCACAGCAATGAGCTGGTCGGCATTCCTGGTTGCTCTGCTGGCTGCCCCCATCCTGATGGCCGCAATTCCGGCGAAGTTGCTCCGCCAGGAGAAGGACAGGGGAGATTACTGGTTTCTCCACGCAGCGGCCCTGGGTGCTGTTGCATTGGCCCAGGCCATGGACGAATCTGTGATCATTTTCCTCCTCACACTCGGTTACGCCGTCTGCGGAGTGTGGAGCCTGGCCCAGTTCTTCCTCGCACGGCTCCAGGCTGGCATCTCTGTTTCCGACTCATCGGCAATTGCCGTCAATACTGGAGCAGGGCCGCGCGCAGGGGTCAAACAGGCACTCGTTTGGACCATCGTGGCCGCTGTCGCCACCGCACCGTTGTATCTGGTCACGCCGCGATCTGGGTACGCGAGGGTTGGGTTCGGGCAGCAACGGATCGAGACCGGATACGCGACAGATCAGATGATCGATCTGAACCTGACTGGTAACCTGGAGACGAACACGGAAGTTGCTTTCGAGGTGATCGCCGAGGAGAACGACGGACGGCCGAAAGAAGATTTGAACCCTGGACAACGATGGCGGGGCGCCGTGCTGAGCCTGTATACAAATGGTCAGTGGCACAAGGAATCGGGGACCCGACTCCCACCCATCTCCCGGACGATCACGCGGCCAGACCCGTGGTTCCCTCCAGACCTCGGTCCGGATCAATATCGGCTCACTTTCACGACGCCCCGTCAACTTCGGTCCCAACAATTCCTCGCCGAGCCGGTCGCCTGGGCCGAAAGACAGCCATCGCCAGTCGCCACCCTCCTTCCCGACCATCGCTTTCTCCCCTGGTATCCGCTCCCGGACGGAGCCTTCTATTGGATCGGCGGATCGGGATCGTCCACAGCCAAGGGCCTCCAGTACGTCCAGCACACTCGACCCCCAATCGAACCCGACTTGAGCCCACGCTTGAAAATCACCGGGAACCTGGACCGTGGGTTGACGTTGAGCCCGTTCGTCCGGATCAAAGCCTATGCCGACGAGGTGCTTGCGATCGCAATCCGGGAGGGCCGCTTACCTGCCAAAGTTCGGGATCCGGACCCAGTCCACAATCGCAGCCGCGGAGAATATCACGAGTTGATCGCGCGTGAGTTCACTCGACACCTGTCCGGCCCGGCAGGACTGACGTACTCCACCGAACTTCGTCGACAGGAGAAAGGGGTGGACCCCGTCGAGGATTTCTTGTTTAACTCCAAGGCTGGACATTGCGAACGGTTCGCGACTGCTCTGGTGCTCATGCTCAGATCCGAGGGCATCCCTGCGGTCATGGTACTCGGTTTCCAGGGGGCGGATCACCGCGGGCGAGGACGGTACGAAATCCGGCAAGATCAGGCCCATGCCTGGGTGGAGGCCCTGATTTCTCGACCCCGCACCCCGCCCATTCCGCCCGACCTGACGGACCCACAGCCCTCCCAATCGTGGCATTGGTTAAGTCTTGACCCTTCACCCGCTCAATCGCGGGGTGGAACAAGCGAGGTTCTTGAGGAGTTCCTTGGCGAGGGAACTGTTTCTTCGTCCGCCGAGTGGCTCAAACGCAGCTTTAACCGGTACTTCGTCCGATACTCAGAAAACCACAGAGAACGGACAATCCGGGATATCCTCGACTGGTTCAGTAGCCTTGAAGCCCTTGGAATAATTGGACTCGTGGCAATTGGGCTCGTCGCGAGGTGGATACTGCTGCGGCGGGCTGTCGCGAGAACCCCCCCCGCACCGGAAATGGCTGAGTGGTTCGGGCACCTCTTGGCCGTTTTGGCCATCCAAGGGTATGCACCCGAACCTGGCGACACCCCTCGGGAATTCGCCACGAGAATGGGGAATTGCCTTCGACAACGGCCCGCCACCCGAGACGTCGCGGACGTGCCAGTCGAATGGGTCGAGGCGAACTACTCGGTCCGGTTTGGCGGGAATTCACTCTCGAACGAGCAGCAGGCGCACCTGGATGTCCGCCTCAATGCCTTGCGGGATGTCTTGACTGGAAATCACAAGGACGAATCATGACCAGTGCCACCAAACGGCTCCGAGCGAACAACACCATCCTGCTCGTGATCGACATGCAGGACAAACTTCTGGCGAAAGTCCCAACCACCCATGACCTCACCCGAGCGACCGCCCTGCTGCTCGACGTTGCGGCTCTCCTCGGTGTTCCTGTCCTGGCAACAGAACAGTATCCGAAAGGGCTGGGACCAACCAGTCCGGAGATCGCCGCTCGGATCCACCAACCCATCACTCCCAAGACTGTGTTCAGTTGCTGCGGGGCTGGGACATTTCTTGAAGAACTCGAACTCCTCCAACGGCCAAACGTGGTACTGGCTGGCATTGAAACACATGTATGTGTGATGCAAACTGCCCTCGATCTGATCGAGGCGGGACTCCATGTTTTCATCCCCGTCGACGCAGTTGAGGCCCGTTTCCATCTCGACCACCATTACGCAATCCGCAGGATGGAACTGGCTGGGGGAATTCCGACCACTGCCGAGGCTGTCGTGTTCGAATGGATTGCCGACGCTGCCCACCCACAGTTTAAAGCATTCAGCAAGCTCATTGTCGAGAGGACGACCCAGAGTCAATAGTCCGTGGTCCATGCACCACGCACAATGATTCCTCACCCCTGGAGTCTCGATGACCATCCCCGGCCAGTTGAACCCCTCTCCCCGTCTCCTTCTTGGCCCCGGTCCGAGTGATGCCCACCCACGGGTGTTGTCGGCAATGACCACACCGCTGCTGGGGCACCTCGACCCGCAGTTCTTGGACATCATGACCGAGACCCAGGAGATGCTCCGGCAGGTCTACCAAACTCGCAACGTGCTGACCTTCCCGGTCTCCGCAACGGGAATGGCTGGGATGGAAACGTGTCTGGTAAATCTGGTCGAACCAGGCGACAGGGTGGTACTCGGGGTTGCGGGATACTTCGGAACACGGATGGTGGACATCGCTGGGAGGTGCGGGGCCGACCTCACCGTTTTGACCCGACCGTGGGGGGAGGTGTTCGACCTCGACCAAATCCGCGAGACGCTCCGGCGGGTGCGGCCAAAAGTGTTCGGGATCGTTCACGCCGAGACCTCGACCGGAGCCCTTCAACCGCTGGATCAACTCGGGAAATTGTGCCACGAATTCGACACCCTGTTGTTGACAGACTGCGTGACCTCGCTGGGTTGTGTCCCTGTGGAGTTGGACGGATGGGAGATCGATGCTGCTTTCAGTTGTTCACAGAAAGGGCTAAGCTGTCCCCCAGGACTCTCACCCGTCAGTCTCAGTGACCGTGCGGTTCACACTCTGAAGTCCCGGAAAACGAAGGTCCAGAGCTGGTATTTCGATCTCAGCTCGATCCAGAGCTATTGGGGCGGGGAGCGGGCCTACCACCACACTGCCCCGATCACGATGGTATACGCTATCCGGGAGGGATTGCGGCTGGTCCTTGAGGAAGGGCTTTCAGCCCGCTTCGCCCGGCATGTGCGGAACCACCTCGCCCTGAAGGCCGGGCTCACTGCACTTGGGCTCAAGTATATCGCTTCCGAGGGTCATCAGCTCCCGCAACTCAACGCGGTTCGCCTCCCAGATGGGATCGACGACATCGCCAGTCGGAAGCGTCTGCTCAACGAGTTCGGAATCGAGATTGGGGGGGGACTTGGAGAGTTCAAAGGAAAAGCCTGGCGGATCGGGTTGATGGGCCACAATAGCCGCCCGGACTGTGTCTTCCAGGTTCTCGCCGCGCTTGAACTGGTACTGGGGAAGGCCGGAGTTTCACTCACGCCAGGGGTTGGGGTTGCTGCGGCTGAGAAGGTGTATGCGACGAGTTGACGCAGGCACACTTCGCGTTGTGAGTTCAACATTCCGATATGTATCAGCCTCGTGGGGGGGGGGGGGGGGAG
>PLDW01000259.1 GCA_003136315.1 Gemmataceae bacterium | reverse complement strand
GCTCCGCGAGTCGCCGTTTCTGGAAAACCGATGCCGATCGAGTCACACTCACGCTTGTCGAGTGCGTCAGCGCTGAAGAAACGGTCACTCGCGGAGCGAGTGACCTATCGAGTCACACTCACGCTTGTCGAGTGCGTCAGCGCTGAAGAAACGGTCACTCGCGGAGCGAGTGACCTACTTTCCCGCCTGGGGATGCGACACCCTCTCGGGTTCCTATATCAGCGGGTTGCTGGATGAGTTGAGGACCGAAGCCTTGGCCAGTTCTTCAAAGCCGAAGCGTGACCAACTCGGGATCGGTCACTCCTTTGGCTTCTTCTCCTTCTCCTTCGGCTTGATCTGAGTGGACGTCCGGTAGACCCACGTCTCGGCCTGGAGGTTGTCCGGGTCGATCCGAATGTCGGTGATCTCAGGCCGGGCGTCGTCGGTCCGGCGGACGAAGTCGAGCTTCAGCGTCTTTCGCTTGATCAGCGTAATCACTTCGTTGTATGGCGGCAGGGGGCGGGTTTGCTCGGCCGCCACCCCGTTCGAGAGCCCGCTGACGTAAATCGAGAACGAGTTGGTCCTTGGCGCCTGCTCGGGCATGTCGGTCCAGATGGCCAGTCCGGAAATGAGCCGGGGGAAAGCATCGGGAAGGCTTGGCGGAACCGGGCGACGGGAAATGTCGATCGTGCTTAACAGGTTCAGTTCCCCGTCCGGTTTCGTGGGTGTGATCGTCTTGTCCTCGAACTGTTTAATCTGCGCAAATATGTACGGTTGCGGTTCGTCCAGGTGGGACGTATTCAGATCCCTGGTCACCAGCTCGAATTCCGGGGTGAAGTAGACGGGATCACCCGACCGGTTGTACACCTGATACCACATGTACCAGACGAGCTGCTTGGCGGGCTTGCCGTTTTTATCGAATCCGTCGACCGAGATGATCCGGGGGGGCTTATAGCGGAAATGGAGAGTCCAGACCCCCGGCTTGTCGAGGGGGAGTTCGATCGGGTCGACCTTTCGTTCTCCGGGTTGAAGGCCGCGGGCATCCTGACCGAGCAGGACCGGCGCAGCCGCTGCGCCCAGCAGGATCGCGCCCAAGAACGCCCGCCGGTGTAAGTTCGTACTCATGTCCGCCGTGTTCGTGTTGGAAGACGTGGGATCTGGGACGACCCATATCTTTCACGATACCCGGGCGAACCGCCCGGATCAAGCCGTCCCAACTGTCCGATCCTGTCCCACGGCCCCCCCACGGCCTACAGCCGTCATGACGGTTACCGGTCCCCGCCCCGGATAATTGCCCCCCGGGTACTTTCACGATCTGGGGCGATCGGTTCGCCGCCCACCCCGGTTTCGGGTGCAACGGCAAAATTGAACAGGTAGGCGGCGGCCCCGGCAGTCTGTTCCACCTGCTCGCAGCGTCCAAGCCCTTCAGCGTGGGCCCGGATGTCGGATTCCTCGTGCTTGTGCCGGTGGCTGAACACCAGCCAAACTCGCGACAACCCCTTCATTTGGACCAACTGCTCTCGATACTCAGTCCGGTTCTCACGCGCTTCCCTTCCGATCAGTACCGCATCTGCTGGGAACGGGTTGTTCCGCGTGTAGAACGCGAAGGCCGGGGCCGCTCCGTAGTACACGTACATCCGATCCCCAGGCCGCCACTCCTGGCGGACCTTTGCCAGCAGGGGGTTAAGCTGTTCGACCCGCATTGGCCGCCGAAGTTCGGAGTAGGCCTCCAGGCACGGAGCTGCGATCAGCACCCCAAGAAGGACGACCGCGGCCACCGGTTGCGTGGTCCGAAGCGATGACCCGATCATCCAGGCTCCGCGCGCCACTCCGAGCACCATGATTGGGACGAGGAACAGGAGCAAGCGGCCAGCAAATGGGTATTTGTGAAACCCCGACGCGAGCAGGGCCAGAACGCCTGGGAGTACAATTGCGACAGCCACCGGCCACCGCTCCTTCCACATTCCCCAGACCCCGACGATGAACAGCACCGCAGCGATCCCCCCCGAACGAATCTCGGTCCCGGCCAGGCCAGCAGGGTAACCAAACGGGGCGAAGAAGTGATCGAGCAGCCAGGCCAAATCGCCGAGCCCCTTCGGTGGAAGAGAGAGGAAGTGCCCGTTCCAGTAATCGAGCAGGAACTGGTTGTTACCAAGGTGCCGCAAACTCACCAGATAGCATACCCCGAAGCTGACGACCCACGCCGCCACCGTGCCAGCCGCTGCGAGAAATCGACGGCGGTCCCGGTTCCACATCGCCTCGGCCAATAACGCGGTCCCGATCCCGCCGAGAACGAAGGCTGCCGGATGCGAGAACCAGACGGCCACCGCCCCCGCAGCGCCGAGCCCGACCCAGTGCCAACGCCCGACCGCTCCGCGCAACAGACGAACTGCCGCAGCAAACAGCCCGACTGTCAGAGCCGCATCCGTCGCGTATTGCTTACACTCGGCCGAGTAACTGATGAGGTAAGGCGACACCGTCAGCAACCCCAACCCGAGGATAGCGGCCGGGCGTGGCAAGAGTCGCGGAGCGAGCCACGCGAACGCCATTAACCCCAGGATCGACCCGAGGAACGGGACGAGGCGGAAGGTCCGTTCGGTCACGCCGAGCTGCGTAATCACCGCTTTCGTCAAGAGCAGGAACCCGACCGGCGCTCCCTGGTTCAGATCGAGTGGTTCGAGGAGTTGTGCGGGTGATCGCTGGACAAGGTTCAAGGCGAGCATCGACTCGTCGATCCAGAGGTTCCGGTCGCCCGCGAGGGCGTAGGTCCGAAACCCGATCCCGAGGATGACGAGGACGATGACGGCAGCGGAACTCGTCCACCACCTCCACGCAGACAGCCCCGCCGCTCCAGGCGTGGTCACGATGACCGGTGAGTACACGGTTCCCAACCGGTTCTGGAGCGAGTTCTCGTCGACAGACGGACGCATCAGGCACCCTCATGGTGTCGATCACCCGCCCCTCACGGGGTTTAGGCTCGGCCCCGGGCGAATGCTGGCCCACGGATCGGGTTCGCTCCCCCCACAGAGCGTGGCAGGAACCCGAGGAGGGCGGGTGGCGGTTTCAGCGATGGGTGAAAACGGTAGCACCGGGCGAAACCCGCCGTCAACCGCAATCGCTGGGAGGGGTGGGAAGTGGGTGTACGACACGGTTTGCCTCAGGCGACCATTCGCCAGCAGTCAGAATGTTGCAACTCGTTGCTATTATTCAAATTACAGAATCACAGATGGTGTGGCCGGGGTTGAGTTCTTCGAAACCCCGGCAAGCCAGC
>PLDW01000320.1 GCA_003136315.1 Gemmataceae bacterium | reverse complement strand
ACGAGTAGTCCTTGCCAGTACCCGTGCCGATCTGGTCGGTCGGTGTGACGGTGAATTTCTCCGTCCCCGAGGATGTTGGCGTTCCGTTGAGACTGTTCGTCCCTGTCCCGCTGCCGGAGATGGTCAGCCCGGTTGTGTTCGTGATTGATGAGACGGCCAGAGTGACCGGGGCATCACCACCCGTTGAAGTGATGCTCTGACTGTAGGCATCCCCGACTTCGCCTCCCGGTAGCGTGGACGGGTTCAGAACAACCGGCCCTTCAATGAGGAAGGAATACATCGTGCCCGTCCCTGTCCCGATGGCATCGGTGGGCGTAACGGTGAAGCTCACCGTGCCCGCCGAGGTCGGCGTGCCAGTGAGGCTGATCGTTCCTGTCCCGCTGCCGGAGATCGTCAGCCCAGTCGTGTTGGTCACACTCGAGAGGGAAAGAGTGATTGTCCCGCTTCCTCCGGTCCCGGTAATGGTCTGGCTGTACGCGACTCCCACTTCCCCGGTGGGGAGAGTCGTTGGGTTGAGGACGACCGGCGCGTTGATGGTGATGTTGTAGGCGGTCCCGGATTCCGGTCCGTTGGCATCCGAGGGAGTGACCAGGAAGGTCACGGTCCCCGAAGAGGTCGGCGTGCCCGTGAGGCTAATGGTTCCCGTCCCGCTGCCCGAGATTGTCAACCCCGTGGTGTTGGTCACATTGGACACGGTGAGCGTCACCGGAGCGACTCCCCCAATGGGGACGATCGTTTGATTGTACACTACTCCAACCTCGCCCGCCGGAAGGCTGGGCGGCGAGAGGCTGATCGCTTGAAGATCAGTCAGCGTAACTTCGTATGCCGTGTAATGGATCTTGAACTGATGGCCACTCAGAGCGAATGTGGTGCCATCCGGCAGGCCAATGAACGTCCCGCTGATTCCTCCGGTGGCGCTTGTGATAATCGGATAAACAGCACCATACGATGAATGAATGACGTTGACGCTTAATGTCGCGTTCGCCAGATTGATTAAGGTAGAATCGCCGATCGCGAGCTGGTCGGAGAGGCCGGTGTCGGTCAGGTCGACCGCGTAGGTCTGACCAGAGAGTACGGAGGCGTAGCTCCCAGACGCTGTGGAGAGGAGGCCGCCAACTCCACTCCCTCCCGGATTGATCGTACCGGTGCTGGAGGTTGCGAATAGTTCGACGAACCCCGTGCCGCCGAGGGTTCCCCCGGACTGGGTCACAGCGGGGGCATAGGCGAAATTGGCGTCGACGAGCAGCGTCCCGCCCGCTGCGTCCAGTTCACCGGTGTAGGACGAACTGGTGCCGCCCAGAACCAGGGTGCCGGTGCCATTGTACGTGAGGAACCCACTCCCCGAAACGGTTCCTGTCACCAGATTGGTGCCGCTGCCCGTGACTGTCAGCCCGGCTGTTGCCGTCGACCCCAGGTTGATGGCACCGGCCCCCGACAACATGGCGACAGCGTCTGTATACCCGTTCGTGTTGAGGGTACAGTTCGCCCCAGAGGTGATCGAGGACTGATCGTTAACTTGATCGCTTGCTCCCCACGAGAGGGTCGGAAATGCCCCACCACCCAGGGAAATCGGGGCCACGATGGCATTGACTCCCGCCGTCTTGTCGAGTTCCAGATCACCAGAAATCACCGTTGTTGCACCGGTGAATGTGTTGGCGGTGGTCCCCGAGAGAATGCCATAACCGGGGAAACCATCCTCGATGAGCCCTCCAGTGCCGGAGATCGCGCCGGCCAGGGTCAAAAAGCCACTATTGGTGAGACGCAAGTTGGCATTGAGCGTGCCGTCCCCGTTCAGGTTGAAGAAACTACCGCCTCCGATCGTACTGGGGGTAGAAACAACGAACGAATTTGCAACTTGAAGAAACGCATTTGTATTAGCAAGAGTACCACCGTTGAATGTGATCTGACCTGTCCCGAGCGAAGTATTTGTCGCAATCGACACCGTACCATCAGTGAGGGTCGTTCCTCCGGTGTAGAGGTTGGCCCCCCCCAGGTCCAGTGTCCCTTCCTGCGAACCGGCCACGATGAGCGCGGTCGAACCGCTGATCACCCCGCTGAGGGTCAGAGTGCCAAGGCCAACGGATACCGTTGTATTGGCAGCAAGTGTCAGGTTGTTGCTGATCGTGGCTGTCGTTCCTGCCGAGAGGGTACTGACGATCCCCAGCCCCGCCGAGTTGACCAGGCCGAACGCATTCCCACTGATTGAGAAATCACCCGCAGTCGAAGTGTCGTTCAGGACGATCACCATATTGGTGAGACCGCTGAGATCATCCGCGGGGGCGAACGCGGCGGTTGTGGCCGCGAACCCCGGCGTCGTCGTGTCGAAAACGAGGGTGTCGCCGCTGACCGGTGCGGTGTTCTCCGCCCAGTTACCGGCCGCGCTCCAGTTGCCGCTCGTCGCCCCCGTCCAGTGGAGGGTTGTGGTAGTGGCCCCCACAGTCGTGAGTGTGACGGCGAATGTTGTATAGTTGATCTTGAGTGTCTGGCTGCCAACCGTGATTGTGGACCCATTTGGGAGAGAATTGAATGTCCCACTCAGCCCACCGGTGGGGCTCGTAATAATCTGGTAGGTATCGGCCAACGACGAGCTGAGTTCATTGACAACGAGTGTCGCCCCAGCCAAACTGAGGGTCGCATTGCTCCCCAGAGCAAGCTGATCGCTCGGCAACTGGGGCGTGAGGTCGGCCTGGAAGGTCGCACCGGAGAGGGACGAAACAAGCGATCCTGTCGCTGATCCCAGAGTGCTACCAGCACCAGCCGAAGCAGGGTCGACAGTGCCCCCGCTGGCGGAGATTTTGGAGACGATGCCCGTTCCACCCAGGGTGCCCCCGGTCACGACTGTCGGCGCACTCGAGAAATTGGCATCCACATCCAACGTGCCTTTGGCAACGGTCAAAGTGCCAGTGTACGAAGAACTGTCGCCAGCGAGCGTGAGCGAGCCAGTGCCATTATAAGTGAAATATCCCGACCCGCTGAACTGCGCGGCCAGCAACTGGGCACCGCCCCCCGTGACGGTGAGCCCGGTGGTGGAGGTGCTAGCGAGATTCACCTTCCCAAGCCCCGTCAGTGCCGAGACTGTGTCGTAGTAACCATCCGTATTAAAATTGCTCCCCTGCCCCAGGGAGACCGAAGCATTGCCATTGATTTGGTCGTCGTTATTGAGGGTGATCGAACCGGAGCCACCGAGAATGGTCACCGGTGAGACCAGGGCATTGATCCCAGGACCCTTCACGAGGGTGAGTTGTCCCGAGACAATCGTCGTCGGACCGGTGAAGGTATTGGGGGTATTTCCACCGAGTAACGCCGACCCACCGCCATCCACGATCAACCCACCCGTGCCTGACAGCCCCCCAGACAGGGTCAGACTGTAAACCCGAAGGTTCGCATTGAGTGTTCCGTTGCCGGAGATCGTGAAAAACGCTCCACCCGTGATCGTACTCGGCGCAGAAACAACGAACGAGTTAGGAACTGTCAGAAATGCGTTTGTCTCGGCGAGAGTGCCACCGTTGAGGTTGAAGGGGCCCGTGCCGAGCGAGGTATTGGCACCAACGGACAGGATACCCGATGTGAGAGTCGTGCCACCAGAGTAGGTGTTGCCAACATTGAGCGTCAGCGTACTCGCCGGAGATCCCGCCGCGGTCAGGGAGAATCCTCCGCTGATGATGCCGCCGAGGGTCAAGGCGCCGACCCCGACGCTGACAGTTGTATTAGCATTGAGAGTGATATTGTTGTTGATCGTTTCCACTGTCCCAATGGACAGTGTACTCGTGATGCCAACTCCAGCCGTGGTGACGAGCCCGAACGGGTTGCCACTAATGGTGAAGTCACCACCAGCGGCTGAGGTATCGTTGATCCCGATCGACAGGTTGGTCAGCCCCGTCAGGTCGTTCATCGGAGCGAAACCGTTGGTGGTGGACGAGAAACCAGGGGTGGTGGTATCGAACACCAGGCGGTCGCCGCTGGCCGGGACCACGTCCTCCTGCCAGTTGGCAGCGACACTCCACAAATTGCCATTTCCACTGGTGCTGCCAATCCAGTGGAGGGTTGTGGGGGTCACACGGTCTTCCAGCAGGGTGGCCAGCAGGCGAGTCGTCGGTTTGGCCGCCCGAGCCTGGCGGCGAGCGGCCCGGCCAGTCGGGATCATGGACTTCAGGCAGGACATCACCCAATTCGAGGCTTTGATCTTTTTGTTCTTAAAATCAATCGCCATGGGCGGCTCTCGGGAGAAGATTAGGGGTGAAAAATGGGTGGGTTGAACGATGGAGAGGCAGGTAGAGTGATCGATCCCCTGTCCATCCGGCAGGGGTCGCAATAATCGCGCCCCCTGTCGTTTCAACCATTACGATTGATCTCTAAACAATTCGTTGGGGCAGTATAGCTTACCCAGTTACCCTGTGCAACCGCAAAGGCGACCGTGTACCCACATCCCGGCCCCGACCAGCCAACCGATGAACCACAAGATGACCATCTTTGGGAACCCCGAACCTGGCGCGACTACTGGATCTTCACAACATAGGGCACCACGGACCGGAACTGGCTCGACGAGTTTGTGAAGGCATCGAATTGCTTACCAAAGGCATCCTTGGGGTGTGGCCCCATGTATCCTGGAACGGCATTGGAGACACACTCGCCGGTGTAGTGCGGGGAAGATAGCTGGAGCGATGGAACCGCAGTTCCGTTAAGTGGGAAGACATTCAGTGAACCGTTCGGATTCACCTGGTTCACGATCACGAACTCCTGGCTCGCCCCCGTGCCCAGAGCGAGTGTCATTCCAGCCGATATTTGAACCGGCGTTCCATCCCTCATCACGGTCAGAGTTAATGTGTTCGAACCAGATGTAATTAAGGTATTGGCCAAGAACAGGTTGAAGGCGATCACATTGCCGTTGTTGCTATTCAAGACCGGGACCGGCGGCTGGGCGAGCGCGGAATAGAACGGATTGAGCTGAGGGCCAGCAGGGCCGAAGAACCGCCACCGCACCGTACCATCGGTAATCGGACCAGACCCTGTACCTGTCGGCCCGGGACCAGGGCCGGTCGTCCCTGCGTTAACTGCCACGTAACAGTTGCCGCCATTGGTCACCTTGTCCCCCCGCAGATAATTCGTTTGTGGTAGCCGACTGGGTGACGCCGAACCGGGGTTGATCGCCATGTTAGAACGATCGACCACCGCGAAGAACAGGCGGCGAAGATCCCCCGGCAGCACGTCGAAGCACTCCGGCCCGAGCAACGGACGCGGGATGGCCCCGACATCGGTCATGACAGTTCCACCGTTGGTCCGGACCTGTACGAATACGATCGTCATGTTCACGGCAAAAGTATTGCTCACGGTCGTGCTGTTGTTCAACAGCTTGCGCAGCATCTCGGACTGGCTGTAAGTGGTCGCCTGCGGAGTCGGCGGCTGGTTCTGCTGAGGAACGGGGTATGGCACGTTAATCAGTGGCGATCCAATGCCGAGCCCGGGTGTCACCGGCAGTCCGATAGGGTTGGGATAACCGATCGGAGCGTTTGTCGGGACTCCCATCCGCAGGATCGTATCCTGGATGCCTGGGCCGAACGGGATCGGGGCCTGTCCAGACCCATAATCCAGTGTCTGGGCAATACCGCTACCACCCCCAGCGATGATACCGTCAAGCGGGCCGGGAGCAGAGGGGAAGCCTGTCGGAGGCGTCGGGGGCCGAGGCGCTGCGAACTCTCCGACTCCGAACCCCTTGAATGGGCGATCGAGAGTCAGCCAGTTGGGGTCGAATGGATCGTCATCAATGGTTTTCCCCGGGAAAGGAATAGTTGTCGTCCACTGTGACCCCCTGGGGCCGAACGTACCGTCTGCCAGCGGCAGGCTGATCGAGTTTGGGGTCCGGCTGAAGGGGAGCACCGTAGCATTCGGGCCTGTCTGGAAGTTCTTGGCGAGATTGCTCCAGGCCGAGGCGCTGCCGGTGATGTATGTCGTCCAAAGATTGTCGACGATGGTGGAGTTGAAACCGTTTGCAGCCTGGGGGTCGAGCAGGGCCTGGAGGACACGCGGATCCTGGACGGTGTTGATGTTGATCTTGCCTGGCACCCGGCCGCCGACCGGCAAACCATAACCCCAGGGCTTCACCCGAAGCACTTCCAGTGCCCGGAAGAGCCCGTTTCCGGAGATGTTGTAAGTTGGCGAAGGCCCGGCCACGGAGTGGGGAGGAGTGAAATTGAAGGTCGGGCGACCGGTGCCGACAACGAAATTGCCATTCATGGTGGTGTCGAACGCAGCGGGTAGGCCCCCGACCGAAACGGAAATCGGCGGAGGTGGTAGGATCGCTGAGGTCGGGTTCTGGGGGACATTGATCACTGCATTTTGTTGTCCCACACCCAGCCACGGGACGACTCCAACATCCTTGAAGACTGGGATGCCGTTTGGCGCGCTGCCCTTTGAGGCCCTGAAGAAGTAAGGCGGCTGCAGGGTGTATTGCGTCACCTCGTGTGGCTTGACAGCCTGAACAGACAATAGTTCAGACTGGTTGATCAACGGCCTGTCCAGATGCACCAGCCAGTCAAACGGGGCCATGAGCGTCTCGCTACCCAGAGTCACAGGAGCAGCGCTCACTCCGCTGGTCGGCGATTGCACAATTGTCGCGGCTGTGGGCGCGGGTTCCGCCGCACCGTCCCCGCTGTTCATTCCGTTGTGGCGGAAGAATGTGTTGAGTGGCTGGTCATATTGCCAGCTGTTCAGGCTGGGTGACTGGGGGATGGCAAAAGACTGTGGGAATGTCGCCGGGGTCGGTGGGGCCGGTGGGTTCGCGCTTGGATTAAAGGTCTGGGAAACATCACTAAACCCGGCGTAGGGCTGTACGCGACCCAGCGACGACCTCAGCATCGCAGTAGCAGACGGCATGATGGGGTCGTAACCTTTGTTGCCAGCGTCCCCCGGGGTGGCGCTTGTCTTGGGCATACGATCGCTCGTATCTTTCTGGCCGCCACCGCGATGGACGGCATCAAAGGCACGCACGTTATCCATATAATCGACGGAGATATAGACGTTGGGAGGAGAGTTCGGAGGGAGGGCGGGGTTGGGCGAATCCGGATCGTTCGGCGGCAGGTAGGGGTTGGCCAGGCGGCGAAGAACCACGACGTGCTGCTCGATTCCCGGCACGCTGTAACTGTCCAGCATGTTGGCACTGGGCGGAGACAACGGTTGGCCGCCACCCGGAGGCGTAATGGGAGGGATCTGATACCCCATCGCACTCGACTGGGTTTGTTGCGTGATCGGACTGCTTTGAATGTAATAATTCGTCGTGGAGGGCGGCGTTGCCTGGAATGCCTTCCCCGTCGGATTGAACTCGATTGCATTCGCTTTCGAAATCTGCGGCCCGAGTACCACGAATCCGGGTGTCTGACCGGCATTCGGCAAGGTCTGCCCAGTACTGTACTGGCCGTTATTCACGGGCACCGAAGAAGGAACGTTCGGCGGGGGAGGAGCCCCCCCGTTGAAGTTGAAGACCACATTGGGTGCAGTCCCCACGTCTCCTGTGACGTTGCTCGGGTCTTTCAGGTACTCCGATGCCCCGGCCGGGTTTGACTGTGTAATGACCACGCTGTAAGGATTGTAAGTGACAGGTGGCAGCATTGTGACTGGCGGTGGTGTAAACGTGAATGTGAGTGGGGCCGAACCGTTCCCGAGCATCCCATCCGTACCACTCAGGTAGGACAGTCCCGTCGGGTTCAGCAACTCGACCCAGAAACGCACCTGTGCTGGGCTTGTCGCGGGCTGGTTCGTTGGCACTTGTACGTCGTTCGGATCGTTGGTGATTTCGGCATACGACTCGTTGATCACCAGGCGGGGCCGCTCGACGCCAAACACCACGCAATTCTGAATCTGCCCTGTGCCCATGTTGTTTTGGGCGAAGGATACGATCTGATTGGCAGGGATATTCTCCAGGCCACCTGCTGGACCCCCTGTTGGGTTCCAAATGAACGGTGTGCTGATGTCGTCTTTGTCGATGTAATCGACGATATTCACGGCAATCTGGGCCAAATATCGAAGGGCGTTGAACTCCGTCTGGGTGACGTGGATGATGGTGCCGCCGGGTGTCGTGAGAATGTATGCACCCCCCGGAGTGGTGGGAGGTTGTGGCACATTGATGTTCCCGGTCGTGGGGTCGACGAATGCAGCCGCGCCAGTTGCTACGATCAGCCGCCCGAAGATATCGCGGGCCAGGTTTTGCCGATCGGCCCACGCCTGAGCGATATTGGCCATATTGTTTGGGCCAAGGGGAGCGGGTGTCAGCGAGTTCGCGGTGAAATTGGGGTTTGGGCTGCCGTTCAAGTCGTTGGGTTTGTTCACGAGATCGCGATAATCCGCGAGCGGGCGATTCAGATCGATTCCGCCTATGGCCCCGCGAAGATTCTGAGTGTTGTTGGGTCCGGCGAATTCGGAAAGATTCGTCCCGGTCGGGCCAATTGGCCCGCTCGCTGTGCGAGTCGGCGTTCCCGGAGGGTTTGGCGGAATAGGCGGGTTCGGGAACGCCAATGGGAAATGAGGGAAGCCGGTCGGTTTGAAGGCGTGCGGCCCAGCGACTCCGGGCGTTCCCAGAGGTGGGAGTTGCAACGACATCCCCCTACCGATCCGATCGTAATTGGCCACGATGCCCGGCAGGTCGGGTGTCTGGCTGTAGGTGGTGAAGAGCAATCGCTTGGGGTGCGACAGACTCGTGCGATATCCGGCGGACCTGACGGTCGCGATGGGTCCGAGCAACTGTGTCTGGCGGGGTAGGATGCGGTCAAAAGTCGTCTGACTGTAGTTCTCCACGGTGTCGCTGTAGCGAGAGATCAGCCGCCTGAGATCGGAGAACGGATAAGCAAACGAGTTTGCAGGAATTGGCTTGTTTGCCAAACCAAAGGCGTTGTCCCCTGGGTTGAATAGCCCGGGATGGTTGGTTGCCTTGTCGACTGTGGCGTCGTTCATGCCATCGTAGGAAAAATTGCCCGTAGGGGCAGCGCCGCCAAATCCTGTTAGCCCGACCGGCCCGACCTGGAACGGGTTTGCATAGGCGAAGTCAGGTGTCATGAGTGCGAGGGCCTGTGGGACCGAAGCCGGGATGCGCCCTCCCGCGTTCCAGTTAACCAGGCTCGAAGCGCCGATTCGGATGCCGGAGGCATCGAACGGGAGGCTGTTCTTGCCTTCGAGCGAGAAAAGTCTGCCGGTTGAGGTGAAGTTGGTGCCGTAGCGGGCCGCCACCAGTGCATTTGCTTCGGCAGTGGCGTCGGTAACGGCATCGGAGAGGATCTGGTTCGGGTTGATTTCCCACGGACCGAAACCCGAGTATGAAGCATGAGTCCCATTGGGGTTCGGACCGGATACCGGACCCGTCAAGTTCCCCGCGACACTCAGGTTCACAGCCGATTCGAGATCGCGGATCAGGACCGAGGCCATCGGCTTGAGTGTCACCTTCCCCTTGGTGGTACTTGTGTACTGGAAGGTCGGGAGGCCCAGATCGAGCAGAAGGCTGTCGTTTCGGATGGTCCCCACTCCGCCCGAGAGATTCTGCACATCGCCGGTAAAACTCCCATCGATGTTTGGCGCGGGATAGCCAATGATGGTGCCATTATTGATCAGAGTGCTGATCAAGTTGAAAAGCGCGTCCAGTTGCGCTGCGTTGAAGGCCGTGCTCGGGTCGGGAGGTAGGGGAAAGGGGAGCCCCGCGCTGGAGAGGTCTCCCTGGGTCAACTGGTCGATCGGCCGAGGGCGAAGAATTTTCGCGCGGCCGATCAACGTGATCCAGTCGGTATTCCTGGAGGTCATCGTCCTGGGATTGTTATCTGTTGGATCCCAGGACGCCAGCCGTTGTAAGACATTGGGGTTGTTGGCGTTAAACAGCCACGTGCGGTGGAACGAGGGAACGAGAACCTGGCCAGTCGCCGGGCTGATCGAGGCGAGGAAGAAATTGTTCAGGTCCGGGTAGGTGTACGGTGGGTTCTTCGGGACGTATGTGAGACCGTTCAGGTTAAAACCCGGGTTCAGGTTTGGCATCGGCGACAGGGGGCCGCCAGCCCGGATCCCGCCGGTCCATTCCGGGTCAAGGATCGCATCCGGAAGTATGGGGTTGTTGTTCGAATCCTGGGTGATCCCGTGGAAGATCGAGGTGTAGTTGATGAGCTGGCCGCGGTCGGTGAAACTTGTCGGGAGGCTAAAGGGGAACAGATTCGAGTTCTCGTGGAATGTTCCCACTCCACTAAACATGCTCGTGTTGGGTACGACTCCCGTGGTGGTCGTGGCGGGCCTGTTAATTCGCCCGAACATGGTCGCAGCCAGGCTGTGCCCGCGGAGAACATTGAGGAGATCGGTCCCCGTTGGGCTCAAGAGGTTGTGATTGTCGTTGATGTCGTAGATCCACGACGAGAGAAAAGCGTCGACAGCGGAGCCGCCTTGGTTGTCGATCGTGGCATTCGTCGAAACGGTCGGCCCGGTATCGCTTTGCCCGTTCTTGAAGACCCGTGCGATCTCGGCTTCCGTGGACGCATAGTAGACGAACGTGATGCCGATGACCGCGAAAAGGGCCAGCAGGGCCAGCACGACGACGAGGATGGCCCCGCGCCGGCTGTTGTGCCGCCGCTGCCAGTCCGGTTTGAGTGCGAGTAACATCGTCGGGGCCTCAGCTTGCATGATCCTCAATTTCCACGTCGGAAGTGCCCAGGCGAGAACCCAACCGGTCATGAACGTGGACTCCATCCTCGGGAAAGAGATCTTCCCGATCCCAATCCCGTGAGCAGGAGGAGGGGACTACTGGCGCCGGGTCGCCTGGTCGAGTTTCCCGATACGTTGCCGGGCGTCCCCGGCCTGGATCACGGAAAAGTGCGGGTTCACGGCCAACGCTTGAGTCAGTAAGTCGCGGGCCTTGTCAGGTTTCGCCATCGATTGAGCAATCACTCCCGCGTGGTAGAGCAGGAGTGCATCGTGTGTCCCCAGGCGGAGTGCGTCGGTCGTGGCCTTCTCAGCCTCCAGGAGTTGACCGTTCTTGAAGAGCGCCCAGGCAAGAGTGTCGGCGGTGTAGATGTCCTTGCGGGCCGCGGCCTCGCGCTGGGCGAGTTCCAGTGCGTGAGGCAATTTGCGGTCGTGGTCGCAGTAGTAGAGAACCAGATCACGGGAGGCGAGCGGGTTCTGGTCGAGTTTCTCGACCTCGTCGTAGAACACCTTTGCCGGTACTGTCTCGCCCCTGCGGGCATGCAGATCCGCTGCCGCAATGATCGTCGGGATGTCCGGGGTGACTCGAAGAGCCCGGGAGAACAACTCCGATGCTTCGTCATCGCGGCCTTGGGCAACGCGGACTCGGCCGAGGAGCATGAGTGCAGCAGGGAAGGTTGGGTGGTCCTTGAGGGCGATGTCGAGGTAACGGGCTGCCTCGTCGAGCCGGCCCTGGGAGAGGAGGACTTCACCCAACCGCATTGAATACCACGCGAGCGGCTCTTTGAAACTCTGCGCGGCCCGTTCAGCGTCGGCCGCGTCGCGGAGGAGAACCACTGCCCGGTCCGGGTTACCCTTGAGTTCCGCCAGTCGGGCTTCCCTGGCCCGGATTCCTGGGGTGGGTGGGGTCGGCCCTTTCCGCAGCAACTCCTGCAACGCGGCCTCTGCCTCTGGGTAGTTTCCCAACTCCAGGTGCGCATCCGCGACCACCACGAGAGCTTCGAGTGACTCGGGCGATTCGCGGTACACCTGCTGAGCGAGTTGTAACCCTTCGGCGAACTTGTGGCGGGCACATGTGACCAGCGCCAGCCCAACACGGGCTGGTGTGTGGCCGGGGAACGCTGCCAGTGCCCGTCGGAAAGCATCGTCGGCCTTGTCGTATGCGGCGTGATCGCCGATTTCCCTGGCCTTGCGGATGTAGAGAGAGCCAAGAATTGTCAGGTTCAGATGGTTCTGGGGGTCATTGCGCACACGATCCTGGAAGAAGCGGATCGCTTGCTCGGTGGTGAGCTGGTAATCGTAGGGACGGTACGGCAACTCGGAGTCGGGGCGGACGGGGATGGCATCGGCTGGGTCAGTTGGTGGGATGGGCTGGGATTCAGGCGACTGTGCGGAACGCCAGGGCTGGAACCAGACCGCAGCCACGGCGACGAGACTGAGGCCGCTCAGTAACAGCATCTTCATCCGTGACAATTTCGGCATGGTTCAGGACCGGGTAAGTGGGTTTGCAGCTTGCACTTTGCAGCCGCCCTCCATTCTGGAAAGCTACGGCCCAGCTCCGCCTCCCGTGAAAGAGTGCGAAACCGGACCGCGGCTGGTCATGGATTCGGGCCGGTGGGATTGGCGTTGGGCGCTCCGATGTACGGGAAGGCGATCGGCCGAAAAGTCCCGTTTGCCCGCATGGTGCCATCGGTGATCAGGTCACCGTTGTCATCGTTCACGTTGTCGGTGGTGATCGCTCCATTCGTGAGCAGGTTGAGTTCAAAGTGAATCACAGCGTCCCGGAGTCGGCGGCCGTTGGGAAAGCCGTTGCTGTCGAGTTCGTTGGTGGTGAACGCGGTGGTGGTGTTGAATGTCAGGATATCCGGGAGCAGAAAGTTGGCGATCCCGTCAGCGCTGGTCAGCGGTGGGTTCGACGAGGTGTTGCGTGGGCGACCGTAGAAACTCGTCAACGTGGAGAGCATATCGGCCTGAAAGTCCCGGACGTCATTTCGGGGTAAGCCTGCGTTGAAGGCGTTGCGCCGATCGCCACGTGAGGTATTGGTGCGTGGGATCGGCGGAATGAGGGCGGTGTTGATTGCCGGACGCCCCATCCGGTCCTGTTGGACTCCGTTCATCGATGTGGTCGCAAAGACCCCGACGTTGGGATTGCTCGGGCTGGAGAGCAGCGACTTTGTCGGGAGTTCGAAGGTCATCGCCAGAAGGTTCGAACTTGGGCCGAAGAAGTTATGCGCTGTCCCCACAGCGCGGGGGAAGGTGGCGGTCCCGTTCTCGATAAATGTCGAGAACCCGCCGGAATCGAAGAAGAATGGATCGTCCTGGACGGCCGCGCGGAACATTCCGCCACCCGGCACAGCGATGTTCTGCCCGGTCATCCCCTTGGCCACAATTCCGGTCGGCGGGAACTTGGTTGATGGCAGCCCACGGACCGTCACTTGTTGCACCCCGCTGGAGTTGGGTGCGCCGAACGTCATTTCGAAGGTGAGATCGGGTATCGCGTCCTGATTGTTGTCGACGTACAGGTTAAAGGTCACGTTCTGGTCGAATGTGGTCGGGGTGAGAACCCCGGCGAACGGGGAGACGGTCAGGATCATCACCGTATTATTGACATTCGATGGTGACTGAAAGATATATACGTCGTTGATGTCGAGTTGGCCGTTGGCAGAGGTGTTAATAAAGATCGGGCCGTCGCGGTGGTCGGCTGCGGGTGCCCACGACTGCCAGATAGCAATCGACGCAGTGATGACGCCGAAGAGTGCCACCCACCAGAGGTGACGGAAGGATCTTGCGGTCATGGGAGGCCTCCAGACAAGGGTTGGCCGCGGCGAGCCGCGCTGCGTGCCGGGGGGTGGACCCCGCGGGACACACCAACACAAAAATTAAGGACGAGCAAATCAAAACACAAGTGAAAAACCGTCTTCCACGTCAGCCCGACCCCGGAGGGGTCACAGCGATGAGCCGGTGGTTGATCGCCGCGATACCACCGGCTCGCCAGGCGGTGTCAGCTCACCCGACGAACACTCCGTCGGTGAGGGTCGCTGTACCGAACGGATTGAGGAGTTGACCCCCGGTCGGTTCACTGGTGCTGCCGCTGGTGAAGCCGGTGCCCGGATAGGCCTTCACCGTACCGCTCATACCCCGCCCACTGGCGACAGCCACGTTGACCTGATCCTCAACCCCGGACGGGGCCGCAGCCACTCGCAGGCCCGATCCACCCGTCCCCAACGCCCCGGTTGGGGTAAATAAGGCGACCGGAGTGGCGATCGCCATGAGCGCCCCCTGGTTGACGAGTTGCTCTCCGCTGAGGATTTCCACCTCGGCCGGCCCCCCATCCCCTGGCCCCAGAATGAGATCCTGCTGGCCATT
This sequence comes from Gemmataceae bacterium, assembly GCA_003136315.1. GTDB lineage: Bacteria > Planctomycetota > Planctomycetia > Gemmatales > Gemmataceae > Urbifossiella. The sequence continues at coordinate 3,813 of PLDW01000320.1, read as the reverse complement.
CCCGAGCACGTCCCCGATCGCCAGGTAAGCCCCGTCGCGCAAGGTCGAATTGAACGCAAAGAAGTCGCCGATCAGATCGTCCGAGGCGGTGAACCCATCAGTGTTGAGAACCCTGGTCCCGTTGATGACCAGCACGGCCGGGCCGCCCCCAAACCCGGCCGCGATCGCCAGGTCGGGAATTCCGTCTCCGTTCAGGTCACCCACTGCCGTTCGCGCGCCCCCGCGGAAGTCCGCGTTGACGGACAGGAAGTTGGCAACCCGGGTTAGCCCGGAACCCGGGTTAATCTCCGCCGTATTGACCCCGACGGCGGTGTAGGGTTGTGATGGGGCCGCTGCCGCCCCGTCCATATCGTAGATGGCGATTCGAGGCCCTCCCGATTGGTCCGGTGAGATGACAATCTGGTCCCGTCCGTTGCCCATAAAGTCCCCGGCCGAGACGAACCCACCCGCGGTGAACACGTCCGACTGGGCCAGAGGGGGTGCAGGGAGGAACGGGTCGAACGGGGCGACCAACACCGGATTACCGCTCGCTCCACTGAGGACCGTCACCTCGAACGGAACCCCCGGCCCGGTCGCGAAAATGTAGTCCGGGATGCCGTCCCCGTTCACGTCACCAACCGCTGTGCGGACATCCGCCGGAATGTTTCCGAACGGCTGAAGGGTGGCGGTCAAGTTGTACTGCCCGTTGGCACCGAGGGTGTAGAGTTGGGCGGTTCCGTTCGGCAGTCCGGACACGAGCCCCGGCAGCGGCATCTGATTGATGGTGTCGGTGTCGGTGGCGGTGTTGTTTGCTGCGTCTGGATCGTTGACATTTGAAGAGACCGTGGCAGTGTTGACCAGGTTCCCGGAGCTCGCGATGACCGTCCCGGTGGCTGTGTAGGTCACGGACCCGCCAGACGGAAGATCGACTGATTCGTTGATCGGTCCGGACCCGTTTGGAGTGCCTGTGGCCCCGCCTGTGAAGGTCGCTGTCCAGGTGACCCCGGTCAGGCCGGGGAAGGTATCGGTGACCATCGCATTGCCGACCTCGTCCGGACCCGCGTTCGAGACAACGATGGTGTAGGTGGTGTTCTGGCCCACCGTGACCTGGGTCACGCCGTCGGTATTGGTGATGGAGAGGTCAGCGCTCAGGGCGACCTGGCCGATTTGGTTTGCAGTGGATTCCGCGAACCAGAGGTTGTTGTCAGGCCCCACGATGATCCCGTCCAGACCAGCCGATGGGGTTATCCCCGTCGCTAACTCGGTGGTCGTCCCACCGGTCGTGATACGGCCGATCTGATTCGCTGTCATCTCGGTGAACCACAGGGCACCATCTGGTCCGGCCACGATGCCGGTAGGGCCGGACGTTGCGGTCGGGGTCGAGAACTGGGTGGCGACACCTGCGGTGGTGATCCGGCCGATCGCGCTGGATGTGTTCTCGGTGAACCAGAGTGCCCCATCGGGGCCAGCCGTGATACCGAGCGGCCCGACCCCCGGCGCTGGGAACTCCGAGACCGTTCCCCCTGTGGTGATGACCCCGATTTGATTCGCACTAAACTCGGTGAACCACAAATTGCCGTCCGGGCCGACGGTGATGCCAAACGGTGTGCTGCCGGCGGTGATGCCGGTGCTGAACTCGGTGATCACTCCGGTGGTCGGGTTGATCTGGCCGATCTTGTCGTCACCTGACTCGGTGAACCACAGATTCCCGTCCGGCCCCGTCACGATGTCCTCAGGTGCCGCCCCGACGGTGATTCCGGTGCTGAACTCGGTGATCACTCCGTCGGGGGTGATGCGGCCGATGCGGTCGCCGCCGAATTCGGTGAACCAGAATGCACCATCTGGGCCAAGGGTGATGCCTGTGGGGTTACTCCCTGTGGCCGGCAGGTAGTACTCCACGACTGCGTTTGTGGTGGTCGAGATGTGGCCAACCTTGTCTGATGCCGACTCGGTGAACCACACAGTCCCGTTTGGACCTGTGGTGGTGTTGGCTGGCCCATTGCTCGCCCGCAAGAAGAATTCGCTGACTGCCCCGGCTGTCGTGATCTGGCTCACCGCAGGAGCGTTTGGTTCGGTGAACCAGAGGTTCCCATCAGGGCCGTCAGCGATATCTGTCGGGGTGCCACCTGGAGTGATCCCGGTCGAGAATTCGGTGAAGGTGAGGGAGGTCGCAGTGGCGTTCGGGACCGCACGGCCGATCATGTCCCCACTGCCCTCGGTGAACCACAACGCATTGTCCGGGCCAGTCACAATGTCCTGCACTGCAGTGCTCGCGTTGCCGAACCCACTAAACGTGGTCACCACCCCGGCCGGAGTGATCTGACCGATAAACGCCCCCGAGTTCGAACCAAAGTACAGGTTCCCGTTCGGCCCGGTGGTGATCCCCGTTGGCTGTGTCGGCACACCCGTGGAAAACTCGCTGACGACCCCGGCGGTGGTGATCGCTCCGATTTGATTGGCGCTGAACTCGGTGAACCACAACCGGCCGTCCGGACCGTCGGCGATGCCAAACGGTGTGCTGCCGGCGGTGATGCCGGTGCTGAACTCGGTGATCACTCCGGTGGTCGGGTTGATCTGGCCGATCTTGTCGTCACCTGACTCGGTGAACCACAGATTCCCGTCCGGCCCCGTCACGATGTCCTCAGGTGCCGCCCCGACGGTGATTCCGGTGCTGAACTCGGTGATCACTCCGGTCGCCGGGACGAGCCGACCAATTCGGTCGACTCCGAATTCCGTGAACCACAAATTCCCGTCAGGGCCTGTCGTGATCCCTGTCGGGCTGCTGTTGGCGGTTGGCAGGGTGTACTCGGTCACCGCGCCGGAGGTGCTGATGCGGCCAATCTTGTTGGCCCCTGGATCGGTGTACCACAGGGCACCGTCCGGCCCGTCTGTGATCCCCTGTGGTGTTGGGGGAGCTGTGCCAAGGGGGAACTCGGTCACCACGGCCGGAACGCAGCGGTCGCAGAGTTCCTCCAGTGCCAGTCGCACAAAGCGACCAGATGAGGCAGTAGTGACCGACCTGGAAGCCCGAAGTCGGCGTAGGGTCGCTGCTGTCACGTGGTTCTCGCTCTCGGCAACGGTGTGGGGGCTATTAGAAATAAACAGTCACAGACTACCCCTCCATCGCCGAATTCGGCAAGCAAAAAATCTGCACATTTTCCAAATTCCGCAATTCCCCCATAATCCCTACTCTCACGGACACCTTACGGCATCAAGGAGTTCTCGGTCACGGGTGACTCGGTGCTCGATACCGACCACCGACTACTGCGCCTGCGTGCAGCTCTGAGCAGCACTCGTCGGCGCGGCGGTCCGAGACACCAACTTGGTCGCGGGTGTAGGCCAGCCGACGACAATTCCGTCTGCCAATGCCGTCTCATCGAAGGAGTTGAGGATCTGCTGGTCGCCGCTCTCGATCGAGAAGCCCGCCATGAAACAATTGCCAGTCTTTGTCGGATGACACCACGCGGCAAAGAATGACAAACAGCACAGTCTCACTGTCGAAACCCAAGGGCGGTCGTCAGAAACGCAACTCTCGGTAGGGTGCGCTGTCGTACTCGTCGGGGATACAGTTGGGCGACTGATCGTCAAGGGGACCAGAATCATCAGGCGGCGGGTCGGAACTCGGGCCATCGCCACCAAGCCATGGTCTTCCCCAAGGAAAATGGAGTCGAAGTTAAGGGTGGTTCTGGTTGTACATCCGTTCATGCTCTACCGGAGATAAGAACCCCAGGGAGGAATGAAGGCGGACACGGTTGTAAAACGTCTCGATGTACTCGAAAATGCTCGCCTTGGCTTCCTTTCTTGTTGAATCTTGTTCGTGATGGACCAACTCAC
>PLDW01000415.1 GCA_003136315.1 Gemmataceae bacterium | reverse complement strand
CCCTTATGGGACAGTCACTAAGCCAGGATGATTTGAGCGCCACTGAGTGGGCCGGCCGGTTGCGCCGGTGCCGGGGGTGGTGTGTCTGCCTTCTCTACCACCACATCGCCGGCTCTTGGGTGGACCCCATTGACCAAGTGTCCGCTGACCCCAATCGGTGCCGAGGTCATGCGATCGGCCGAGCGGTGGGTGCGGGTGACCGGCGGCAGACCCACGAATCCCTCTTGCTTCAATCGCAGAGCAAGAGCGTTCATGTGCCGGGTGTCGTGCCCCCCGAATTCGACTTCCGCCCGTAGCTGGGCGGGGTTCAAGCCCTGACCCGCTGGGATCTTTGTGTTGGGGCTGAACGCGTAGAAAATCCACACTTCATTGAAGCGTTTTAGATTTCCGTTTTGATCATTCGCGCTGCCATCACGCTTGAACGTCCAGACGTCTTTCCCTTCTTTGACCCGCTGCCACTTCGCCTGCTCCAGGAGGATTGCCACATCCTCGGCCGTCTGCTCCCGGTTGAAAGCATCGAAGATCGACACTCCGGGCGTTCCTGATCGTTGCTTGGGAGTCTCTTTTTTTGGGGCTGGCGGTGGGTCTGGGTCGTATTCGAGAGCGGACTCCGGGATCTTGGCTGGCGAGTCCCCGGTCAGGCTCAAGACGTATTCGACCGCAGCTTGCCCTTCCAGCCAGTTCGAGCCGTCCCATACCTCCGGCCAGTGATTCCAGGATGGGTGGCGGCCGACGCATCGTAGCCAGTTCCCGTATTTGCCCCCGATCGTCGCTTGCTTCGGGAACGTCTCGGGGGCCTTCTTCAATCCCAGTGCAGCGTGGTCGCGGACGAGCCACCGGGCGAATCTGAACAGAGCGACCCCGCACACGGTCTCTGTGAACAAGACGAGCAAGTGAAACCCACCCCGCCCGTTGCTCGTGTACAACAGGGGCTTGAACCCGAGCTGGACCAACTCGGCAAAGATCGCGAGTGCGAACCGCTGATTTGCTTGCGGGTCGGCATCGTCCCCCTCGTGGCAGTCGATGTCGATCGCGCACCATTTCCCCGCGTCGTCAAGGCCGAGGGTGTGAGCCCCGACGATGTCAGCGGTCCCGGTCGCGCGGCAGTGGCGGAGAACACGTTTGAGGTCGACGCACCCTGCGCGCGGGCCTTTCTTCGGGAACGTGAACTGTTTCTTCCCACCGTTGCCCTTGGCCTCATATCCGCCATACCGGTCAAAGCGGACGAACAGCCGGTCGAGGATCCACTGGGCCAGATACTCGGCCCGGACGTACCAGGCCTCACGCGAAGCAGGAGGCGTCGGGGCGGGGCCGACCGCGAGGGCAGACTATTGTTGATCGGCAGTCGGAGCGTCCTTGCCCGCCCGTGTTTGGCGGGATACAGTCATGATGTCCTCGGAGTCGCTTCCGGGGTCTTCTTGTGTCGTCGGTCGCGGAATGCTCACCGGCGGCTTGCTTGAGATCGTGGCGACCACCCGAGATGAGGAGTGAGCCCCTTGTCCCAGGTGGCGTCTTTTTCGGATCACCCTGCCGCCACAGTCACCAGTGGTTCGCGAACGAGTCCCTCCTTCGCCAGCACCTTCTTCAAGTCCTCGATCTTGTCTGCGGCGAACGCCCGGTTCCGGCCAACCAAGATAAGCCCTGGCAGGTCCGGATTGCGGCGGGCGCGTCGGTAGAGGGCGAAGTACGGCACACCAACGTGGACGGCAGTAATCCCGATCGAGTAATGCTGGGACATGGGGACTCCTGATTCGTGTAGTCGGTCTTGCTTCCTGCTGTCAGACACCAAGCAACCATCCCACAGGATCTGGGGTGGAGCGGCATACTCGGAGGGTCTGGGTGCCAAGGCGATCCTGTTCAGTCAGGCGGATTGCAAAGTGATGTATTGCTCGTTGCTTCGGATCTTGCCTCACGCTGGGGGATGCGCGGTAAGGTCGTGCCGAGCGTATTGATGGCGATGGGTCCGGTTGTACCGGGACGATTTTCAACGATCTTGAAACGAAAACCGCCGGGGAGATTCCCGGCGGTGCGATGCGGACGGCAGCGGTGTGGTTTCCTGGCTCGGGGCAATTCCCTCGGGGTGGGGATGGGGCCGTCGCTTTAGATACCGGCAGCCTTCAGCTCAGCCTCGGCGGTCGCGCTGGCCCTCTGCCGGCGGGTTGGAGACCTCGGGACCGGGGAGAGAGGGACCGAGGCGGGCGTCGAACCGGGCGGCGGATCCTCCTGTTGGGCTTCGATGAACCGGATCACGGCCGCGCGGGAGGTAACCAATCGGTGGTTGATCCGGATCGCTTCCAGGTGTAACCGCGTCCTCCGGGGAAGCAGAATGCCCTTGAGGTGCCAGCGGGCAATAGTAGACGGGTGGACGGGCTTGCCGCCCTTGAACGTGCCGAAGATCTTTGCGGCCTCAGTCATACCGATGGGCGTCTCGGCAAGGATCGTCTCGACGAGGGCGGGAATGGGTGGCTCGTTTATCATGCGTTGCGTCTCCTATATCGGGACGCAAGGTTTATCGCATGTTGCAGGGCGTCACAGGGGTTAATTAAGGCTCACTCAAAGCTCAACAAGGCTCATTCTCGGTCCCTGCGGCCAGGGCTCGACCCAGCGAGGTAATCCGCACACCGGAACGCCCGGGCTTCGCACTGTCTCGGGCCGGCGGTCGTTCGATGAGATTCTTGCTGATAAGGCCTTGTAAAAGTCTCTTGAGTGTCGAATGACTGAGCACACATCTAAATCGTTTCTCCAGCTTCACTCCAATAGTCTGTGCTTTCATGAGTCTGATTTCGCCCAAGAGTATCGTGAGGATGCGGGCTTCATTGGCATCGACTGGCGGTATCGTTGGGGTGGGTGTGGGGCGAGCTGATTGGGCCGACGTCTCGAACATCAGCCGCCCGTCAGAGGTCAACCACGCTTTGGTGGGTCGGCAGTGGGTTGTTGTGGTGATGTAGCCCTCCTCATCATCCTCCTCGGTTTGCCGACGGGATCGGGCGATTCTTGATTCTCCGAGCATTCGCTTTAACAGCTTCATCTGATGGGCGACCAACATCTCTGTCATCGCAAAATCGGCGTCGACAAGATCATCCACAGCCTGAGCTGAAAGATCAAATATGTTGGCCCCATTCGGTAACGCGAGGATGGCCACCTTCTCGAAAAGAGTGTAGGGATACCCTTGATACTTCGCGCGGGAGTCGTCGTCCCAAGCTGGAAAGCGTTCATGTAGCCAGCGGATCCAGCGAGCTTCAGTGGGGACGCAATCGATGGTCGCGGCCGGCGGGATGAAGCGAGGTTTGTACAGAGTTTCTTCGGGGAATAGAGAACACACCTGTTTGGACAGAGATGTGAATCGCTGCATGGCTTCTAGTCAGTAGTTTCCCTGAAAACCTCA
>PLDW01000347.1 GCA_003136315.1 Gemmataceae bacterium | reverse complement strand
CCCGATCGACTACAGTAGAATTACGCCGGGGGTATCTCAACCGGGAGGGGAACCTCGTCGAGCAAGATCAATTCGTGACAGATGCCGTGGTGATCTCCTTCACCGACAAGCACCTTGTGATGAAATCTAAGAACTTGCCGAACCATCCGACCGCTGTCTTCCCAGACCGCACACGGTTCATCGATGGAAATCCCAATTACATCCGGGAACAACGCGACACCTGGTTCATCCCACTGGAGCCGAAGGTCAATTCGAGCCATGTAGCGATGACGATGGAGAACAAGCGCGGCCTGCCAATGGGACCGATCGGCGTGGCGACCAATGGGGTTGTGTTCTTCAACCCGTTCGATCACATTGCCGAGGCGGATGCCGTGTGGCGATTGGACCGCTGTTGCGGCCATCCGAGTCCGTTCTACGAGTACCACTATCACAAGTATCCGGTTTGCGTGAATACGCCCTGGGCGGACGACGGCACCGCACACTCGCTGCTGATTGGGTTTGCGTTCGATGGGTTCCCGGTTTACGGTCCTTACGAGGCCCCGGGAGAGTTGGCGAAAGACTCGAAGACGAATCCCTTGAACGAGTTCAATCTGCACGACGACCCCTCGCGAGGTCCGCACTACCACGTCACGCCGGGAAAATTCCCACACATCATCGGAGGTTACTGGGGCGAAGTGGATTCCAACAATCGGCCTGCGAAGAAGAAGGATCCCCCGAAATCGCCGTGACAGCCGGGAAAGGCAGCAAACTCCCATCACAGGCCGAACCGACCGAGGGTTCGAGGGGCCGTTCCGCGGTAATTTTTTCCAACTCGGGCAACATTTCGGCGAAACTCTTCGATACTATCGGGAGAGAGGTTCCGTCAGCCCACCCCCCAGCTGGAGGTCTCCATGAGTAGTTTGGCCATCGGTAGCAACGCCGCCAGCAGCCTCATCAGCCTCCTGGAACAAGCCAACCAAACCCAGGGAGTGTCGCAACTTGCGGCGGCTGCGACGGGCTCGGGCGGCAGCTCATCGACACCCAGCGTGGGAGGTGTGGGTCAGGACTCGGCAACAATCTCTGGGCCGGGCCAAATCTTGGGCCAGTTGCAGCAACTCCAGTCGCAGGATCCGACGGAGTTCAAGCAAGTTGTCTCGACGATCGCCTCGCAACTTCAGACTGCGGCCTCGCAGTCGACGGGAAGCCAGAGCCAATTTCTCTCGACACTGGCCACGAACTTCAATACCGCTGCGACCACCGGGAACCTGACCTCCCTGGAACCGCATCACCACGCCCATGAGGGGCATGGGACGTACAACCAGGCGGGTCAGGTCACGCCGACCTCGTCGTCGACGACGACGGGAAGTAGCACCTCCTCGACGGGCAGTAGCACCTCGACGGGTGGGTTAAACGTGCAACAACTGTTCGCGAATATTTCCAGCGAAGTGACCCAGGCTCTCGCGGGTATCACCTCGGGAACATCTGCGACCACTTCAACGGCGAGCGTGCCAGGCCAGTCCTGACAGAGTTGTCCCGCCGGGTAGTCCCGGCCGGGCCGCCCGGCCGGGTGGATTTGCAATCGCTCAGACTCACTTCCCCTTCTTCTCGATCTTGGCCCAGGTATCCCGGAGCGTGACCGACCGGTTGAACACGAGCTTCCCGGGGTTCGAATCCTTGTCGACACAGAAGTACCCCAATCGCTCAAACTGGTAGCGGCTCCCGACGGTCGCAGCCGCCAGGCTGGGTTCCAGCTTGGCCCCTGGTAAGACCTCCAGCGAGTTCGGGTTCAGGTTCGCCCGGTAGTCCTGTCCCTCTGGCACGTCGTCTGGATTGGGTTTGAGGAAGAAGTGATCGTAGAGCCGAACCTCGGCATCGATCGCGTGATCGGCCGATACCCAGTGGATGGTCCCCTTGACTTTCCGCCCGTCCGGCGCGTCTCCGCCACGGGTCGCCGGATCATAGGTGCAGCGCAGTTCGATAACCTTTCCCGCATCATCCTTCACCACTCCGACGCACTTCAAGAAGTACGCCCAGCGGAACCGAACCTCCTTGCCCGGGGCCAGCCGGAAGAAGTCCTTGGGTGGGTTCTCCCGGAAGTCGTCTTCTTCGATGGAGAGCACCCGGCTGAACGGCACCTTGCGGGTTCCGGCGGTCGGATCTTCGGGGTTGTTCACCGCGTCCAGTTCTTCGGTCTGTCCCTCGGGGTAGTTTTCAATCACGACTCGGAGAGGCCGCAGAACTGCCATCGCTCGCGGTGCGTTCCGGTTCAGCTCCTCGCGGAGAGCGTCTTCGAGCCAGGACACCTCGATCATCCCATTGAACTTCGACACACCAATCCGCTCGCAGAATTTCCGCATGGCTTCCGGTGTGTAGCCTCGTCGCCGGACTCCACAGAGGGTGGGCATCCGGGGATCGTCCCAGCCGCTCACGTGCTTCTCGGTGACAAGCTGAATGAGCCGCCGCTTACTCAACACGGTGTACGTGAGGTTCAGACGGGCAAATTCGATCTGCTGCGGTGCATAGATCCCCAGCGCCTGAACGTACCATTCGTATAGTGGGCGATGGATCTCGAATTCCAGGGTGCAAATCGAGTGGGTGATCCCCTCGATCGAATCGGATTCCCCGTGCGCCCAGTCGTACATCGGGTAAATGCACCACTTGTCACCGGTGCGGTGGTGCTTCGCGTGCATGATCCGATACATGATCGGATCGCGAAGGTGGAAATTCGGCGACGTCATGTCGATTTTCGCTCGAAGAGTCCGAGTCCCTTCGGGGAACTCCCCGGCCTTCATCCGCCGGAACAGATCGAGGCTCTCCTCGACTGGCCGTGAGCGGTACGGGCTTTCCTTTCCGCCCCTGGTGTCGCCGCGGTATTTGGCGATGTCGTCTCCGCTGAGGTCGCAGACGTAGGCTTTCCCCTCCCGAATGAGCTTCTCGGCCCACTCGTAGAGTTGGTCGAAGTAATCGGACGCATAGAACTCGCGGCCTTCCCAATTCGCCCCAAGCCAGCGGACATCCTCCCGGATCGAATCGACGTACTCCTGCTCCTCGGTGGTCGGGTTGGTATCGTCGAAGCGGAGGTTGAACTTCCCGCCGTATTTCTGGGCGAGCCCGTAGTTCAGACAGATCGATTTGGCGTGGCCGATGTGCAGGTAGCCATTCGGCTCCGGTGGAAACCGGGTATGAACCCGTCCGCCGAACCGACCGGTCCGGTTGTGCTCCTCAATGATTTCCTGAACGAAGTTCAGCGACGGAGTGGGTGTGTCGCCTTTGCCGTCTGCCGCGGGGTCGGAGTTCTTGGCCATTGCGGTCTCGTGTGTCGGCGATCAGAATCGGAGAGGGCGTGGGTTGTGTTGCATTGGTCACAGAGTTTCGATGTCTCGCTCGATGATCAGGATCTCCTCCTGATCAAGGTCTCGCTTGAGTTCTTCCTTCAACGCGGCGAGGAATCGCCGGGCCACCCGTACCTTCGAGGCGAGGACGCGGAAGATCACGATCTGGTCGTGATACGTCACGTCCCCCATCCGCCAAAGTCCTTCGTTTGGCTGTGGGAAAAACGTGAGCCCACCAAACTGTTTGAGTAGTCGGTCTTGGAGAACGCGGAGCACACGCAGTCCGATTGGCGAGCCGTCGTTGAGGAAGAGGGGGATGAAAATGTCATATTCTTTCACCGGGACCAACTCCTTCCAGACCCGGAGTCGGTGCGTCCCGGCTGACCTCCGTGAATTTGACCCCCGCCGCTCGAAGGGCCGACACTGCTTCCTCTGAGAGTACATAGGTTCGACCGGGCAAGACCATCCCGGGAGAGTGGCGGTACAGGATCGGGAGGGCTTTGAGTTCCTCCCGACTCGATAGTTGGATCACGACTTTCATTGAACTCCCCTCAACCGTTTGAGTTGGCCTCAACCGCCGGAACCTCGCGCCCGATCGATCCGCGCCAGGCAGCGCTCGCGGCCGAGGATCGCGATCGTCTCATAGACCCCAAACCCCACCTCCTTGCCGGTCACCGCGACTCGGAGCGTCTGGGTAACCGGGATTGGCTTCGCGCCTCGGGCCTGGATGAAAGCCTCGATCTGTTGCTTCAACGACGCGGCGTCGAACGGCTCGGCCACCGCGATAATCGCCCGCAGCTCGCCGAGCCAACCCGCGCCGGGATCCTTCCGGACATGCTTGTCGAGCGCCTTCTCGTTGAATGGGAGCTGGTCGGTGGTCAGGAAGAAGTCATCGTAGTCAAGGATGTCCCCAAACACCTTGAGCCGCGGGCCGGCGGCCTCAACAATGGCTGTGACCTTCGCTTGCACGGCGGTGAGGTTGGGGTCAGGAATCAATCCCGCCCTCACAAGGTACGGCATCACCCCCTCGACCTTCTCGGTCGCAGGGAGAGCGTGCATATACCGCTCCTGGAACGCAGACAGTTTGCACGTGTCAAAACTCGCAGGAGCCTTGACGACACGCTCCAGAGTGAACAGATCGATCATCTGCTGTCGGGTGAAGTCCTCAGTTTTGTCATCGAGTGACCAACCGAGGAGTACAAGATAATTTAGGATCGCATCTGGCAAGTAGCCACTTTCTTTGTAAAAATCGATCAAAACTGGATTGTACGTTTCGGGTTTCGGAGTTGCGCGGATGGGGTCAAGCAGTTTTTTTCTGCGTTCGTAGGTGGCTAGCAGTTCAGGGTGATTCAGGCATTCCCGTATTATCGCCTGCTGCATCAAAGCCACGGCCTCTTCGGTTTCGGTTCCTTTCTCGGTCAGGGTAAGTCCGATGGAGTATCGCGAGTGTAACCTCACGAATGGATTCTGCATCGAACGAATCACAGACTCTCTAACAGGCGTATCAGGGTGACGGCTGAGCTTTTCTCCGTATACGGCAAGGTTCTTGACCCGTATGGCAATCTCCAACGCCATCTCCAACCCTAGCAGATTTTTGTCAAACAACTGCCCATGATCGAGAACCTTCTTGAAATCCGGGTTCTTCAGATACTGGGCGATCTTCCGCTTGCTGAGCTTGTTCCTGCTCCCCGGCTCGGCAACGAAGGGCAAATGCGCGTACTCCGGTCGTTGGTAACCGAGCCCCTCCAGCATGAAAATCTGCCGTGGGGTGTTCGACAGGTGCTCCTCGGCCCGGATCACGTGGCTGATCTTCATGTCGTGGTCATCGACCACGTTCGCCAGGTTGTACGTGACTGTCCCGTCGGACCGCTGGATCACCGTATCCTGCTCGGTCGCCCAGGCCACCTCGACATCGCCGCGGATGTGGTCGTGGAACCGACAGACACCCTCGCGAGGAATCCGGATACGGATCGACCCGGTCCTGCCCTCGGCCTCGAAGCGTGCGCGGTCGGCCGGAGTCTCGGCCATCCACCGGCGTGAGTACAGTTTGGGCCGTTTCTCCTTCTCCTGTGCCTCCCGCTCGGATTTCATGTCGTCGGTGGTCGCATAGTCCCAGTAGGCGAGCCCCTTGTCGAGTAACTGCTGAACCGCCTGGTGGTAGCGGTCGAGCCGCTCGGACTGGTAATAGGGTCCGTATGGCCCGCCGATCTCCGCGCCCTCATCCCAGTCGAGCCCGAGCCAGCGGAAGCCGTCGAGAATGGGCTGGAGCGCTCGGGGGTCGTTGCGGCCCTGGTCGGTGTCGTCGATGCGGAGGATGAACTGGCCGCCGTGTTTGCGTGCGTAGAGCCAGTTAAACAGGGCAGTGCGCACCCCGCCGATGTGCAGGTAGCCGGTTGGGCTGGGGGCGAATCGGGTGCGTACGGTCATGGGTCAACGCTTCCGTGGCGGCGGGAGAGCGAACCCCGCTCCCCTATGGAAGGGAGAGCCCATGAGGGGTAGCGGTTCGGGCTCCCGCGTGGGCCGTCCTCGTCATGGAGATTATAAGAGAACGCCGCCTCCGGGCGATGCCTCTGCGCGCCGTCAGACGACAGCCACAGGGTAGTGGCAACAGAACCCAGGGCGTTGGCCATGTTGAGATTCCTCATACAGGAACCCGCTGAGGCTGTCGCATCCCAGGCGGAAAAGTAGGTCACTCGCTCCGCGAGTGACCGTTTCTCGAATGC
>PLDW01000499.1 GCA_003136315.1 Gemmataceae bacterium | reverse complement strand
TCGGAAACGACCCTCTGACAATGGCTCGCCCGATCATCATCCCGTGCAAACCGCGGCGTGACCTCAGTTCGCTCAAGTCGTGATCGGCGCGCACGGGAACCCGGTCTCACATTGTGAGCCTGCTCGTCGCGTTTGATCCCGCTGCCGGAATCAACTGCTGTCGGGGTCGAGGTCGGATGAGGATGGATCTTGGCGAAGTTCCTGGAGCTTTTGCGGAGTGATGTTCCAGGGCAAAAATGAGGCGGCATTGGCGGGGGCTTTCCCACCGGCCTGGGCACAGCTTTCCAAGTACCACCTCAGCCACCGACGCGGATTGATCCCCCACATCGGCAGCGTCGCCAAAAGCGTGAACATCATCGCCGCCAACTGGCCACTCCATTTGGCAACCGAACCGTAGTAGTTCTTACGCCCCAGGCCCGGGCCACGCACACGCCGCTCCGACAGATTGTTGTCCATCGGAATCCGCGGATCGTCTACGAAGTGGGTCAGGCCCTGCCAGTGCTCGTCCAGGCTCACCAGAACCTTGCGAGCCGCTATCCCAACAGTGGGATCGGCCAGTTCGTCCAGGCATTGCCGACGCATCGCGGCAACTGCGTCTGGCAAAGCCATCTGCCGGTCGGAATTCGCCGGGGGCCGCCAGGCGTTGCCGATTGAGCCCACACAGCACCCGAATACGACGCAGCCAGGCCACAGCCCAATCCTTCTGTTACGGCCAACCCTTACCCACACGAACGAAGTCTCGACGCACGTGAGCCCAGCAAAAGGCCAGGATCAACAGACCGTCCTTCACCACACTCACTGCCTTGTACGCCCAGTAGCGATCCACCACTTAACTCGGCGAATGTTTTCGTCATGGTCAGAGACTCGCGAGGTGAGTTGGTGTCCGACCTCTTAACCCTCTCGACGCGACCCGCACTTGACCAAGAAAGGTCGAATGGGGTCCCCTCGGCCAGTCGGGTGACGTTCGGGAAATGATCCTCGAACAGTTGTGGTTCGAAGGTGTGGATCGGGACCACCCGTCGAGCGGTGACAGCGGTGACGAACCGGACGATGTAGGCGATGTAGGCGATGTAGGCGGGCCCGCTGACGTGGGCCGGGATGAACTCCCCACCTGCCCGGGCCACCTGCTCCTGCAACCTGACCCAGTCCGGTCGGGTCCTGCATGAGTCAGTCTATCCCTTCAACCCGAGCATCCGGTCGAGTGAATCGGCGGTCTGGTAGATTAGGGCTTCGGGGTGATGCAGGTACGGGTGAAAATATTCAAACGTGAGATACCCCTTGTACGCAGTCCGTTCAAATGCATCGAGAACCGCGGGCCAGTTGGTCGTCCCGTCGAGAAGAGGCCGGAACGCTTCCAGTGAGACGTCTGTCCCCTTCTTGGTGAACTCCTTCAGATGGACGTTTTTGATACGGCCGCCGAGTTGAGCGATCCAGTGCTCCGGGAATTGGTACATCATGATATTTCCGGTGTCGAAATGGACCCGTACCCGGTCGCTCCGGAACGAATCGACGAAGTCGTTCATTTCTCCCGGTGTCATCAGGTAGCCGTTGAAAAAGATGTTCTCGATGTTCAGGAAGACCTTCAGCTTCTCGGCCTGTGGGATCATGGTCCGGATCGCCTCCTTCGCCCGTCGGTCGCACACATCGTTCGGGATGGGCTCGTGATCGGTCCGCCAGGGGATGTGGACGGCCCCGGGCACAACCAGCACATTTTCGGTCCCGAGGTGGTGGGCCGCCTCGGCGATCTTCCCGGCGAGTTCGAGTCCTCGTGTCCGCTTGGCCACGTCGTTGCTTGAGAGCGGATAAGGCCAAAACAAAAAGGAACAGACGCCGCTGATTGCGATCCCGATCTTCTCTGCGCTCCGTCGGATGGCGGCGAACTCCTTTGGTCCGTGCTTGGGTGACAGGTCGTTGTCCAGGTCGTAGTTCAGCTCAATCCCATCGAAGCCGGCGTCTTTTGCGAGTTTCAGACACTCTTCGAGTGACATCTTCTCCGGGTAGGGGAACGCCCACTGGTTAATCGATTTTTTGAACGAGTATTTCTTGCGGGCCACCGGCCTGGGATCCGCCGCGTGTCCAGTGGGAGTTGCCAGGAAGGCGGCGGTCGAGGCGAGAAGTTCACGTCGATCAGGGTAAGGGCCAGACATGGGAACCTCCGCGGAATAGGAACCTCGTCAATCATCATCCAGATTCCGCGGGTCAACGCAACGACTGGGCGAAATCCGTGACGATTCTGCGGGCTGTGACGGAGTGATGCAGCTCTCCACAGACGATTTCTGTGCGGGTTATGCCGGGAGAGTCGGGGGTATGGCGCGGGCGGAAAGATCGCTGAAAGTGCAGGGGAACTGAGAGCGAGGGTCGCGCTGAGCGGGTCCGATACACCTGACAGAACGGGTTTCTGGGCGATGACCCTCTCCCGTCGTCCAGCGATCAAGGAGGATCGACATGTTCGTCCGTAAACTTCTCGGGGTTGCTGCGTTTGCCGGATTGTCCGCCTCGGCGGCCGCCCAAAGTCCTGTCTACTACGGCACGACCTGGCGCCCTGTCCAGGCCAGTGCGGCCGAGCAGCCTGGTGTCATGCCTTCATCGATCACCGTCATCTGCCAGAATGCTCCCTCGGTCACTGATATCCGCCAGGTCGCTGCGACCGAACCATCCCCACTGCCTGCGGACATTGGGAGCGAGCAGAAACCGGCCCCACCCTCGGTCCTGCCTGACGTGTCATCCACCGCTTCGGCTCCCCCCGCAGCTCCCACCCCGATGGTCTCGCCCGGAACCCCAGCGGCCTCAATTCCGACACTTGAGGGGAGCACGTGCGCGCCAACGTGTTCCACCTGCATTCCTCCATGCGGACCACCCGGACGGGTGTGGGTGAGCGCCGAATGGCTCTTCTGGGCAGCGACGGGCCAACATCTTCCCCCGATCGCCACAACCTCTCCAGCCGGAACGGATCGGAGCCTGGCCGGTGTGCTGCCATCGCCGAATACCAATGTGTTGTACGGTGGCGATCGGGCCAATAATGACTTCCGTAACGGGCTGCGGATCAACGGGGGAGTCTGGCTTGATGACAATCACCTTTTCGGGATCGAGGGGAACTTCTTCTTTCTGGGCGGGAGCAAGAACGCATTCGCGACCTCCTCAAACGGCTCACAGATCATCAGTCGGCCGTTTTTCAATGCCCTGACCGGCCTCCCGGATGCCGAACTGGTGTCGTACCCTGGGGTTCTCGCCGGTTCGCTCACCGCAGAATCCCGGAGTTCCGTCATTGGCGGCGGGGTGAACGCGGTCCACAATCTGTGTTGCAATCCCTGCAGCCGGATCGATCTCCTGTACGGGTATCGATACTTTAATGTCTCGGACGAGATCGACATCCGGGAGAATCTGACAGCGTTATCCGGGCAGGGCCTGGTGCCGGCTGGGACTCAGTACCAGATTGTGGACAAGTTCAAGACACAGAACAACTTCAATGGTGGGGTGATCGGGCTCAACGCCGAGGAGCGGTTCGGGATGTTCTTCGTCGGTGCCCGGGCGTCGGTCGCACTCGGAGCCAACAACGAAGTCATCGACATCAACGGGGTGACCCGGGTAATGCCGCCAAACGGTCCTGCGATGGCATATGTCGGGGGCCTGTTGGCCCAGCCATCGAACATCGGGCATTACAACAACACGGTATTTGCAGTGATGCCCGAACTCGGCCTCCGCGCCGGTGTGCAGGTAACGCAATGGGCACGGGTCTTTGCGGGGTATAACTTCCTCTACCTGAGTAATGTGGCCCGGGCTGGCGACCAGATCGACCTGCGAGTCAACCCGACCCAGCTCCCACCGCGAACACTCGTCACTGGCCCAAACCTCCCTGCGTTTACGCCGCATACCACCGACTTCACCATCAACGGGTTTAGCCTCGGGGTTGAATTCCGATTCTGAACGCCTGCTACGCAAAGCTGACAGCGACGTGAGAGCGAGTATACGCCTCTGCGGGGTTGACGGAGGATCGACAGGCATTCATCCACGAACTCGATCAGGGGCTCCGAGCCCGACCGGGTGTGCATGAGCCCATCGGACATTCAACAGGCACGCCCACCCGTTCGAACGGGTGGGCGCTGGAGGGTCTTCGGGCCAGATCATGGCAGTCGGAATGAGCCCGGTTGAAATCCTGTCATCGGGTCTTGAGTCTTCTTGGCCTTGTCCTGCTGGTTCGGGCGGAACTCAGCTGGTGTTGTTGCGATCGAGTCGGGGAGAACATTTGGACCGCCCCCCGTGCCCGACCTCTTGGTCGCACGCTCGACGGCTGGCCCACTGTCGGAGAGATACCATCCCGTCCCGAGGAGCAGCGCCACCGAAGCGAAAAGAGTCAATCGTGCCCGCGAGGCCGAGTTGGCCTGACCCGGTGAGACAGCGCGAGGGCGAGACGATTGATTCCGATCGATCCCAACGGGTTCAGCCACTGCGGAGGCAGGTACCGGCGCAGTCGGCCACGGCGATCGCATTCGGGAGCGAAAGAACTCGGACAGTACCGGATCGAGGGCCTCCGGTGGGAAATGGGATTGGTTCATCGAAATCTCTCCAGGAAACCCTCGGCTTCAGGCGTGGGGAGGAATGGAGAAGGGCGACACGATTTCCGAAAAAAATCGTGAATAAGTCCCACTGTCCATTCGTCTACCTATGTGGACACAGGTTACCCATCGAAACCCGATGGGGTGGTAAAAGTCCGTGGGCTAGTTGGCTCTGGTCGCAAGGCACCCTGCAAGCAGGGATAACGGTTTAGACCTCAAGAAAACGTACTTGGAGCCACTGAGTAAAAACGGGGACTGCGGGCAACCGCATGCTTCTAGCGGCCTTTGTCATGGGCCGTGAGTTAGTAGCGGCTCCGCCTCACAAGCGGCCCAGCTACAAGCCCCCGACTTCAGTCATGGGGTATTGACGAGTCTGAAGTCCCCCTCTTGTCGGGGTTGAAGTCCTCGTTTCCGGAGAGCCTCTCAGCGAGCCTCTGGCGGGCCCGGCTGAGTCGCATGTGGACAGCAGTCACATTCACGTTCAGGAGTTCGGCAATGGCATTGGCATCGTAATCGAGAGCGTAGCGCAGGGTCAGGACATCGCGGTCGGCTGCGGAAAGTTCATTCAGCACCGCCCGCAGTTGGGCGAAGAGTTCTTCCTTTTCCAGAACTTCTGCTGGGTTTGGGTGTTTGGACCGAACCCCGTTCAGAAGTTCCGGCGGCTGCGTCCCGTTGCGACGGAACGCGCTTTTCGCGTAATCCTCCGCCAGGTTGCGGGCGACCCGAAGGAGCCACGCACGGGGATTCTGGATATCTTCACCCGCCTCCCACTGTCGCCACAGCCGAAGAAACGCCTCCTGGGTCACATCCATCGCCAGATCGGGATCCATCCAACGGGCATAGCCCAACGCCCAAACTTCACGGCTGTATTGCTCGTACAACTCCTCGAATGCCGCCCGCTGGGCGGCTCCCTGCGGCAGGTCGGGGCGGTTGGGAGAGCCGTGCGGCATCGCAACAGTCAGCCGGGAGCGCGGCGGGCGGCGTCACCACCTCTATGACGAACCCACCGCAGGGATCTAACCGTGCTGGCCAAGGTGGTAGTGAATTCTACACTTATGCGGTCCCGATCACGACAAGGTTATCGCGGTGGATGAGTTCCGGATAGGCGACAGTCCCCAATGACGCAAGGATCTGCTCGCTCGACTGGCCCCGGATCCGATCTGCCTCAGTCGAAGAATAATTGCTCATTCCCCGGGCGATCTCCTGCCCAGTTTCGTCGCACACAGAAACCACATCACCCTTTCGGAAATCCCCCTCGACAACCTGGACCCCCACGGGCAAAAGACTCCGACCTTGCTCCACCACCGCTCGCCTGGCCCCTGCGTCGACCACCACTTTTCCGAGCGGCCGCGCGGTGTAGCCGACCCACCTTTTCCACGAGGGGACATCCTGTCCGTGAGGGAGGAACAGCGTCCCGACCGGTTCGCCGGAGAACACCCGGTCGAGGATGCCATCGAGTGCTCCGTTGGCCATGATCACCGACTCCCCGGCCGCAGTGGCCAGCCGTGCGGCCCGCAACTTGCTTCGCATCCCACCCGTTCCCAGCAGACTCCGGCTGCTCCCCGCCATCCTGGTAATCGACTCGTCGATGTTGTGGACCGTGCTGAGCAGTTTGGCCTCGGGAACCTTCCGGGGGTCGTCGGAGTACAGGCCATCGACATCCGTCAACAACACCAGGAGCGGTGCTCGCAGCAGATTCGTCACCATCGCTGCGAGGTGGTCGTTGTCCCCGAACTTAATTTCTGCAACGGAAACCGTGTCGTTCTCGTTAATAATCGGGAGGGCCTGATACTCGAACAGGGTGAGGATAGTATTCCGAACATTCAAGTATCGGGCGCGGTTATCGAAATCACTGGCGGTGAGAAGGATTTGTGCCGTGTGAACCCCATACGGGGCAAGACCTTCCTGATAAAGCTGGATCAGTGCGGACTGCCCGACTGCTGCGCAGGCCTGGAGATGAGGGAGATCCGACGGCCGACGGCCCAAGCCGAGTTTTCCCACCCCGGCACCAATTGCGCCTGAGGTCACCAGAACCACATTTCGCCCAGCGATGCGGGCGCGGTGGAGTTGGCCGGTGAGTGACTGGATGCGCTGGCGGTCCAGGTGTCCGGAGGGGTCTGTCAGGACATTTGTGCCAACCTTGATCACGACTGTGTGAGCGTGTGTGATCACTTCCATCCGGCCCGAATCCATACCGCGTCCCCCACCCGTTGGGGTGACCAGCATGGTCCCCGGGCATGACCTCGTGCCCGATACCCCACCGGCGCGTTTCTGTTTGTACTGTATCGCTCGGCCGACATCCCGTCTCAAAGGCATTGACCATCGATTCACCAGCCTGCGGAGCGAGTGGGGAAGGTGGTCCGAGGAAATTCCGGTAACGGTGGGTAACAGACCTTTGACGCGCTCAGGGTAAGGCGGTTATGATCCTTCATGAAATCCTCTCCCGACGGGTTCTGGTCCGACCGGTGCGAGACACCGCGACTGGGAGACATTCGCCATGACCGTCTGGGCCACACACCTCAGGATTGTCACTGGGGCCGCGCTGCTGAGCGTCTTTGTACTCTCTGAAGCCCCTGTCAGTGCGGCCCCGTCGTGGTTGACTCACGCAACAGTCCCGCTCCTGCGGAAACCCATCCCGGAACTGGCAGGCTCGCCGAACGCATCTGACCCGGTCAAACCCACAGTCGATCAACTCCGGGCGCGGGCGGTTGCTGCCGAGAAGGCCGGAGACTGGGAAGGGGCCTTCACTGCCCTCTGCGAACTCCACGCCACCGACCGGGCGAGCCCGGACACTCGCGAACGACTAAATGCAGCCCTTCGTCGGGTCCAGCAGATCCACCGGCACCGCGAACCTGCGTTCCGGCAATTCGTGGCGGGTCTGCCGCTGCCGGATGCAGTTGCACTCTTTGCCGAAACCGCAGCGAAAGTGCCTGCGATGTTCGCTGACCCCGCCAAGGCCACGCCGCAACATCTGTGGGCGAACGGGGTGGAGGAACTCCACCGGGCGCTGGCCCTTCCAGGTTTCCGGCAGGCGTTTCTCGGCAATCCTCCCATGTCCCAGGTTGATGCATTCCGGAGCAGCCTGCGGACGTATTGGGGGAAGCGCCCCATCTCCGATTCCCGGGCGGCCCGGGATACACTCAAGCAGTTGGTTGCATCGGCACAGGATGCCTTCCCGGTCCGGGTGCCCTCCGCTCTGGCGGTCGAGGTCATCTGCGGAGCGTGTACGGGGCTCGATGAGTACACGGTTTTCCTCACCCCCAGCCAGGCAACGGAAACTCCCGAACCAGTTGCCGACCTCTCCATCTATGGGCTTTACATCGAATTCCCCGATAGTGGGCCGGTCATCGCGGGCGTGGCCCCTGGATCGTGGGCGGCCTTCACAACAGCCCGGAAGGGCCAGCGGATTACCCGCGTCAATGGCCGGGTGATCGATACGGCCGGACCAGTGGGCCTTGCCGATGCGCTACGCGTTCCAGTGAACGGCACACACGAGATCGAACTCCTTGTGCCTGGTGGAGAGCCCTGGCGGGCCACACTCCGGCTTCCATTGAGCGTTCCGACCGTCTACGGGGATCGAATTATCGACTCGAAAGAGGGGGGTGTGGGCTACGTCCGCATCAGGGAATTCCAGGCGAGTACACCCCGGGAACTGACCGAAGCGATCACCTCGCTCAAAGCCCGCGGGATGCGTGTGATGCTACTCGATCTCCGCGGAAACCACGGCGGCTCGTTCCTCGCCGGGGTGGAGGTGGCCAGGCGGCTACTTCCGGGTGGGATGATCGTCACAACTCAGGGGCAACTCGGCCAGGTGGCCGGGCAGGTCTATTCATCGGACGCAGGGATGGCTGCCCTCGACCTCCCACTCGTCGTCCTCATCGACGCCGAGACCGCGTCCGCCGCGGAGGTTGTGGCGGCAGCCGTCCGGGATAACGACCGGGGGCTACTTGTTGGGATGCCCACCTTTGGGAAGGGGACGATCCAGTACCCCCTCAGGCTCAACGCAGCAGACGAGGTTGAGGGAATGACCCCACCACGCTCACGGTCCGGGACAGTTCGGGTCACAATCGCACGATTGATCGCACCTCGTGGAGCGTCGATTAACGGGGTCGGAATCACCCCACATGTCATAGACCCGGACCCCACCCGCCAGATCGAGATCGCAATCCTCCGGGGCCAGGAACTCCTTCAGCCTGGTGCCCCACGATCCCCCATGCCGATCCCGCCGGACCAGTGAGCGGGGACTTTGACCTCTACATATGCCGCTCACTCGCCTTGGTTGGTTGACGACTCGAGTTCCCAACCCTGCACTGGCCAACGCAACGGGATTCGCGTTCCTCATGCGGGGCAATGCCACGGTGTTCAGTCGCGGATTCGGCACGTTGTGTGACACACTCCGGTCGTTGGGAGTCTGGGCAGAAGATCTTCGCTGTGTCGCCGATGTGTGGGTCGAGCGAACGATCCTGACAGCCCAGCAGGCGGGGTGGGGGGACAAACCCTCGATCCTCATTGGCCACTCCCGAGGCGGGCGGCGAGCGATCTGCGCTGCGACCAGGCTCCTCCCGCGCAGAGTCTCGATCGATCTTCTCATCTGTCTCGACGTGGCCTTTCCACCAGCCCTCCCGGGCAACGTCCGACGGGCAATCCACCTCTTTCGCACCTCCCACCGGGTGTATCCTGCTCGCGCACTCCGCTCCAATGACCCTTCGACCCACGTCGAGAATCTCGACCTCGATGCCCCAGACTCCCCGATCCCCTCCCGTGGCCTCCATCACCTCAACATCACTGCCAGTGCGGCCGTCCAGAGTTGGATCGAGACTCAGGTGCGCGGGCTGCTCACCCGCGCGAACCCAGCGCGACCCTCTCGCCCGCCGGGACCGGCCGCGTAGGCTGAACGTATGAGCCAATTCTCCCCTGACGAAGCCACCGCCTGTCGCCGTCTTGTGGATCTCGCGTTGGCCGAAGACCTCGGGCCAATCGGTGACAGGACCAGCCGGGCTCTGATCCCCGCCGACCAGATGGGAACCGCCGCTTTCGTTGTCCGAACCGAGGGAGTTGTCGCCGGTTTGCCTGCTGCGAGAATGGTCTGCGAGGCTGTCAGCGCCGATCTGGTATTCAAACCGGTCATCTCCGATGGGACTAGGATCGAGAAGGGCGGGTCGCTGGCGACTGTCAGCGGCCCGCTCCGGGCGATCCTGGCCGCCGAGCGGACGGCCCTGAACTTCCTCCAGCGTTTGAGTGGGATCGCATCACTCACGCGCCGATATGTGGCTGCGACGGCTGGGTTCCCCGCTGCGATCCTCGACACCCGCAAGACCACCCCGGGTTGGCGACTCCTGGAAAAGTACGCAGTCCGGATGGGAGGCGGAACGAACCACCGGGTCGGCCTGTTCGATGGCATTCTGATCAAGGACAACCACCTTGCCGGGCTCGACGGAGACGTGCAACTCGCTGTCACAATGGCGAGGTCCGCAGAGGGCAACGACTGGCTACCGGTGGAGGTCGAGGTGGATACTCTCGACCAACTCGAAGAGGCGCTGGCTGCTCGCGCGGACATCGTCTTGCTCGACAACATGACCCCCGACCAGTTGCGTGCCGCAGTCCGACGACGCGATGAGTTGGGTGCATTCACCAAGCTTGAGGCTTCGGGCGGAGTGACTCTGAACACGGTCCGCGAGATCGCATCGACCGGCGTCGACCGGATCAGTATCGGCGCGATTACACACTCTGCCACCGCCCTCGACATTGGGTTAGACTACGTTCAATGAGTGTTCAGTATTCAGTGTTCAGTNNTCAGTGTTCAGTGTTCAGTGTTTTCTAGGTGAGACGACTGTTACAGCGCTTGCCCTGGCTCCCTGATCGAGGAACCCACAGATGCTATCTCGTTCCTGGAGCGAGCGTCGGTGTAACGAGACGCAGTCACCCTGATCTGCACCTGAAATCACGTCATGCCAATCTCACCCCGCGGGAAGATTCCTTCGACTGGCTCTCTTCCAGTCCGCCCCACTTCCGGCTACGATCCCATCAACCCCCGACTCTCCCGAGGTTGCCATGAACCGCCGAAACTTTCTCACCAGCACAGGCATCGCGGCTGGTGGTCTTGCTCTGCCCGGCCTCCCGGGAATCTTTGCCGACGAGCCCACCCCGAAGCCCCGTGTCGGGCTAATTGGGTGCGGCTGGTACGGTAAGCTCGACCTCATCCGGCTCCTTCAGGTGGCGCCGGCCGAGGTCGTCTCGCTGTGCGACGTCGATGCCGCGATGCTGGCTGCGGCGGCCGAGCAGGTCAGCGAGCGGCAAGTCTCCAAGAAGAAGCCCCGGACCTATGGTGACTATCGCGAGATGCTCAAGGAGAAGGATCTCGACATCGTGATGGTTGAGACGCCCGACCACTGGCACGCCCTGCCGATGATCGCAGCCGTCGAGGCCGGGGCCGATGTGTGGGTGCAAAAGCCGATCAGCGTGGATGTCGCCGAAGGGCTGGCGATGGTCTCGGCGGCTCGCAAGCACAAGAAGGTGGTGCAGGTGGTCACGCAGCGGAGGAGTACCCCCCACCTGATCCAGGCCCGCGACCGGGTTGTGAAGGCGGGACTACTCGGCAAAATCGGGCTTGTCGAGATCGATTGCTACTATCACATGCGAACGCGAGAGAACCCACCAGACTCGGACCCGCCCAAAAACCTTGACTACGAGATGTGGACCGGCCCGGCCCCGCTGCGGCCATATAACAAGCTGGTTCACCCACGGAGCTGGCGAGCGTTCATGGAGTACGGTAACGGTATTCTCGGCGATATGTGCATTCACATGCTCGATATGGTACGGTGGATGTTGGGCCTCGGGGCGCCCAAACGGATTCACTCCACCGGCGGCATCCTGGTCGACAAGGCGAGCAAAGCGAACATCACCGATACCCAGTCGGCGACCTTCGATTTCGGTGAGCTGCAAGTCGTCTGGCAGCACCGGACCTGGGGTCAGGCGGCCGATCCGGAATACCCCTGGGGCGCTCGAATATACGGAGAGAAGGGGACGCTCAAAATGGACGTCCACAAATACGCCTTCACTCCACTCGGTGGTAAGGGGCCGACCCAGACTGGCCAGGCGCTGTACGAGTACGAGAAGTACCCTGAAGACAGGACAGAGAAGGATCTCGAACGTCACGTGGCCTCAGCCATCCGCTGGCACTGGCAGGATTTCTTGAAAGCCCGTGCCGACCGTGGTCGGCCGGTGTCGGATATTGAGGAAGGCTACATCTCGACCGCGAGTTGCGTGCTGGCGAACATCTCACTGGCCATCGGTCGATCCGTGACCTGGGATGCCGCCAAGAATCAGGTGGTCGGTGACGACGAAGCGAACAAGCTCCTCAGCCGACCCTACCGCGCGCCGTGGGTTCACCCGGGGGCGTAGTTCGCTTACGCGGACCTGGCCATCTCGGAGCCATCGGGGGCAGACGAAAGGAGCACTCAATGACACGGTTCGTGCGCTTGAATGTGGCTCGGCGGGCGTTCACGCTGATTGAGGTGCTGGTCGTTATCGCCATCATCGCAGTCCTGGTGGCCTTGTTACTCTCGGCAGTCCAGGGGGCACGGCAAGCGGCGGCACGCATCTCTTGCCACAACAATCTGAAACAGATCGGGCTGGCGTTGCACGGTTTCCACGATAGCGCTGGCTATCTCCCGCCCGGAATGCTCACCCAACAGAACATCCAGGACTCGTTTCACACCGGGTTTACCTACCTCCTCCCCTTCCTGGAGCAAGGCAATACAGAGCGGTTGTACAACTACACCAAGCAGTGGTACGACCCGGCCAACTACACCGCGGACGCCCAGCAGGTTCCCGTTTTCTATTGCCCTGCCAACCGGCCCAACGGTCAGATGGATCTGTCCCCGTTCATCCAGCAATGGGGGTGTCCCATGCCGCCGGTCGTCGGGTCGATTGACTTTGTACTGTGTAAGGGACCGAATGCCGGGTTGGGGGCCGATCCGACCCTGATCCCGATCCAGTCCCGGGGGCTGTTTAACATTGTGCAGGCAGATAACAGCCTCGGGGCCAACGGCCTACAGTGGGCTCCGACCCCAAGCTTCCGCATCCGATGGACCGACGTGACCGATGGTCTCTCGTCCACAATTGCGGTCGGGGAAGCCGTCGGCGGGAACCCGTTCTACTTGATCGAAGACCTGAACAACCCCGGTCAGCCAGCAACGGAACCCTTCATCAACGGCCCTGCGGTCATGGAACAGGCGTGGTCGGCCGCGAGCCTGGGAGATCCATCGCACCCCTGGTACGCAGGCATTTTCGGGGTGACCGCGCAGTTTGGCCTACCCCCCAACCCCCTGGACGAGCCAATGAACCGCAGCCCGGGTAGCCCGACGATCGTCAGTGGCGACCGTTCAGGCTACAACCTCTCCGGGAATGACCGGGTGAGTGGATTCCGCAGCCTTCACACAGGCGGGTGCAACTTCCTGTATGCCGACGGCAGTTCCCACTTCATCCCCACTTCGATCGACCCGGCGTCCTACCGGGCTCTTTCGACGTATGCGGGGGGTGAGGTGATATCCTGGTCGGATTGATGTCCGCCTGGAAGGGGGATCTCATGCGGCCATCACGGCTGGGGGTATTGCTGCTCATACTGCTCCTCGGCTGCTCATCCCGACCACCTTATCAGGGCCGGAGCGTGGCAGAACTGGAGCGGATGCTGGCCGACCCCGACCCCCGCATCCAGACCCAGGGGGCCTACGGTCTGGGGTTGCTGGGCGGCGAGGCAGTCCCCGCTGTTCCGTCCCTTGCTCTCGCGCTGAAGGCCGCGGACCCTCTGGTCCGGCAGCAAGCGGCGAACGCATTGGGGGAAGTCGGGCCAGGGGCGGCGAGTGCGTCGGCCGATCTGGCGACCTCACTGACCGACCCCGAGTGGGCGGTCCGCCGACAGGCAGCGGTGTCGCTG
Source organism: Gemmataceae bacterium (assembly GCA_003136315.1). Classification (GTDB taxonomy): domain Bacteria; phylum Planctomycetota; class Planctomycetia; order Gemmatales; family Gemmataceae; genus Urbifossiella. Next base: position 5,847 of record PLDW01000499.1, on the reverse strand, counting down.
GGCCGGATCGGGCCAGCGGCTCGCAGTGCATCCGAAGCGGGGCTGAATCGATGCCTTCGCGATCCCCACACGCTCGTCCGCAAAGCGGCCCAGGAAGCTCTGGCGAAGGTTCGGGGGTAGAAGCCTCACTGCCTGACAGGAGCATCCTCCCGCACCTTCACCGAGATTTCGGATGGCCACGACCTCGATCGAGTGGACCGACTGCACCTGGAACGCTCTCACGGGTTGCACCAAGATCAGCCCGGGGTGTACCCACTGCTATGCCGAGCGGATGAGTAAGCGGCTCAAACTCATGGGCCAACCCAACTACCGCAATGAGTTCGAACTGACGCTTCACGAGCACATGCTCGACCTCCCGCTTCGGTGGAAATCGCCGCGCAAAATCTTCGTGAACTCGATGTCCGACCTCTACCACAAGGATGTCCCCGAATCGTTCATCTTCCGCGTGTTCGACACGATGGTGAAGGCCAACTGGCACCAGTACCAGATCCTCACGAAACGAGCCGACCGGCTCGAAGCACTCTCCCCCCGGCTCCCCTGGGGACCGCATATCTGGCAAGGGATCAGTGTCGAGAACGCAGCCTACACCTCCCGAATCGATCACCTCCGCCGAACCGCAGCGCATGTACGGTTCCTGTCGATCGAGCCTCTCCTCGGCCCGATCCCGGATCTCGACCTCTCCGGCATCCACTGGGTGATCGTTGGGGGTGAGAGCGGTCCCGGAAGCCGGCCGATGGAAATCGACTGGGTCACGCAAATCCGGGATGCGTGTGAACGTCAAGCGGTGCCGCTCTTCTTCAAGCAGACTGGCGAGAAGCTCGCCCGCCGACTCAAGCTCAAGAGCAAAAAAGGCGGCGACGCGGCCGAGCTACCCGAAGAACTTCGAGTGAGACAGTTCCCGCTGACGGTTATTGACTCGGAAGGGCGGTAACTGTCCTGTTTCCTCCCCAGGTCGCGAGAATCTGTATCGGTCGTTCCTGATCTAGTTTCTATACATACATTAGTACGATAAACTGCTTTAAACTTTAAACTCTTAAACTTTAAACTACTCTACCCGGCTTACTTCCCATACATCAGCACGACGAAACTGCCCGGCACTGCTGCGGGGCGGCCCCCTCCGGCTCCCGCCTTGTACTCGACCGCCGGCAGGAAGAGCCGATGCGTTTTCGGGTCAAGAGCCATCGTCTTTGCTCCCTGGCGTGTCTTGATCGATTCCAGTGCTGTGTATTTGTCAGCGCTATCCTGTCGGACCACCGCCACTGTACCGTCTCCGCAGGAGCAGAACGCCAGTTTGGTCTCGCGGTCGAACTCCCCGGCGTCAACTCTGTCCCCAATTGGCAGTGTGGCCACGGCTTTACCGGTTCCGGCGTCGAGGACGAGTAGCTGTTTGCTTCGACAGCCGACGAATAACCGGCTCGTTGCAGGGTCGAACGCCAGGCTCACGGGCAACTTTGCCGGGGCGACTGACCAACGCTCCAGAACCTTGAGCTCCTTTGAGTCGAGTTTGAGAACCTCGGCAGTATCCTCGATGTTGACGAACACGTGCCCTGCCCCGTCAGCAACGACCCCTTCCGGCTTGCCTCCGAGAGCAATCGTGCCAGCCACCTTGGCGTCGGCCGCATCGATCGCGGTGGCGCTCTTTCCGCCCCCGTTGAACGCGAACACTCGCTTGCTGGCCGGGTCGTAGAGGATGCTGTCCGGGTTTTTGCCAGTCGCGACACTCGCTAGCGGCTTGAGCGTCTTCAGATCGAACACGGTCACAGTGTCAGCCCGACCGTTGCTGGTGAACCCGCGGCCAAGGTCTGCCGCCACAGCGATCCCGTGGACCCCGGCTGTGTCGGCAACTTGCCCTGTCAGCTCGCCGCTGTCCGCATCGAGTACTTCCACTCGGGTGGCATGCGACACATACACCCGCCGACCAGCGGCGTCGACTGTCAGGTAGTCCCATCCCCCATCCCGGGGAATGGAGATCGTCTTTTCCAGTTTGTAGCCAGTCGGGTCTGCTGCCACCGCCGTCATTGCGAGAGCGGTGAAGATTCCGGTGAGTACGCGATGCATGGGAACCTCGCTGAGAGAACCGGTCTGCCCCGGGTCAAATCTCGTGACAACGTGTTTGACCGTCCCGATAGAACTATGAATCCCGGCCCAGCCGGTCGCATGGTCGCGACCAGTTTCATCGTTCGCTTATTTGTGTTGTGTGTCGAGTGATTTGGTCGGATTCGTCATCGTTGGCCGTCAGCGGGTGGATGAGAATCCCGCAGACTGGCTGTGGATCACCCCGTCCACACAAACTCGAACGCATCCATTTCGGGTTCATCGTCCGTCGCGAGGCCCCGCCAGACCACCGTCGCAAAAGCACCGATTTCCTCCACCCAGTCAGGGTCGAGTTGTTCGCGCAGAAACCCTGGCAACACAACGACCAGCCGTTTCGCCCCGTTGATCCGACCTGGCTGAAGAGCGTAGTATTCGTCCAGGTAGGTCGGGCGGCCAAGCCCGGCGGCCGTGATTGCTTCCAGGAGTCGGGGTGTGACACTCCCGGCCACCGTTTGCGGATCGATGTCGGAAGCGTCCAGGACCACCTGGAGAGTCGTGAATGGGTTGTCCGCGAGGATCTGCCTCACGCACGCCGTCGCACGCGCTATGTGCCCGTCGAAGCAATCGGATGTGAACCAGATCGTGAATGCCTGGGCAGTGAGACTCGTGGGGGGGTCGCCGGTCTCGATTGAGTCGAGATCCACCCTCCAGAGGCGTTCGAGGCCGTCAGACGAATCGAATTCCAGCACCGGTCGCGGGGCCGCATCGAACTCCACCGCGAAAAGATCCTGCGCCTGGTGCATCAGCTCAAACAGGTCGGTCCTCTTCAGGGTGGGAGTTTCGAGGAGATAATACGGTGGTCTCGGCTGGAAGCGGAGGCCCAGTTCCGCTGCCTCCTGACGGAATGCGGTGCCGGGGAGGATCGCCAGGTTGAAAATCTGCACATCGCTGTACAAATCGCCATCACGCAAATAGTGGAACGACCGCATCACGGACTCGGGCGTGTCCCCTGGGAGACCCACGATCAGATCCACTTTCACCCGGATGCCCTCTTCTCGCATCGCTCGCACGCCGCGCTCAAACGCCCGCAGATTATTCTTGCGATCCATGAGCCGCATGGCGTCCGGGTCGATCGACTGCAACCCTACCTCGACCTCGGTGAAGTTGCCTTCCCGGAGGAGCCGCGCTGTTTCCGCAGTGACCCCCTCGGCCCGCAGTTCACCGAAGTAACTGAAAGTGTGTCCGGGGTTTTCCTCACCCAGCAACCGGAGGAAGTCCGCGAAGTCGCGGCGTTGATTGAGTGTCGGATCCAGGAGAAAGACCTCTTTGGCTCCACGATCACGCCCGTGTCGGAGGAGTGCCCGGATCGGTTCCGGGGCTAGGTAATACTGTTTGTCGTAACTCTTGGGGTAATAGCAGAATTTACACTTGAACACACACCCGCGTGTCGTTTCCAACAGGAGCATCTGCTCGTCGGCAGCGTCGAGGATGCCTGCAAGGTATGGGGAGCCGAGGACATTCAGATCGGGCAATGGCGTCCGGAACGCAGGTCGGTGCGCGGGGTCGTAGCGTGGTCCCGTGGTCGGCGGCACATACAGGCCAGGGATGCCACCCAGACCCGACCCATCGGCGACGGGCAACGACCATCGCTTGGATTTCGAGGAATTGTGGAGGGCATCAAGCAGGGCCGCGAACGTCTGCTCGCCCTCACCGATGACCGCGTAGTCGTAGTCCGGGGTGTTCAGCACCCAGGAGTTGTCCGGGGTGATCTCTGGGCCGCCGAACACAATCCGCAATTCGGGTCGCAGCCGCTTGAGTTCGGCCGCAATCCAGAGCGTCCGCTCGATATTCCAGACATAACAGGTAAACCCAACCATCCACGGCTCGAGCGCGAGAAGAGTTGCAACAAGAGCCCGGTCGCCCAGCGTGTTGGCGTCGCGGCCGGGTAGCACCTGGATGTCGTAGAGGTTGCACAGGTGCTGACGCTCGGCCCAGAGCTTGAGGTAGGCCCCGGCCAGGGGAACATTGCCGCGCACCGGGTCTGGCCCGAGTGGAGGAATCGGGAGTTGGACAAGCACAACACGACGGCGCGCGAGAAGACTCATGCCCTGATTGTAGTTCGTGGCGATCAAAATCGCGTGAGTTTTGTGAGATTGCTTCTGAATCCTGTAACAGTCTCGTAAACCCGATGCTGGGGAAGGGCTGTGATCATCGAGTGGGCTATGCCTGATCCGATCCCGTTGAACGGGATTGCTCCGCAAAGCCGGGCCGCCACGGAGGGCGGCCCNNGGGCCGCCCTCCGTGGCGGCCCCGCTTTGCAGAAACACAAGGCTTGACCAGGCAGCAACCAGTCCTGCGGCCCTATCGAAGATCACTGCCCGACACTCCTCAACTCAATCGACTCGCGATTTTTGCAACCTCATCCGGAAGCGGCGTGCGCTTGAATCGGTAAACTTCCTCGCCGAACGTGACTTCGTCGACCTCGTCGGCCCGGAACTGCTCGGAGATGCACAGGACGAACTTCCCCGCGAAGTGCTTTTTCAACCGGCGATACACCGCTTCGATATCGCCTTTTCGCCAGAATCCGAAAATCTCCACAAACACCTCCTTCCCGCTGGCTGGCTGGGTCAGCTTGAAGTCCGGCACCCAGACCCCGTCGGGCAACATGATGGGGTTGGGGTCCGTCCCGATGGTCCAGCCCTTCACCTTGGCCGCGAAGCTGTCGGCAAACATTTGAAGTTCCGGCGGCGTGTAGACTCCGAAATCCGGAGCGTGTGAGCGTAACCCTTCCGCCGCGGAGAGTGTGAATAACTTGTCTTTGCGTTCCGTCCCCCAGCGGATATTGGCATGGAGATCGAAGGCCTTGCAGTGGAGGAGCGTCGGGAGGAACTGGGCGAGTTGGAGCCCGTATTTGTTGGTGGAACTGAATAGCGAGAGCGGGCCGTCGAGTTTGAGAGTGTACGACTCCCCGGCCGACGCCTGGATCGTGCAGATCAATTTGTGGAACTTCACCTGGCGAAACAGTTGTCGGAACCGCGCGGGGGTCTCGCCCCAGATTCGGACTTCCATTGCAGAACATCGCAGCAGGATCGCCTGGGCGAGTGCAACGTTGTACCTGTAAAGGAGAGCCGTTTCGGTGGTGTCCTTGAACGCCAGAACTCGCCGCTCGTCCTTCAAATCGGCAAAGAGCCCCTGCTCGATCTGCTCAACGGACAGTGCCATCTCGTTGGCAACCCTAGCTACAACGACATTGCGGTCGAATGGAATCTCGGCTGCGGCAGCGGCGACTCGATGCCGGACGGCCGCGCGGAAGATCGCCTCGCGGATGGCCTCCGGCGGGTGCTCGGATGTAACCTCGAACTCGCAGCGGTCTTCAAGCAGATCGCAAAGTCCCTTGTGAACGAGTGATCGCGGCCCCTCGCCAATGAGGTCGCTTAACTCGTCGAGGATCTCCCCCCGAGTCCGCCCGGGGGACGACCGGAACGCAAACAGGAGTTGCTCTGCCACCCCGACCCACACAGGGTCAGTCGGTTCCAGGTAGAGCGGCACTAGCTTGTTTCGGGCGTGCCGGACGCGGACGAGTTTGCCTGTGAGCATGGGATTTTTTCGCCAGGGTCATACTGCCGGTCAGAAGAAATTGCCCAGATAACACATCAGATTGGCCCGCAGATGACACAGCGCGGCAGAGCCGCAACCAAACCTGCTGGCGAGGCGCTATCGCCTCTTGTCTTCTCTCGATGTATCTGTGGCTGATACTGGCTTGTAAATCATAAATTAACCACAGAGACACAGAGGACACAGAGAAAAACCGAA
>PLDW01000307.1 GCA_003136315.1 Gemmataceae bacterium | reverse complement strand
GGAAGTTATTTCCCGACGGCTCCCAAACACTGCCCCCACTTGGGGCAGCATTTCGCGGGCTTGCCCGAATACCCGGCCGGGTGATCGACGGTGTAGGACACGAGTCGATCATTCACCCGAACCGGGTATGTACCGCTGCGAAGCCCTTTCCCTCCCTGGGTTCATTCAGCAACTGGCCGTGAGCTACGTGGCGAACGGGTACCTCTTCTATGTCTTCGGCCAGGTGCCACAGGCCAAGGATCCCCGAGCCGTCGATGCGAAACTCATCGGGCGGTACGGAATCGACTGCTCGAAATACGTCCGGGCGAGGCGGAAGCAGGCGGGGAGAGCCAACCTCCACTATCTGCGGTTCCGGGACGTGTTTGTGCTCCTTGCCACCCACGGGACACACCCGTTTTTCACCGCGGAGGCGGGGCAGATTCGTGACGTGCGACGTGAGCCACTCAAGGTGGAGGGGTATTCCATTGCCTACCGGGCTGGGCGGGTGTCCGTCCGGATCGAGCAGGACGAGTTCCGCGACCTCAAAGCCTACTTCCGCGGAATTGCCACCCGGCGGCCGGTCGCCGTGCTTGCCGACGAATTCGGGGCACTCCCGTATGAGCCCTATGCTCCGATCCGCCGTCAGATGCTTGGCCTGCTTGGGACGGTCAACCGGGCGCGGCGGGAGGCCGGGCTCGACCGGGTTCCGGTCTCGTGTTTACGCCTGCGCCGACGAATAAGAACAGTTTTCGTGGAAGCGAAACGGTAGAAAGAGTGAATGGATGCCGACCGAAATCAACCGGTCGGCAACTGCGACCTGGCTACACGACCGCTGCGAGTTCAGTTCCAAGTGCCGCTCGACGCATCGGTCGATGTGACCGACGCGCGTGACACCGTTCGCCAACGTTGCGGGCCATCTTGAACTGCCAATGTCCGAAGCTACCTTCCGCGTTCACGGCCGCGCACCATCGGAGCGCCGCCGCTTTCTTCACTTCGGCCATCGGGTCATAACCCTTCTCCTGGCGCAACGCCGACCGGATTAACCGACCGCGAGGTCGGCTGCTAGATAGCCTTTACAAGCCCGACAGCAGGGGGGGTATAATTTCTAACAACAACGATCTCCGGTCCGACGAGAAGGTTAACGCGATGACCGAGGCTGAAGTCCCCAACAACACCAAACTGGGAAGGTATCGTATCACGGGACGGCTCGGCCGGGGCGGCATGGGCGTCGTCTACTCTGGCGAGGACGAACTGCTCAAGCGAAGGGTAGCGATCAAGGTTCTCTCGGGTAGCCCGTCCCGTAGCCACGAGTCGCTGGAACGCTTCCTACTGGAGGCGCGGGCGGCGGCCAGGCTCAACCATCCCAACGTCGTCGCCGTACATGACATTGGCCAGCACGACGGCCGGGCCTACATCGTCATGGAGTTGGTGCCCGGTGGCAGTTTACAGGCCCGCCTGGAACTCCAGGGTGCCCTGCCGTGGCGCGAGGCCACACGGATCGTTGCCGACGTCTGCCGTGGTCTCTCTGCGGCCCACGCGGGCCACCTCATCCACCGCGATATCAAGCCCAGCAACATCCTCTTGGCCGCGGACGGTCTGGCCAAACTGGCCGACTTCGGTCTGGCCAAGGCGCCTACCCTGGTATCGACGCGACTGACGCAGGCTGGCGACGTCCTGGGCACCCCGCAGTTCATGAGTCCCGAACACTGCAGCGACCAACCGCTGGACGAACGGACCGATCTGTATTCCCTGGGCGTCACCTATTACGCACTGCTCGTCGGGCGGCCCCCATTTGATTCGTCCGACGTAGTGAAAGTTTTATATGCCCACTGTTCCGCCCCTGTTCCCGATCCTCGCAAGGCCGTGCCGGGGCTGCCCGCGGGCTGTTCCGTCATCATCTCCCGTGCCATGGCGAAGAGTCGCACCGCTCGCTTCTCCACCGCTCTGGAGATGACCGCAGCGTTTGAGTCCCTCCTGGTCGACACCATCCCCATCCCTCCACCTCTCATCTCGGTCGACCGCCCGTCCAGGGCTCCTATTCATGAACCCGGCCCAGTTGTCGCATCAGCGTTGCCACACAACCCTGTAAAATCAGGACTTACTAGTAGGGCAACTGAGACAGCCAGGCCGGATTCAGCTACAAGACCAACGACTGAGCAGTCCCCTTCGCCCCGCACCGGCTTTGGACGGTGGCGCCTGGCTCTGTCCGGGCTGGGTCTCGGTGGCATCCTGGGGATCTGCTATCTTGTGGTTGCTCAGTTCTGGCCGTCATCTGCCACGCCGAGCCCGGAGCACTCCTCCGAGGTCGCGCCGACGCCAAGGCCGCAGGGTGGAGTCGCATTCCGGCCCAGGGCCAACCCACTCTGGGGACACAAGGGAGCTGTCAATGCCGTGAGCGTAGCCGGCGGCCTGATCGCCTCCGTAGGGGACGATGCCACTGCCAGAGTCTGGCCCATCAGTGGCGGGAATCCGATTCGGATCTTGCAGCACTCCGTCGCGCTCCACGCCACTGCCCTCACTCCTGACGGGAAGAGTCTAGCCACCGGAGGACTGGCTAATTCAGTCTTTTTTTGGAACGCTAAAACAGGCGAGAAGGCGGGAGAATTTTTCACCACCTCACCGGTCCACTCCCTGGCCTTTTCACCGTCTGGCAAACAGCTTGCTGTCGGCACTGGCTTCGAGTTGCTGCTGCTCGACGTATTTCCCGTCATACGGCTTCGCGCTCGCCTCCTACCCAATCACTATCGGGTTTCCTCGGTCGGCTTCTCTGCCGATGGCAAGCACCTGGCCGCTTGCACTTACCAGAAAAAGGTTCACCGCTGGGAAGTCGCCACCCTCGCCGAAATGAAGGTAGATGACTTTCCACAGGAACTGGTGACAGTGACGGTGTCGGCTGATGGAGGCCGCATCGCTTTCGCTTCCCACGAGGGGAACTTCTACCTCTGGCAACCCGACCAGGGCCGCCGGCCAGCCCTCCTGGAGAATACTAGAACGGCTATCACGGCGATGGCGTTTCTGCCGGGCCGAAACGCCATTCTTTTCGCAGGGGAGTGGGGTGGCCCGCTGCGTCTCCGCGACCTGGAAACCGGTACAACGCGCCGGTTTGATTCCGGGGGTTCCAAGGTGATCCATGCCCTGAGCGTCGCGCCGGATGGCAGTCTGCTGGCGGCCGGTTGTTCCGAAGGCTCCGTTCGCCTGTGGGACGTGGCACCGGCGGAGGGGCTGCGGAACTGAGGGGGATGTGCTACACTTCCCAGCACCAAGTCCCTCTTGCCGCTCGCTCGTCCCGGAACCGAGCATGGACAGTGCTTTCCCCCCCAGCGCTGAAGCCCGGTCCCTCCTGGAAGAGATCTCGACGCGCTGGTCGCTCATCACCAACCCGCTCCAGTTCGTGCTCCGCTACTCGCCGGCAGTGCGGTGTTACCTGGGAGCGCTGGTCAAGAACCCGCACGACGCCGAGGACGTGGCACAAACCTTCCTACTGCGCATGGTCGGCAGGCCATTCACGCCCGGAAGGGTGACGAAGGGCCGGTTTCGCGACTACCTCAAGGCAGTGTTGCGCAACGCGGCGATGGATTTCTTCCGCCAGAGGGGCCAGTGCCCGATCGAGGTCGCTAACCTGGATCAGTTGGCGGCACCCGACCCCGAACAGGCCGCCGACCGCGCCTGGCTGACCGAGTGGCGAAGCTGTTTGTTGCAGCGGGCCTGGGATGGACTCGATCAGTACGAACGCAACGCGCCGGACAGTCTGGCTTACACCGCCCTGCGCCTGGCCGCGGACTACCCCGACGAGGATTCGACGGCCCTGGCAGTGCGTGCATCGGCGCTGACCCACCGGTCGCTCCGCGCCGACGCCTTTCGCAAGCAACTCAGCCGAGCCCGCCGTCGATTCGCGCACTTGCTGGTCAACGAAATCCGCAAGACGCTTGAGCACCCAGACGCGGCGGAGATGGTCGAGGAACTGGGGCACCTGGAGTTGATGGTGTACGTCCGCGATTATCTCCCCGAACCGTTCCGTTGATTTTTTCCCCACCGGCGAAAATCAGGGTCACAACTCAGACGCGGCACCGTCCTGGTGATGGCCGGAAGCGATCGCATCATGGCCGATCGCCTCTGCGTCCGAGCCATGAGTGCTGTTACCCGCAGTGGGGGGTCTGAAATGTCACTGAGAAATTGGTTGGGCCTGCGGAGTGACTTGTGGTGTTCCCGGTTAAAGAAGCCACGCAAACCGCTCCCGCAGCGGCCTCTTTTACGGTGGTCGAGAAACCATCCGTGGCTTGAGATACTTGAGGATCGCGTGACGCCCGATTCCGGCGGTGCCGCGGGTGTGCTGACCGCGGCGGGCGATGTCGTTTTGAATCCGAATAACCTGAACCTGACCGGTGTCAACCAGGTTATTCCCAACGTCAAGATCCAGTTGATCTTCCTGACCGATCCCAACGGCGGCAGTCCCCTTTCGGTCCCCGCCGCGACGCAAACGGCGATCAAGAACTTTTTCACCACCATCACGAGTGACCAGTACATCCCGAACCTGCTGAGCCAGTACGGCGGCATTCAGGGCCTACCTGCCATCGGCACCGGTTCGGTCGGAGTCGTTGACACCTCGGCCTCCGTCAATGCCGACACGACCCTCTTGGGCCATCGGGCCTACTCCAGTGGCAATCTCACTTCGATTATTCAAGCCGAAATCAACAACGGCGACTCCGCTGCCTCGGACGGCCTGAACAACCTCTACTTCATCTTCACCCCTCCTACCGACGCGGTGATTCAAGGAAGCATTAACAGCATCCAGAATTTCGGCGGCTATCACCTCTCCTTCCTCGATAGCGGCAGCGGGAAGCGGGACTACTACGCCGTCATCCCGGACGAGAGCAGCGTCAACATCAACTTTTTTGGCAGTGGCAACACCAACGCCCTGCGCGGCGAGACGATGGCGGCTTCGCACGAGATGTCCGAGGCCATTACCGACGACGTGGTCCCCAGAGGCTGGGTCAACCCCACCCTGCTCGGCTCCGGAGAAATCGGCGACCTGGCCGTGGAAGAAGTCTATGTCGATGACGGGCACGAAATTCAGTACTTATGGTCCAACGCCATCGGCGGGGCCGCCCATGCGCCGAGCAGCGGCGCCAGCGATCTGTTCATCAATCAACTGACGCCCCCGGCTGTGCCGGTGTCCACGAGCACCAGTATTCCCGTCGCCACCTTCACGACCGTCAACACGAGCCTCACGGCGGGCAGCTTCTCCGCAGAGGTGTTCAACTATGACACGACGGGCCACGGTCACGTTAACTGGACTGTGACTTCGATCACTGGCAGCAACGGCCATTTCGTGGTCAACGCGGAACCGGACTCGGCCGTGACCGCGGGAACCTACGGCACGACCTACGCGCAAGCGGAAGGCCTGTACGTCGATATTCTGGACAACAACAGCGCTGATGCCACCACGGTCGATGGCGGCATCCCGATCGCCCAGACCTACGCGCCCTATGTCGTGGCAGCCTCCAGCCCGTTGACTTACACCACCGACGCCGGAACGCACAACCTCGTCCTCAAAGAGAACGGACCCAATTTTGAATTGCGGGACAACGGCAACCTGGTCTTCACTCAGCCAGTCGCCCTGACGACCAATATCGTGATTAGCGGCGATGGTGATCCGGCCGGTGTGGACAATTCTTTGACACTCGATTACAGCGGCGCCGTGTTCAACACCGTGCCGGTGACCTTCGACGGCGGCAACGGCTCCGGGAACCACAAGGTTACGGTTACTGGCGCTGCCCTGACGTCGCTGACCTACGACGCTACCGCAGCCAGCGTCGGCGACTTCGTGGTCAACGGCAACTCAACGGACTCCATCGCGTTCACTCACGCCCAGATGACCACAGACTCGGCCACGACGAGCGCCGTCACTCTCAACATCGATCCCAACAACACCATTTCCGGGCTTGTGAATACCATGTTCACCGGGTCCGGGGCGAACTCCACCGCAACCCTCGATAACAGCTTGGCGAGCTTCACCTTCGGCAATCCCACAACCAACATGGTGGTGATCGGCCACTCCACGAACGACGACATCACCTTCACCTCACTGGGCAGCGGTTTCAATGCCTCCCTGACTGTGACAGGCAACGGCGGGACTGATACAGTTAATCTGAATACCTCCCTGAGCCTCGGCTCCGGCACGTCGAGTGGCAATGTGTCGATCACGGCCTCGACCATCAACCTCAACACTGCCACGATTGCCACCAATAACGGCGGCACCAACGGCATCGTGACCGTGGACGGGGCTGTCTCGCTCCAGCAGAACCTGAGCGTCCTCGCCGGGTCGGGCGCGGTGGAGTTCAATGGGAGCGTTAACGGCGGTTTTGCTCTCCAGGTGAATAGCAGCGGCCTGACCACGCTCGCTGCGATCATCGGGGCTACGCCACTGGCCTCGCTCTCGGTCAGTGGTCCGGTCAGCCTCGGTGGGGCCAGCATTAGCGTTTTCGGAACTGTTGGATTTGGAGGCGACGCCACGCTGACAACGAACGTTGCGATCAGTTACGGGGGAATCAATGGGTTGCAGATCAACGGCAGCATCCTCGACGTCGCCAACAACCAGTTGACGCTAACCGACGCGGCGAACACGGACGCCGGGAGCATCAGCAGCCAGGTCACGGGGATGGGCAGCCTGCTCAAGGATGGGCCTGGCGAGCTGACGTTGTCCAACGCCAGCAACAGCTTCAGCGGCACGACCACCGTGAACGCGGGCACGTTACTCGTCGATGGAGTGACCGCGTCAGGTAATGGGGTGACGGTGGCTGGCGGTGCTGCTCTGGGCGGTGCTGGCACGATCAACGGTCCGGTGATCGACAACGGCACGATCGCTCCCGGCGACAGTCCCGGCATCCTGAACACCGGTAGCGTCAGCTTTGCCAGCAACGCCAGCTTCGCGGTTCAGATTGGCGGCACCACGGCGGGCGATGGCAGCAACCACTACGACCAGCTCAACGTCACTGGCACGGTCATGATCGGCTCGAACGTGACGCTAAACCTATCGGCGCTGGGCGGCTTCGTGCCCGCAGTGGGCCAGTCGTTCACAATCATCAGCAACACTGGCGCGGGTGTACTCAGTGGCACTTTTATCGGCCTGGCCGAAGGGGCCACGATCAGCAACTTCCTGGGTTCGGGACTCACCGCAGTCATCACCTACGCAGGGGGTTCCAGCCATAACAGTGTCATTCTGTCCATGCAGGTCTCGACCCAGACCAGCCTGAGATCGTCGTCCAACCCATCGACGTTTGGTCAGTCGGTGACCTTTACCGCCACGGTGAGTTCGTCGGGAGGCACGCCTACGGGGACGGTCGCCTTCATGGATGGGTCGATTCCGCTCGGGAACGGGACACTCAGCAGCGGTGTGGCGACTTTCAGCACGTCGAATTTGTCAGTCGCTTCTCACTCCATCACGGCGGTCTACGATGACAGCGGCAGTTTCCTGGGCAGCACGTCCCCTCCTCTGACTCAAGTAGTCAGTGGGGTCAGCACCATCACGAGTCTGACATCGTCGGCAAACGAATCGACGTACGGCATGTCGGTGACCTTCACCGCCACGGTGAGTTCATCGGGGGGTACGCCGACCGGCAGCGTCGAGTTCTTCGACGACTCGACCAGCGCCGATCTGGGCTCCGGCACGTTCGAAAGCACGTCTGGCGATACCGCCATCTGGGACTATGTCACGAATCCCACGCAACTGACGGTCACGACATCGCCCGGAGCGCAGGCGATTCGAGCGGTGTATTCTCCGACTGGTGCTTTCGTCGGCAGTTCGGGAACGCTGTCCGGCGGGGAAACGATCACACCAGTTGCCCTGACGGTAAGCGGTATCACAGCAAATAACAAGATCTACGACAGCACCGTTGTGGCTAGCTTGAATACTAGCAGCGCGACACTGCATGGAGTGTTCACTGGAGACAGTGTCTCCCTGTCGACTACGGGGGCCACAGGTGCCTTCGCCAGCAAGAGCGTGGGCAGCGGCATCAACGTGTCGGTGAGCGGGCTGACGATCAGTGGAACCCAGGCTGTGGACTACACATTGACGCAGCCGAACGCCTCAGCCAATATCACGCCGTTCGGTTTAACGGTCAGCGGTATCACGGCCAGCGACAAGGTGTACGACAGCACAACGGACGCGACGCTGAATACTGGAACCGATTCACTCATCGGCGTATTCAACGGCGACTCGGTGACGCTGGATTCAAATGGCGCGTCGGGTATGTTCACTTCCAGCGACGCGGGCATCGGCATCAACGTGGCAGTCAACGGGTTGAGTCTCGGCGGACCGCAAGCGGAAGACTATACCCTGTCGCAACCGACCGTCACGGCAAACATCACTCCGGCAACCCTCCAGGTCACCGGCATTACTGCGGTCAACATACTCTATGATCACACGACCACGGCCAGCTTGAACCTTGGTACTGCCGCCCTGGCCGGAGTGTTCAGAGAGGATAGCGTCTCGCTGTCGACCGCAGGGGCCGCGGGAACGTTCGCGAGCAAAGACGTGGGGATTGCAATTCCAGTGAACGTATCGGGTCTGACGATCCGGGGGGCGCAGGCGAGCGATTACATTCTGACGCAGCCGTCAACGATGGCGAGTATCGCACCCATTGGGCTAACCGTCGCCGGCATCACGGCTGATGACAAGGTGTACGATCACACCACGACCGCGGATCTGAACACCGGTAGCGCGGCCCTAGTCGGGGTGTTCACTGAGGACACAGTCACGCTGTCCACCACCGGGGCGACCGGGGCATTTGCTAGCAAGGACGTAGGGACTGGGATCAGCGTTATCGTCTCCGGCCTGACCCTTGGGGGCACCCAGTCTGCCGACTACACGGTGACCCAACCGACCACGCTCGCCAACATCACACCGGCCATCCTCACCGTAACTGGGATCACGGCGAGTAACAAAGTCTACGACGGCACGACCACCGCAACGCTCGATACCACAGGAGCCAGTCTAGTCGGGGTGTTTCTCGGGGACACTGTCACCCTCGGCACCAGTGGGGCGACTGGCATGTATGCCAGTGCGAAGGTAGGGACGGGGATCACCGTCTCTGTGGTCGGGTTAACGATTGGGGGATCACAGGCCGGAGACTATACCCTGACCCAACCGACCACCACGGGCAATATCAGCTCAGGCGTCGCGCCTGACCCCGTGTTGGTGTCTGGGCAGCCGAATGGGACCGTCCTCGTTTACACTCTCGGGGTAGGCAGTCAGTATAGCCGTTCATCGACTGCTGCCCTCCAGCCGTTTGGGGCGATCACGGCGGATATCCGGACTGCGGTTGGAGACGTGAATGGGGACGGCATCCCGGACGACATCTTCGCGACCGGGCCTGGGACCGAACTGGAGGTCACCGTCCTCAGTGGAGCAGCCGGCAATCCGGTCTTGGTCGCGCCGTTCGACCCGTTCTTGCCTGCCCCTCCTCTGGCCCAGTCAGATGTGTTTACCGCAGGCGGGTTTGTCTCAGCCGGTGACTTCCTGAACAATGGACGGGACCAGATTGTCATCTCCCCAGATCAATCGGGAGGGCCTCGCGTCGCCATCTACGATCTGGATGGGGCGGCTGCTGCCACGACCCAGCCCTACACTGCGGTGGGGGTCAATACGGCGGAGGTTAACCCAGGTTCCGGGTTGACGCGGATCAACAACTTCCTGTCCGTCAACGCGGACTTCCGCGGAGGTGCCCGAACGGCGGTCGGTGACCTCAATGGAGACGAGGTTCCCGACCTAGCCATCGCCGCCGGGTTTGGGGGCGGTCCGGCCGTCCTGGTCATCAACGGGACAAAGGTCGCCACGACCAACGGGTTCACCGCGTCGGACGACCTGATCGGCGACTTCTTTGCGTTCAACTCCAGCTTGCGAGACGGTGCCTACTTGGCGATTGGGGACGTGCTCGGGAACGGCCAGCAGGATCTGATTCTGGGGCCGGGGGCCGGTGGTCCATCGGAAGTCGAGGTGATCAGTGGCACTCAGATTATCAATCAGGGGGCGATCGCAGCGCTTGCCAATCCTGTCGCCAACTTCGTCCCGACCGGACTAGGGCCGGACGGGTCGGGGATGCGGGTGGCGGTGGCCGCGACAGGAGTCGGGGACCAGGTAAATGTGGTGCTTGGCACCGGGCGGAACATGTCCGGGCTGGTCAAGGTTTATCCAGGGAGCGGGTTCACGAGTGGGAGCACCAGCGAGCCGACTGGGGGCCAGATCCTCAACCCCGACAACGGGACGGCCCTGACAGACGGGGTTTTTGTCGGTTGACCGGGGGGGTCGGGTATTGATCGCACCACCACGGCAATCGAGTCGTCCCGACCGCGGTGACTAACGACCACCGGATGTGGCATTACCGACCTCCGCGCGAACGAGGTTCGTCCAGGCATCGATGATTTCGAGCCAGATCCCTTGGGAAGGGCCGGGGCACGGTTACACCGTCGAGCAACATCGTCGATCCGCTGTCAAAGACCGTGAACCCAATCGTGGCGCAAATGCAGGCGGTGCTTGTGGCCGTGTCGGCAAAGGAATTGTTGGCACATGGCGCGGCCTCTCGCAGAAGGCCCACGCCAAGGGGGCCGACCCGAAGCTAATGGACGACCTCGCCGCGCACACGAAGAAAGTCGAGGCGGCGGATGTTACAATCCGCGAGGCGGCGAAACCGAAGAAGCTGCATTTCGAAATTGAGCCGGCCAAGTAGTCGGTCTCTTCAGGGCTGTCACCGGGTACTGGCAGGCGGCCCATCGCCCCTTGCGAGTTCGCGTGGGATGTCTCATTTCGTGCTACGTGGCGATAGGCTTGCCTGCTTCGGTCCGACACACCGACGCGGTTTCGGCTGAAGGTCATCGCGAGGCGGCAGTTCATTGGATGCCTGCGACGAATGGGTGATTTGAACCGCCGCCGTGGACCGAGCAAATCTGGTCTACAGAGCAACGCCCCTCCGCCCATTCGGTGTCAATTGTCCGATTTGGACGATCGAGCTATCGTTGCTTGGCCCGGTGAAACGGAGGTGGGCTCTGCGGGGACGCAACCCAACCAAGGGATAGCCAGGCCGACGGTGCGTCGATGGATGCAGTGTCGGGCTCCGGTAGGCCCGCGTTACCGGAGCCACGTTTTCCCTTCTCGGTTCTTTGTGAATCTTGGCGGGACGGTTCGGGCCTTGACGGCGTGTGCCCAGCGAAACACCCGTCACCACACTCGCACCACGGCCATCGAACACCGGAGCCATGCCTCGGAAAATCCCGTCGCCAGGATGGCGACGCTCTTCGGCATGGATGCCGCACCTGGCCATTGCGGGTGCGTCCTCTTCCAGTTCCGACCCGAGCATGTGAAGCACTCCGGCAACAGAAACCTTCAAGTTTCTCGGAGGATTTTGCACCGCCAAAGCACCTGGGACATGCGGTTCCGGTTGCCAGAGGAGCGAGTCCGTGCAATAATTCCTCGGTAGCTATCAGTAAATACCGAGGGTTTATTGCCGTGCCGGGCTCCACGACCAAGCTGAAAGAGGCCATCCGGCTCGTGAAGAGGAAGGGGACTATCCGCCCTCGCGACCTCGCGGCGCACAACATACCGGCGGATTATCTGGACCGGCTCCGCCGCCGAGGGGTGGTCGAACGTGTGGCCCGTGGGGTCTACGCCTGGCCCGATCAGGACATCACCGAGTACCACTCGCTCGCCGAGGCCGCCCGGTCTGTTCCGGCGGGAGTGGTCTGCCTGCTATCGGCCCTCCAGTTCCACGGTCTCACCACACAATCCCCGCACGAGGTGTGGCTCGCCCTCCCAAACAAAGCCTGGGTCCCAAAGCTCGATTCACCCAAACTGCGAATCATGCGGTTTTCTGGCCCGGCACTCACGGAGTTTTTCGAGCCCCATGTGATCGAAAAAGTTACTGTGCGAGTCTACACTCCGGCGAAGACGGTGGCAGACTGTTTCAAGTTCCGAAACACGGTCGGCCTCGACGTGGCTATTGAGGCGCTGCGGGACTGCTGGCGGAAGCGAAAAGCCACGATGGACGAGATCTGGGCGGCTGCACGGGTGTGCCGAATGGCGAACGTCATGCGGCCGTACATCGAGTCACTCGTATGACCAGGAAAAACGCTGCCGCCTCGGTCAAGCAGCGACTGCTGAACATCAGCAAGAAGACCGGCGAGGACTTCCAACTTCTCCTCACCCGGTATGCCGTCGAGCGACTGCTCGACCGGCTCGCGGCCTCCGACCAGGTGAACAACTTCGTGCTGAAAGGGGCGATGCTCTTTGCTCTCTGGACGGGTGAGATGCACCGGCCGACCCGGGATCTTGACCTTCTTGGATTTGGCGAGAATAGCGATGCGCGGCTGACCGAAATCTTTCGTGCCCTGTGTGCGGGCGACTCGGGGGACGACAGGCTTCTCTTCGAGCCGAACTCCGTGTCGGTCGAACAAATCCGAGAGGAAGACGAGTACGGCGGGAGACGGGTCACGTTCCAGGTCATGCTGGGCCAGGCGCGGGTGTCGCTGCAGGTGGATGTGGGTTTTGGCGACACAATCACACCAGGAGCCGAAGCCGTCGAGTACCCGACCCTGCTCGGCATGGCATCACCGAAACTCCGGGCGTATCCGAAGGAAACGGTCGTGGCGGAGAAGATCGAGGCGATGGTGAAGCTGGGGCTGACCAACTCCCGGATGAAGGATTTCTACGATCTGCTCGTGTTGTCTCGAACATTTCCGTTCGAAGGCTCACGAGTACGTGACGCGATCGCAGCCACTTTCCAACACCGGGGGACCACAGTGCCCTCCACCACTCCAGTGTCACTCACTGAGGTGTTTGCGACTGACGAAGCCAAGCAGAAGCAATGGAGGGCATTCGTGCGGCGAAGCGGGTTGGAACAGAGGGTGGGTGAACTGAGCGAGGTCGTGAACGAGCTTGAAGGGTTTGTGTTGCCGCCACTTGACGCAGCACGTGGAACCAACACATTCGATGCGGTATGGGCTCCGGGTAGGGGATGGAGTTGACGGCCAGTGCCAGACAGAGCATCTCAGGCTGGCTGTTCGTGGGCCGGGCGCTGGACATATCCTGCACTCTGGCGAAAAAGTA
>PLDW01000516.1 GCA_003136315.1 Gemmataceae bacterium | reverse complement strand
GTAGCAGGGGCAATTGCACCCAAATCGGACCTCCCCAGAGTACCGCTCCCGCTCCTTCGTCAGCCCGCTCGGGGAGGTGCCGTATGCTAGTACTGCAACCTCGACAGGCCACCCGAATCGACGGAACGCACGCAAGCAGGCCGACAAACTGACCCCGGGCGCCGCTATGCCGACTCCGAGTTGCTCGTGCCACGGCCCAGGACGGAGCCCGAGCTCGACATCCGACAGCCAAGGCGACACCACCGCCACACCCGGCGGTCCGGGCAGGTTTGCCCCGTTCTCGGCTGCGAAGAGATTGAGGGCCAGGAGGTCGATCAGAACCTGCGGCTCCAACCATGTGACGTTCGGCATTGAACACCCCCTTACCACACCATCCGCGGACGGACCCTACCTGCCGGCACTCCCGCAGGATCCCACCCGGTTCTGAACACTCTCTCCCACCCAGCCGGGACCGCCACCTGCGCCACTGCCAGGGCCTGCGACCCACCTGGGCTGGGTACCTGGACCGTGAACCCGGGGGAGTCCGCAGGCCGCCCAAGTGCGGACGCGACAACGGTTGGCAATTCCGCCCACCCAACCGTCCGAGCCAACCCACCGCCAGGGTACGTTGCTCCGTCGGGCTCGCACACCAACCGGCGGTAGCACGCATCTAACAGCAATTTGTTCACGGTCTCACGAGCGGTAAGGATCCCCCGTAGATTCTGGTCCGGGCTGACCACACAACTTACACACCCGAACAGGCAGTACCCGACCGCCGACTCGACTGCCTGGAAGGTCGGCAGGTCGGGCGAGCCGACGAGTCGTTGCTGGCCGTGGACCGGGTAGTTCCCGAGGTGAGCCAGGAACTCTGGGGCGGCTTGGAGGAGGGCTGTGTGGTCGAAAGAACCGCATGCCAACCGGGTCCGGAGGAAATCGAACACACGCCCGGCCGTCTGTCGCTCGCCCCCGGTGGGAAGGCCAAGGTCGGCCAGTGCCGGGGTCGTGGCAGGGTGGGCGTGGTATGCCAAGTGGGCCGCCTGGCTCGCAGGGCATTCCCCAAGATGTTCCTCCAGGCACCGTACGAAGTCGGTACTCGGCGGTGGGTCGGTAGCCTCCCCGAGGGCCCGCCGCCTAGCATCCAGAGCCCGCTCGACTGGGGAAACGAAGAACAGATCCCTAATCACGTCCGCCGTACCGTTCCCCTGGTCGTCAGTATCGAAGAGGTAAACGGCCGCCCGGCCGTCGACCCCGGTCGTGTAATAGTAGGCGACATCGTGATCTTCCGCCCCGGTCAGCCGCAGGGCCGCCGCGTGGATTGTCAGCCCCAGGGTGTTCAGGAGCAGGTCTCGGGCAGTCCGCTTGACGAACTCAGGGTCGAGTCTGGCGGTCGCCTCGCAGACTGCCTCGAAGTTCGGCCGGCACCCCGTGAGAGTCGTCCGGCGGGAGTCAGGCGACTCTGGGTTTTGTGAGGCCGCCACCCAACCGCACAGTCGATCAAACCGAGTCGAATCGATGAAAAACTGGTGTACGATAGTGAAACATCCTCGTATATTGTCGAGAGTGACTCGCGGCGGGGCAGTCGGCAACTGGCCTCCGCTGGTTAGAGGGTGCCAGCGTTCGAGCAGATGGAAGACGACTAGGGTTCGCAGGTTTCTGACTGTGAACACCGACGGACGGGACGGGTCCTCCCACGGGGCCCCGCCATCGAGCGGGGTCCGGGCATACTCGGCCAGAAAAGCGTGCAGCACTTGCAGCATCAAGGTCTGGTGAGCGGCCGAGTCGACCTCGGCAGCGGCTTCGTCGAGGAACCGGTCGAGCGGCGACCCTGGGGTCAGGTCCAGGTTGAACCGCAGGCCCGGGGCAGTGAAGTGGCGACCGAGCGCAACTGGCTGGTTGGTCGGCGGGTCCCCACCGGCCCGATATACAAATCGGGCCGGGTCAACCTGCCGGGTTGTGAACTGCTGGTCCAGCCCCCAGACAAAGTCGGTTACCTCCAAGGCCGGGTCGAACGCGACGTCTCGAAATAGACCGCAGACGGCCGGCCACGGTTGCCGCGGTAGTTGCTGCCCGCTCGGCCCTCGGTACCGCTCCTGGAGCCGGCACGGGACCGGACCAGCCGCGTCCGAGCAGTTGACCCGGAACCAGCGGAGGGGGAACGTCCGAGGTGGCTGCGGGAGGGTATGGGTGCCCTGGGCGAACGGGGCCGAGTCGTCATCCGCGACGAGCCCGGACACGACCGACACCCGCAGCTCGTCCCGCGACCGGATGAGCGACACCTGCCGAGGAGTGAATACTGTGACCGGTTGCCCGGTCTCGGGGAAGTCGGGCGGCAGATCGGTGGTGGCCAGCAGAGGGCACCCAACGGCCCGGTCGAAATACTCTGGGTCGTCCACACGCAGGAGTATAGACTCTAACCGATAAGGGATACTACGCACCCCCTGCCCGGTGTACCGGGACACGGGCACCTTGTACGGGTCAGGGCCGTACCGGTAGGTGTACGTCCCGGGGACGAGCAACCCGAGGGCCAGGCTGACGCTCTCGTACGCGACACCTGGCCGGAGGAAGCGCGAACCCTGAGCGTTCTGACGCTCCTGGTTGATGCACACTGTCTCGTTTCCGACCGCCTCGAAGAGGGTCGGGGCCCACAGGTACGGTTGGTTCCCCGGCACCTGACTGGCGGGGACTCCCCGGCGGAAGACCGGCAGTTTGAGCAAGTTGTGCAGGTAGCTTCTGTCAGGGAATCCATCTAATTCCCGGAGCGATGCGACCAATGAGTCCCGCCGCGGGAACCCTGGCTCAGCTACCAGGGCGGGCGGTTGCTGCGGGTATGCGCACAGTTGAGCGACGGACCATGCCCGTCCCCGCTCGTCAGTCACGGTCGTCCGGAACAACCCGGGTCCGAAGTCGTGGCGGAACACGTCAACGGCCCCTGACGGGCGTGATGGCGGTGCATCCCCCGGCTGCAGCCCAGCGGCTCCCGAATGTTCAACCTCATCCGGGACCGCACCGAGTAACTGCAGGTAGCCCCGCAGGTTCTCCAGGTTGCGGGCCTGCCGGTGGTGGCTCCCGAACAGGTATTCCCATGCCCCGGATAGCTTGTCGTCCCATCCGTAGAAGGTGCCCAGCCGGGGTCGGGACGGGTTCCGCTGGTCGTTAATTAGGAGAAGTCGGTCACCGGCTCCGGCGACTCGGCCAGATGGCGGGTTTGTACCCTCGAGCGCGAGAAAGTCAAGAATCGCCACGAACAAGTGCTGGCGAGCGACAATCCGGTTGTTCTCGTGAAGCGGTATCGGCTGTAGGTAGTTGGGGTCGAGGGCTACGAGCGGATTGCGGAAGTAGTAGTGATCTCGGGCATTCTCAGTCACCATGTGAACGACTACGCTGTCCGCTCCGACCTCCCGCCCGACACGCCCGGCCTTCTGCTGTACACTGGCTGGGTCACGGAGTGCCCGGAAGGTGATCCCTTCACACACCCGGTCCTGGTCGACCCCGACCTCGATTCGCGGGGAGGCGATCAGGAGGGCGGCGTTCTCCGGGGCGTCAGTTGGGTAGTTCCAGTCTCGGAATATCTCTCGGGCCTGTGCCCGGAACAGTTGGTTGATCAACGGTGCGGCGAATGCGTCGAAGTCGTTCGCCGAGGTAAACGAGCGGACCCGGATGGCGGAGACCGCGTGGTATCGGGACTGCGGATGCGGACGGGGCATCTTGTACCCGGCCACCGCGTCGGCGGGGGTGGCCGGCTCCGGGTGGTTGGTGCCCACGTGATCCATCGACCACCACCAGCACAGGCCAGCCTGGAAGAAACCGCACTCGTCCAGGTTGCCGAGGGTGTCAGCGGCTGCGGCTATCCGGAGCGGGTCGAACCACGGGGCGGCAGCCTGGTCCGGCACCACCCCAAGCCGCGTTAGATACGAAGACTCGTTGTCCGGGCGCATGTCCCAGAGGGCCTGTACCTCCCGCCGGCCGGCCGCGTTTAGCCCTGGTGGGACACGGTCGATCCTTGTCTTACAGCCCCGCTTGCACGCTCGGCACAGCTCCCCGTAGTGGGTCCAGGTCCGCCGCTCCCACTGCCGCACCCCTGTGCCGTAGTCGGCCTGGTGGAGTGCCCGCCAGAGCGGCTCCTGGAACCGAAGGAAGTATGGCCGCGCGAGCCGTGCAAGGCTCGGCGAAGTGCCCATTGCCTCCCCCTTCGTCCGCTCGTTGTCGGCCACCAGGTTTGCCCACCGCCCGACCCCGTTGAGGGAGTCGCAAAACCCGATCGTCTTGTGGACCAGGTCCGGGTCCCGCGGTCCCACCTGGGCGGCCGGCTGGCACGGGTTCGACAGGTCAGCGAGGGTCAGGGATACGCGGCCATCGACGGCTGGCGCCGTTCGCTGGTAGTATTCGCGGAACAGCCCATCCCGGCGGTTATGAATAAGACAGGCGGTCGCATTTGTGACCGCCGACATAGAACTGACCTCCGGCCGCTGACGGAGGAATAGGTGGTGGACCGATGCGAAGACCTGGCAGCGGGCACGCTGACGGTCGGTCTCGAACAAGAGATCTTCGTCGCAGAGGCGGGTGAGGAAGTCGGTGAACAACTCGGCCCTGATGGGAATGGGCCAAATTAACGGCGGTCAGGCCAGGGGCCGGACGGCGTACCACGTCGGAGGGAGTAGGAATGTCGGCTCGCCGCCGCGGACGACGATCGCATGTTGATGTGATGCAAGCCATGCCGAAAAATCATCTTCAAGCGGGCCGGCCTCGACTCGGGCCACGGTTCGCATCCCCAATCCGCTCACCAAATGGCGCCATGCCCGCTGACCATCCATGACATGTGTGCCGTCGTTCAGTTCGGCGTACGCCGTTGCTGACATCCGGTGCCACCGGGACGACGGTTCGGCCCCGTTGCCAGCCGAATGGACCGGCGTGTACGCGCAGAACTTTGATGGGGCGAACAGCTTGGTAACAGGATCGCAGGCGAAGTAAGTGCAGGCTCGCCGACCCCAAGCCTGCCGCCCGTCAGACGTAGTCAGATCGACGTTCCACCCCCGGAGGTTAGTGAACACGTCAAGCAGGTCGCCAGCGAGGTGGACATTGAGCCGCCCCCATTGTCCGACTGGTGTGATAATTGCAAACACCCGCTCGAACTCGGCCGCAATGTCTACGTTTTCAATCGCCAAATCCTCAGCAGTGAGTTGGTTGAGCCGCTTGACCTCCGATGGCGATCTGAGCGGGAGTAAGGTGGTTTGGAACGCACTCATTCCGACTTGCCGCATCAGCCGAATGGTAGCACAGGCCAGGTTCCGGCGACTACGATCAATGTGCGGACTGAGCATCGCAACGAAATGATCGGCTGGGGATTGTGTGGTGAACAGGTGGGCAGTGGCAAATTTGGCGTGATTCGCGACCGGATCAGCTCGACTGACGTCAAACTCGATCCATATCCGGGCGTTTGCCACGGGGTTGGTGAGCACTACGTCGGCCCGCGGATCGTACCCGAGCAAACTGGTGACCGCCTCCGCGAGGAGCCGCACTTCTGCTTCACACGCCCACCCCGCCCCGGTGGGCACTGGCGTCGGAACTCCCGTTGCAAGTATGGCGTCAAGCTTCCCATTACGAGTCTCGTTGGGCTTCTCGGCTCTTATAGAGGAACCCGCTGACGTTGTCGCATTTATGGAAAGACGATTGGACGTATATACGGGAGGGCGAGGCACCTGCCGAGCTGCACCATCCTCACGCTCGGCAGGAGCCTCGCCCTCCCGTTAGACCAATGATGGCTCCTGGAATGAGACAGTCTCAGCGGGTTCCTGTATCAGAACAGTTGAGACCGCGATCCCCGCCCTACCTGCTAAATCCCGAGATACCCCTTGGAGCCACATTATCGCATGCGGCCCGAAGCTTGGAGATACGTCCGGACAAGTAGACTCGACAACTCTCGAACCTGACGAGGCGTGTTCTCGATTCTATCCCACCGCCAACCGTTCAGCCCCTCCCAGTGGCCGGAGGTCCACCGACAGACCGGAGCGACCAGCCGTAATTCTCGCTCGACGATAGCGACCGCCTTTGGATCCCGCGGATTGACACCGGCCATGACCCGGTCCATGAGTCGCCCCATCGCTCTGATGCCTGCCCCGTGCATCAGTCGGCTCTTGGCTGGAGGTTTGCCCCAGGCATCGGGGAACACTTTCTTGACGCCCGACCAATAGACGACCAGGACGGCCATGATCCCATCGGCGTCGATCTCACTCGTGGCTACGTTTCGGTATGGGAACAGGCCCCCAGAGGCCGAGGACAGACTCTCCTCAATGACCTTCACCACCGACGCATCCGCCACCACCGCATCAGGCCGTTTACCGCCATCCGAGGACCGGCGGATGAGGCCGTAGAACGGCGAAGTCGGGGTGCGGTTGAGCAAGTCGCAAATCGCTGCGGGCACCTTTCTCGCGGCCAAACGGGCGGGGAGAGCGGTCGACACTTCGGGCAGCAGTTCCGTGATCAGGCTGGCGGGGAGCGGGCGGGTGTTGTTGATCCGGAGGAACTGGTCTCGTTGCAACTCGACCTCGTCGGCCACGAATCCATTCACCGGGATTGGGAGCTTCTTCCGTTTGCACTTCGAGAGTGCCAGGGCTCGCTGCTGCCCGTCCACGATCCAGGCTGGCTTTGGCTCGCCCTCTTTGGGTAGTTGAATCTCAAGAATGCCGGCAGCGCCGAGCCCGTCGTCAATCTCCGGCCCTCTGCTACGAGTGAAGTCGACCCGAGAACTGAGGGCGAGGATGATTGGGTTCGGGAAGAGGACTTTCTCTCCGTTGAGGTAGCTGACGATGTCGTTGACGTGCCGTTTGACTTCCGGCCGCTGATACCCGATGAGCTTCCCGAGATCGTCACGGGAGACGCGAGACACTTCGGCGATCGCGGCCAACTCCTCCCCAGTTAACGTGAACACGTACAGCGGATGGTCGGAATCCTGCACCAATCGCAGGGCGCGGCGGCGGATTACAGCGCGGGGGGGCGGCACGGTCACTCCTCCGAGACGGACCGGAACAGGGAGAAAAGCGAAGGCGTTCGCATGCCAAGCCTGCCTCGCGGAATTCACGATGAAGTCCGGACGGGCTGGCAACAGGGCCTGCGGCGAATCGATCCCGAATGAACTCGCGAATCTCAGTGTCGGAGACTCGCATCCGCTGGGGCTGCAAGCGTGGGGCCGCAGAAGTGGCCCAGCCGGCGATCTGCTTGCGGGCGGAGGCCATTGACAGCCTTTCAGTGGGCAGTTCGCGAAGTAACCGTCTGCCGACACGGGCGTTCATCGACGCCATTGCACCTTCGACAATCTGTGCCCGGGGATCCCACCGAATCAGGTTGTCGAAGAGGGGATGGTCGTCAGGCGCTCCGCCGCAGAGGATGAGCAATCGGTCCGGGGTTGCCAGGGCCGCTCGGGTGGCGAGCAGGTCAGGAGTGAGGGCTCGGAGGTACGGCTCGGAAACTGCAACGACGAGCAAGTCTGTAGGAAACCGCGCGGCCAACGTAGCGACTCGCCGTGGTGACCCAGCGGTCGGACCCTCCCAATTCGCCAATGCCTCCCACCAAACTGATTCCACGCTTTCCTTGGTGGAGGTGTGGAATCGGAGGACCGTGTCAGCGTCGGCCGAGGTGAATGTGGCGGAATACGGCTGAACCCAGGCATCCAAGGGGACAAGTCCGTACCCGGCGGAGCAGACCCAGGCCCGCCCACCAGACGAGGTCGCGATAGCTGCCGCATCGGATGCAGCCCGTCAGTGGTCCCCATAATACAGGTCGGCAGCCAAAACCGATTCCCCTTTTGCGTAGCCCAGTCGGCGAATCCAGGTAGCTGCGGCTCGTGTCACAGAAGCCTGCCGGATCGACCGGAGGTGTCGCACCAGCGGAATGACACCTCGCTTCGCCTTGGCGCAAGTGACGACAAGTTGGACCGCAGTGGCCCGACTGAGCGTGGGAGACAGTTTTGGTGATCGGCCGCCCATGAAAACTGTTACTGCGAGTGATGGGGTATTGAGTGCAGTTTCGCGAGCAGCGGCCCGGTTGTCAAGTCCCCACCCGAAGATCAGCCCTGAGGAATCAGGGGTGGCTATCAGAATATGCTGGGTGGTAGGGGTGGCGTAAAGTGGAAAAGCCGGGGGGCAAGTCAAAAGGAGGACGCACTCGAAGGTCATTTTCGAGTCCTGCATGTCACGGCTTTGCTCAGCACACCCCCTGAATCTGCTCCACCCCACCACCCTGAACTAACTGCTGTCGAGTCGGATCTGGATCTTCCGGGCCAACCGCACGTCGAAAACCTCGTCCGGCCAGTCCAGGTAACGCAGGCTCTCCAGCAGACGCTGCGACATGTTTTTCAAGCTGCCGAACAGTTTCACCGCTGTTGGCTGGCCTGCCTGCTGGGCCAACTGACGCAGCAGGCTCCCTTTCTCCACCAACTGCAACAACAGATGGGCGATTTGCAGCAGATAGTAATACGCTGCCCAGTTCGTGTGGCTGTAGGCGTGTTCCAGGTTCAGGCCACTGTTCTTCTGCGTGTTAAATCCCTCATTCTCCACTCGCCACCGTTCTCGCCCGCCGCCAGTCGCGACCTCTACTACCGTCTCGCGACTCACCTTCAAAGACGTTACCCACGACCATTCACTTTGCGTACCATCTCTTTTGATCTCTCGACAATGAATGCCTGTGAATGACCAGTCACGCTTGTCGCTGTCGGTGTATTGCAGGTGTGCCCAACGGTAGACTTGGTGAGTCTTCTGGGGCGTTGTCACCTCTACCCGCTGATCGGGGCACAATGTCAGCAACCCCTGAAAATCCTGCCACAGAGTCGGTATTCGGTCCGGCTTGAAGGTGTAGACATAGTCGCATCGGTAATCCTTGGCGATTTGGAAGCCTTCCCCGCAAGCATATAAGCCATCCCCACTCAGGCAGATTCGCAACTGAGGAAAGTCCGACCGAAGTTTGGCCCCCAGGCGACGCATCGCCTTCAATTCACAGTCCTGTTTGACACGCTCCTCGCCCGAACCTGGCGGGCTGTCTGCCGCGTCGCGATTGTCGATAAACTCCGTACCGATCGACAGGACCGTCTGGGCTGGACCCAGCAGTTTGGCCTCCAGTACCTGATGCATGTACAGAGTCTTCTGACCATGCCGTCGTGTCAGGCAATGCTCGCAATGCTTGTGGTTAAACACCAGGTAACCCGACCCATCGACGAGGATGACCAATCGCCCCTGCAAGCGGGCCTCATCCAACGCCTTCATCCGGATCAGGCGATTCAGAGCGTTTTGGCGAAGCACGCACAGCGGTCTCTCGCCGATCCCAGTCAGGAAATACTCCAAGGTCTTGTTCACCGGGCGGGTAGTTTGCCTGGTGTCGGCCAGTCGGTTGAGATTGGCTAGAACTGCTGGGCCATTAGTGTTCAACTGGTAGTCCAGTTGTCGTCGACTACTGAGTTTAGGCAGAAACAGCATCAACCCCCACCACAGCAAAAACCGCTTGGAGTAGGTTACGAAAGGGGGAAATCGCGGGTCTTCGATCTGGTCAATCCAGGCGTTCAATTCAGGCAGGAAGTGTCGGACAGTCTGCGCCAAAATCGGGCCGATACTCAAGATCGACCCTGACGCCGCTTGCGATCGGTCACATGACCCCGAACCAGGGCCAGGGTCAACTGGCTGATCTCGTGTGTGAGGGCTTTGAGACGTTGGTATTCCGTGACCCATGTTCGGACCTCGCCGAGCATGTCCTGGGGCACGTAGACCGTGCGTGTCTTGCCATCGTCCTTAAACGTGAGGTGATGGGCGATGTGCAACGGACCATCGTGATGGCAGGCACACGACGGCTGGCCGCAGCGTTTGCTGACCTCACAGAGGCTGGCGGCAAGGATGGGACCGGCTGGCGTGAGTTGCTTGAGTCGGCTGGTGAGCATCCGGCGAATCTGCGTCGGGTGACTCGGCACACGCATGGCAGGGCCCCAGAGACTTCCGGTAAGTATCTGTTTTACCGGGAATGGGCCAAAAAATCCCCAGTGCGAAGAAATTATCTTGCGGGCAGCGGAGCCTCTGCCCGCAAGATAAAGTGTAAGCTGAACTTGCGATACCGACAAGGTGCGACGAATTCCCTATTCCTCACCGCTGCCCGAAGATCAGGGAATACCGAGCAGTTTGTGCGTCTGCAAACTGAGCCGCCACCGTGGGTGGGCCTGGCAATAATCGACCGCGAGACGAGTGTTCTGTACCGCGTCCGGGCCGTCCATCGGTTGGAGGTAAAAGAATGCGAAGGCGAGGCCAACGAACCGTTCTGGCTCGGTCCCCGATTGCGGGAAGACGAGTTTCAACTCATCACCCGACCGGATCGTCAGCTCTGCCCCAGCCTTGGGGCTGACGCATATCCAATCGATCCCCGGGGGTGGGAGACGTGTGCCATTGGTCTCGATGGCGATCTCGAACCCGGCGGTATGGAGAGCCTCAACGAGAGAACTATCGAGTTGGAGTAGAGGCTCCCCACCGGTACAAACCACAAAAGGCTTACCCTCAGTGGCTGGCCAAAGATTGACCACGCGAGTCACTAACTCTCGTGGGGTCTCGTATTTCCCGCCACCGGGTCCGTCGGTGCCCACAAAGTCAGTGTCACACCACCGCGAGCAACTCGGGCCACGGTTCCGATCAGCCTCCCGCCCAGACCATAAGTTGCACCCCGCGAACCGGAGGAAGATTGCTGCCCGTCCGGTGTTCGCACCTTCCCCTTGAAGGGTGTAGTAGAGTTCTTTGACGGTGTAGTTCATGCGACCCCTGTCTGGCTTACAGGTCGGTAGCGGATTGGATCAACGATCCCGACCTCGGCAAACGCAGCGAGCCGAAGTTGGCAGGAGTCGCACTGACCGCAGGCGGTGCCGTCAGTGGCCGGATCGTAGCACGATGAGGTGAGACTGTAGTCGACCCCAAGCCTATGCCCCTGTCGGATGATTTCGGCCTTGGTGAGTTGCACGAGCGGGGCGTGGATCCGGAACTTTTGCCCCTCGACCCCGGCTCTGGTCGCCAGGTTGGCCAAATGCTCGAATGCCTTGACGAACTCAGGGCGACAATCCGGGTATCCGCTGTGATCTTGGGCGTTGACCCCAAGGAAGATGTCTGCTGCCTCGATCACCTCGGCCCAGGCGAGGGCGTAGGCCAGGAAGATCGTGTTTCGGGCGGGTACGTAAGTGATTGGGATCCCACACGCCATCTCCTCTCGGGTTCGCTCCTTCGGCACCTCGACCGGGCTGGTCAGGGCCGACCCACCAAACGCCCGCAAATCGATCATGACCTCGCGATGAGCGGCGACACCTGTGCGTTCGGCCACCTGCCGGGCAGCATGGGCCTCGACCGAGTGCCGCTGACCGTAGAGAAACGTCATCGTGTAAGGGGTAAACCCCTGGGACTTGGCGACCGCAAGCACTGTAGCTGAGTCGAGTCCCCCGCTGAGTAACACGACCGCGGAAGGGCTTCCCGGGTTCGGCATGGGGACGTCCCTCCCGGACAGCAGGACCGAAAGTATCACCTTCTAGACTCGGTCGCTGGGCCGACCTCTCATGAGGATCTCCGAAGCTCTGCCCAGACTGTTGGGCCTGTGTGGCCCGCAGCACCGCACCAACCAGCCTGATCACACCCATCGAGCTTGATCAGGTTGTTCGGCCTCGTTGTTCGGAGGTTGAGCGCGTCGCACTCGTTGCCGAACCGCGGCAACCCGGATCCCATAGTTGGGAGGAGTTGTTTTGTCGGACACTCTTTGTGCAGTCCTTTCAGATATCGTTCTGCATGGGTTTGCGTTCGAGTACGTAGGATGAGGGCCTCGGCCCGGGTCTCTTGGTCGGCCACCTGGGCAGTTCCCGGGTGTCTCCCGTCCGAGACAGAGTTGCTCAGGGTTGTGGGGGATTGCCAAGCAGGTTCAACCCGTCAAAGGTCGTGGGTCGGTTGGGCTGGTGCTCACGACCGCCTGATTGGCCACGACTTGGGGTTGTGCCAGCCCTCGCGGGGCCAGGAACTGGCGGACTCCGGGCAAGCCCTCGTCGCGTTCACACCCAGGAATCGCTGAGGTTCGTGAGCACTGAACGAGAAGAGAAGGGAAGGGAAGGACACTCGAACTGAAATCCTGGAGCGAGATATTCCACCTACGTGCGACACGACCGGGGCGTGATTGACCCCTTTCTCGACTGCGTCCGTTTCGGGACATCCGCGGTGCTGGGCAGGTCTATTTCCCATTCTTGCAGACCCAGTTCTTGACCGTATCCGCATCGGTCTCAAGACCCTCGGACGCGAGCCTCGCGGCGACATCCACCGGCACCAAACCTGTGGCGCTCAAGGCCAGTGCCCGGTCCTTCCGGCGGCGGTAGTCCCGACTTTTGCACGGGTCAGTGCAGAACAATCGTCCTCTCGATCGTCCATTATCAGCAGCGGACAACTCAAACCAAGTATCGCAGTGCCTGCACTGCCTGTACTCTTTGTTCCCGGAGACCGCCTGTGCAAACTGGAGCCACATCGCCGCGCGGAGGTCTTCCGGGCGCATCTTCAGCACGACTTTCCTGGTTCTCGGATCAACCACCAAATCAGGATGCACTCGCTTGTATAGCTCTCCAGCCACATTCTTACGCACGAAGTTTGTGGCTACGTCGAACGCATCCTCGGAACGTGGTTCCACGGTGGCGTCATCTAGGGGAATGCCCCACGTCATCGTTGAACCTTCACCATGCTCTACTAATTCGAGAATTTCTGTATTTGTTTTATTTGATCGAAAATTTGATATATTATATGTCTCTGTGAAATGCCATCCCCACTGATGTATGACTTCGTTATCCTTCACTTTATTCCTGGCACCGTAACTCAATACTTTTCTCAAACCAGCGAGGTCTCCTCGGCTCACGAGATCCCACAGACGAATTGAGGTCCAGAGCTTTCGAATCGCCCACGCCCATGTACTGTTAGTTTCGCCCCAACACAGTAAGAACTCCGAGACGTTAACAAACTCCGCCAGGGTGACTGGAGATTGCCTAGAATAAGATTTGTCAGATAATAATTTACGGAACCGTGTCAGATAAGTGACATCATTCGCTCTTCTCTTTCCGGTAAGGTCCTCGAAAAGTTCGCTCCGGTACTCGCCCGGTACGCGATCCAGGATCTCTGTTGGGGGTGGGTTCTGGAAGAGTCGCTCGGGCTGACCGAGCAGCCCGTGTTGGTTCGCGAAGCCAAGAATGGCCTCTCCGTCGTACGGATCTAACGAGGCAAAGATCCGGAACAACCCGGGGTGAGTTTCCAGCGGTGTGGTGCTGATTTCCTCTGCCGACCTCCTGTTGCTGAGCCCTTCCCCCGAAGGAATGAGCCCCCAACTCAGCCTCGTCTCGAACTGTTGGAAGCACTCCACGTCCTTGTCGGGCTCTTCTCGGCATTGCTTCTTATCGACGAGTGTCCTGCCAAGACACCATCGATACCCGTCAGCGTTGACGCCCCAACGGAAAGCGTACGGACCAGGAGGGACGTCGAGGTGACCACGATCGTTTACTTCGGGAGGAAGTGGGGACAGGAACATAATTCACCTCCTCGACACTGAGATAACACTGCGAGGTGTGGATGCCAATGGTCCAGATTCCCAGCAGAAACAGGCCGTCCTCATTTTTGTAGGTCACCCGTTATTATATAGTGCCGCTTT
Organism: Gemmataceae bacterium; assembly: GCA_003136315.1. Lineage (GTDB taxonomy): Bacteria > Planctomycetota > Planctomycetia > Gemmatales > Gemmataceae > Urbifossiella. Next base: position 114,922 of record PLDW01000516.1, on the reverse strand, counting down.
TGTTGGAGAAACTGCGTTTTCGGGTGCGTTTTGGGCACCAAAATACCCTCCCGAGACCCCACAATCATCGTTTTGACGCCAGAGCCCCAGAGGAAGCGACGTCCGATCAACTGCATGAGATTGTGCCCACCGGCAGATTAAAGGGGATTTGACACCCGCGCGCGGTGATGTCAAGACCCAAGTCTGACCGGCTCGTCGTCCGACGATCGTGGCCCGTAATCTCGCGAATGAGACGTCGCCACCTCATCCAGGCCCTATGTCTGGCATGAGCACCCTCCTGGGTATTCCGCTCCAGGGGAAGAATCAGGAACTCCCTCTGAAGGATAATCCATTCGGCGCAAAGCTCGAACTGTTCCCCAGTGCGTCGCGTGGGGAACCTCGTCGGTTGTGCGGATTGTGAGGGAGGCGACCCGCGGGAGCACGAAACCCCGGGCGGTCGATAGGGGGTCGGGGCACGGTTGTCGCTATCCCAGCCTTGTTTTTCAATAAGAGACGGCAGCGACTGATTGTGCCTCCTGGGATGCCCTTTCGAGTTGTTGAGTTGAGCATCGAGTGGATCGAACCCCACCTCAACCAATCTCACCGCAACTTTGCTACCAAAATCTACGCGCCCCTGCGAGACTCTAACTATGACGCGAGCCGCAAACCCTTTGGTTTGCGGCTCTTACGTTGAGGGTGAGTGACGGGGTTCGAACCCGCGACGTCCAGATCCACAATCCGGTGATCTAGTTCTCCAGTCGCATTTCACCAACATGGCAAACACGCTGCAATTTCACTGGTTTTCTTGCGGTTTCATCATCTCCAGCGTAGAATACACTTGAGTCGCATTGCGTCCATATGGACCAATACTATCCCCAAATTATCCCCAAGGTGCGTTATGGCATCCATCGAGTCGCGAAGCGGCGGCTGGCGGGTTATCTTCTACTACAGGAATGAGAAACGAACCTTCTCTATTGGCGAAGTCTCCGCGAAGGATGCCGCCACCTACAAGGCGTCCACCGAAGAACTGCTGCGGTTGCTCAAGCGGAGCCTGGTCACTATCCCGGATGGTTGCAGCATCGAGGACTTCATGCTCCACCGGGGAAAGCCACCGGAGCAACTCGCCGCCACCACGCGAAAAGAGTTGACGCTGGATGATCTGCGGGAGGCATACTTCGTGTCCCAAGAGAAGAAACTGGAGCAGACGACCCTGGAGGCTATCCGCTTGCACTTTAAACATCTGACCCGCATCCTCGGCGGCAAAACTGTGATCCCGCTGCTGAGACGCCCCGACCTCCAACGGTATGTGGATAAGCGGTCTGATGAATGGATTGACCCGAACGTCTACCGCGAGGCACGCCAGAAGAAGCAGGCCGCCGCCAAGCCCGGACGGAATTTCAAGAAGCCCCGCCCGCCGAAAATTGAGAGTCCGCACAAGCCTAAACGCCACCCGTCCGCCGCGACTATCAAGAAGGAGATCGTGAGCCTTCGCACCGCCTGGAATTGGGCACGACGACATCTTGACGTAATCGAGGAATTCCCTGGAACGGGACTCGACTTCGCCAAGATCGCCGAGAGCCTTCCGTTCATGACCTGGGATGAAGCAGAACGCCGCATTGCGGCAGGGGACGATCCCGACCAGGTATGGAATTGCGTCTATCTTCGACCCGAGGAGATTACCGAGTTGCTGGAGTGGGTGAAGGCCCGGCCCGTCAGCCCGTGGGTCTACCCGATTTTCTGCTTTGCTGCCCATACCGGGACCAGGCGGTCGGAGATCATCCGTGCCCTTCCCTCCGACCTGGACCTCGCCGGAAGCGTCATCACCATCCGGGAGAAGAAACGTGACAAGAGCAAGACGACCACACGCCGAGTTCCGTTGACACCGTTCCTGAAGGATGTGCTGGCCGACTGGATGAGCAAGAGGGCGAAGGGCAAGACGCTTTTCTGCAAAGCGGACGGCAGGTGGATCACCCCCTGCGAGGCGACGAACTACTTTAAGCGGGCCTTGAGAGTGTCGAAATGGAAGATCCTGCGAGGGCTACACGTGTTCCGCCATTCCTTCATCAGTGCGATGGCCAGCAAAGGCATCGACCAGCGGATCATCGACAGTTTCGTCGGCCACTGCACCGACGAGCAGCGAAGGCGATATGCCCACCTGTATCCCGACGTGCAGGACAACGCCATGAAGGCCGTATTCGGATAGGCGACCACTTGCCAGCCCTGCCTTTGTGCGTCGCCTACGCCACCTTCGCAGGCAGCAGCCCTTCCTTCTGGAACCGAAGCAGTTCGGCATGGGGGATGACCCACGAAGTGTAGGCACCTCGACCGCTGTCTTTCTTCTCCGCTTTGATGCGACCGTGGCGGCACCACTCGCGGCAAGTGAACTCGGCACGCCCGACGATCCGGGCGAATTCTTCGACCGAGTACCATTCCCGGACCTGCTGGCGTTCCACCAGCACGACCAGCAGGTTTTCGATATGCTCAAGCCTTTCTTCAACAGTCATACAGCACCTTATCTCTCGATGCCCTTGTCTTCGCCTTTCTCAGGGACTGAAGGCTTTGGCTGCCCGTTGAGCAGTTCCTGAAAGGCTTCCTTCCTGTACCAGTGCGCATCCTCACGCTTCCCCGCCGCTTCATCCGCCCGGATTTCTTTGAACAGGGCGGCCAGCTCTTCGGCTGAATATCTCTCCTTTTCCATCCCAGTCTCTCCCAGAATGACCAGGCGGGTCGGCTGTCCCCGCCCCCGATGGTCCTGGCAGGGAGCATTCCCACGCCCGGCCATTGTTGGATCAGTTCTTCACATTGATGTTGCAGGGCGATTCACACTCCGCCTACGGTAGCGGCTCTTTCGGCCTCTCCTCCACCGGCTCTTGCTCGTCCTGCCGCCCGAACACAGGCAGCAACACGTGCTCGGTCACCGCCTTGACTGCCTCCTGGTTCCCTCGAAGATGTCTTGCGACCCTGCGGCAAGCCAGGAGTAACACGCAGCCGTAAAGGCAAGTCGTCAGAATGAATGTCAGGAAAATCGTAATCATGATCGATCTCCAAAGTAAGGCGGGTTGGTAGAGCGACCCGCCTCAGGGGGTAATGCCGGTAATGATCGAGCGGATAGGAAGTCTTGCATCGCAAGGCACTTGTTACAGCTTCTGGGAGAAGTCCTTGATGTAACGCTCGATCACCAGGCGGAACGCCGCTTGTACGCGAAGCAGATGCGCCCGCTTGTCGTCCTCGGGCATCTCATAGCCCTGCGTTTCCTCGTAATCGCGGGCGTCATTGGACACCGCCTCCTCCGCGCACTCCCTGACCGTGTTCGTGACTCTCGCTTCGTCGAAGATTTTGGGCCGCCATCCGAACATGTGCCAGCGGATATTGAACCAGAGACGCGAAGCGATGGTAATCACCACGCTCGCACCGATCATCGCCACGAGAAGCTGGGTGAATACGTACATCGTCGTTCTCCTGAGTAAGGGGGCTGGGCGTGCCCCGGTGGGGTTACTTGAACCATTTGAGGACCGTGGAGACGGCCTTCTGCTTTGCGGCTTCCTTGATGGCACCATTCGAGTCCAGCTTGGACAGGAAGTGCTTCCCGGTGATCATGGCCAGGGCGAGGAGAAGCATCAGGTACGTGAAGGCTTCGCCCACGAGATCTGCGAACAACATGGCTCGACTCCTGATTGGTTAGAGTTCCCGTCCCGTATCCCGTTCAACTTCCGGCGGTTGCATGGCCTCACGGCCTTGCACCTGATCCTGGCCCTGCTCGATCCCTTCCTGCCCGTGCATGTACATGACATGCCCCGTGGCCCCGTGGAATAACGCGGCGGCAGCCTCGGTTCTTCCGTGGTCGAACATCGGTTTGGCCCCGTCCCAGACTTGCCCTGCGGCTTCCCTGATGGCAGAAGCGGCTTCCCGGATCGTCTCCATCAGGCTGGGCTCCTGGCCATCCTTGAGTTGCTCGAAAAACTTCTTGCTCGACATGGTTCACCTGTAGGGTTGAGGGATGACTAACGCCGTTGCCAGCACGGCGAACATGGCGGCGGTCAGGAACAGGCACGCCGTATCGATGACCGACTTCACCGGACCGATCCCTTGCTTCGTTTTGAACCCGGCCTCGTAGTAGCGAACCAGCCACGTCCAGATGGGCGGGACTCCGGGCGTGAAGGTGATGGCGATGCGTTCCGAGAGCCCTGCGACTTCCTCGGGCTTGAGCAGCTTGCGACCCGCCTGCTGCCAGTTGTCGTTGGCGTTCCAGGACCGGCTGTAGCTGGAACTGGTCCCCTGCCCGGTCGATTGCTGCGCCGAACCGCCATAGCTCGTGCCGCCGCTCGTGACGATCTGCGTATATTCACCCAAACGATTGCTCACATATTCCGCTGTTTGCTGGTCGTTGACGCCGAAAAACACCTGCGTCGTGTTGCTGAGCAACGTCTGTTCCTGGCCTTCCGGCCAACATTTCTTGAGCTGGCCGAGGGACTGGTAGTAAAGCTGGAGCCTGACCCCATAGCCCCGGTACTTGTCTACCGCGTCGTCGAGGGATTCCATGTGTCCCAACGAGGCGGCTTCGTCCAGGACGAAATGCACCTTGGTCTTCTCCTGCAACCCGCCTTTCACCACCGCCCGCAGCATCGAGCCGATCCATAGCCGAAGCAGAGGAGACTGTGCCCGTTGGTGCTCGGGCGGCAGCACGAGGAATACGGTCATCTTGCCCTTGAGCAGGTCGGCGGGAGTAAAGCTGCTCTTGCGGGTGCTGTCCGAAACCGCGATCGTGTCCAGAAACCGCATGAAGCGATTGGTTGTGGTTAAGCAACTGGCCAGTTCTTTATCTTTGAATTGGGTCAGTTGGTTGCCGAGGCGGGAGAGCATTCCCTCCCAGATATCCGGTGACTCGCACATCATCTTGATTGCCGCTTGCATCTTGTCCGGATCGGTCAGGAGCGACCGGACCGATTGCAGGTTCTTGTCGCTACCCTCGGCGAAAGCCACGGCCATCGAGGTCATGGCCGCGATAAAAATCTCGCCGGCGTCATTCCAGTGTGGGTCTTTTTCCTGCCCGGTCCTGACCACCAACGCCTCGGCCAGGTCGCGGCATTCGTCAATTGCGGTCGCGGCATCCCTGTCGATGAACTCCAGCGGGTTGAACGTATCGGGCTTTCGTGTCGTGATCTTGAACGGGTCGATCACGACCACCCGGTGCCCCATCTTCCGCCGCGCCTGTGCGGTCAGGAGGGTGTTCTCTCCCTTGAAATCGATCACCACCATCGAGTCGCGGCAGGTAAGCAGGAACGGGACGACGCAGGACACGCCCTTGCCGACGCCGGTTGGGGCAAATACCGCCGTGTGGACGGCATTGGTGAGCCGAACGGTCCGCTTTGGCTGTTTTCCCTGGCAGGAAGCGAGAAAGGTCTTGCAGGCATCCTTGGCACGCAATCGCGGATTGAACAATGCCTTGACGCCTTCGACCCGACCGATCTTGCCGTCGAGATGCCCGACCATGAGGCCGTTACCGTCGAGCAGATGGGGGATGTCCTCGGCACTCGCCCAGCTCGCTGTCCCATAGGCGGACAAACTGTGCCGTCGGCGGCGAAGGAGGGCGAGGGCAGCGATGACCGCCACCACCCAGGCATAGGGGATGACGATCACCGTCAGCACGCAGACATAGCCCAGGAGCAGGAGGCTCAATCTCAGGGCGAGTCGCATCAGAACGTACATGGTACCTCCCGAAAGGATGAGGGCGTCCTTGCCCCTACCGTGGGTCACTTGCGGAAGAGGCTCCCCAAGATGCCCCTGGCGACCTTGCCCGAAGTGTTCGGGTGCTTGCACACCAGCCGCCCGATCGCAAACAATCCGATCAGCATGATGATCATGGGCCCTTCCATCGCCAACTCCTTGTGACAGAGGTTACGAAACACGGTTATCAGCCCGCCTTGCGGGCTTTATCCTTCATCGCGGCGGCGAAGGTCTTGGCCGTGTAGCCGAGGTCTTTCGCCCGCCTCATTTCGCGGATGGCTTCGGTCAGGGCGTCGATACTCGATTCGAGCGACACCCCGTCGCCGGAGACGACGATCTGCACACCCGAGGGAAGGACGCACTTGACCTTGTTGACCTTGACCGAGGGAGAAGCTGCCGCTGTGCGTGTCTTCCGCCCTGCGGCCTCGATCTGGTCGCGGCTGGCACCGGACAGTTTCAGGGCGAGAAGCCCGGCCTGTTCGGATTCGGGCAGCTTGCTGGCGGCGTACACATCAGAAACTCCGACACTGCCAGCTTTTAATGCGTCTTGCCACGCCGGAATGCACCTGGACGGGGACAGCAGCCGGGTGACCATCGAGGCGTCAATGTGGAGGTGAGCAGCAAGGTCTTTGCCCTGCCAGCCAGGGTTCAGTTCGAGAATCTGCTCGGAGGCGTTCCATTTCTCCCATGCGGTAAGGTCTTCCCGGTGGAAGAAAGTGGTCAGCCGGATTACGCTAATCTGGGTGTCCGTCAGCGCTGCATCGGTGATAATGGCATCGAGCTTTTCCAGCCCGACGAGTTTGGCCGCCCGCCATCGGCGCTCGCCGTCGATGATGGTGCCGTCAGGTCTGATCTGGATCGGTTCATTCTGGCGAACCTTGAGCGATTCACCGAGCGCCCGCAGCGCGGCCTCGTCGAAGTGTTTTCTGGGCTGATTGGGGTCAGGCTTGAAGAACGCGAGCGGCTTGGTTGTGCTTTGCATTGGCATGTCTTATTCTCCCTTATCGGGTGAGCTTCGAGTTTCTGGCTACCTCCCCAGCTATCCAGGAGGGTGGCCGAAAGGTGTGCCATAAGCATGTACGAACCTTCGTGTCATTTCGATCTAAGATTCAGGAGATCAGGGCATCGTCGGACATGGTCAGCCTCCCGGCACGCACCGATGACGCCAACGGCATAGGGTCGCCGTTGTGATATTGGGGTGCCACGGAACGTAGGATTCGTTGGTTGTTCGGTCAGGGAGGGATCTGGTTGGACTCTCCGCTCCCCCTCCTGACTACTTTTTTATACGATTGGGGAATACCAGTTGGCGTTCTGCGCAATCGGATTTGCGCAGCCAGTGAGCGGGTTCTTGGGAGCCAATTATGGTGACCGGCGACCGACGTGGCTTTGAGCTTGTGCAGAGACTTGAGATTCGAGATCACGTATGAGTTGTTCGGCGTGGTGGTCTCCCGAAGCCAAGCCGAGATGGACATATTCATCGACCAGAGTTTCAGCCAAACTCGCGCGACCGATCTTTCTTTCCTCTGTTGTGAGCGGCAAGTTCAGCACGCGTTTAAACTCCAGCACTGCCAAACGTCGCTCGCAATCGATGAGTCCACCCAACGCATTCTCGATGCTGGCACGGCCATAAAAGTAAGTTCTGTTTTCGGGTAATGCCGCTGGACGGTCGAACGCCCACGGATAAATTGATCGCACCATCTTAATTGTGAGTTTGTCGGTTGGAAACTCGATTTGAGTAAAATCAATCTGCGGCTCAATCCCAGTCATTAGAAAAACATATGGGTATATATTAAAACAATCTAATTTTAATTATGTTTAGTTATATCTGTCAAGCAATATGTCATGCTGGTGAAGAAAGAGCGTGAATTGCAATGAGAAAGTCGCGGGTCAACTCCCAAGCCCACCGGCCGAACGGCTCACAGATTCGCGACTGCCGTCGCTCCGACCGCTGAATAATCTTTTCCTTCCATGAGACCGTTGCGTCGTCTGGAGCCGCCACGAACGGACCTCGTTCCGGCGGATGGCCGTGCAGTGAGAAGTAGTCTCGGAAGAAGTCAGTCACATCTGTCATCATCTCCCGGATTGTCGGCTCGCTGAGGTCAATCACTGGAGCTACCTGCCGGAAGGAAAATTTCCCTTCATATTCATCCAGACACAATGCGCCAATGCGATAAAACAGTTTCAATGCCTCCTTCAAGTCATAAGCCTTCGCCATCCGGCCGATGCCGCTGGGTGTTGGTTTCTCATCTATCAACTTCTCTGGTGCGATCAGTGCTAAGATTCTGGTCGCTGCCGAGCGAACCATTGCATTTGAATGGTGTATGGCCTCGTAAAGTGCAGGAACTGCCGGAGTCCCAATCCTTGTCAAGGCCAAAGCAGTATTCTGACTGTTATCTTCATTAGTGTCGTCAAGGACGCCAATGAAGGCGGGAACTGTGACCTCTGGCGGAGCCCCGATCTTCACCAAAGCTTCCACTGCTGACCCACGGACAACCTCGTCTGAATCCCTGAGGGCGGCGACGAGGGCAGGGACAGCGGTCGCAGCCTGACCACCGATAGCCCCCAACGCGTTGGCCGCCCAAGTGCGGGCTCTTGCGTGGGGAGATCGAAGTACTTCGATCAGTGCAAATATGACAGATGTTAGACCACCAATCCGCTGTAGTGTCACAACCGCAAATTCACGGGTATTAAAGAAGTGATATTTTAACATATCGGTCAGAGAGGGGATGGCCGCCTCCGCCACATTGCCGAGCTGCCCCAGTGCCTCCAATGCCGATGCACTGACGTCTCCGAAGGGATCTCTTGCCGCTTCGATTAGGGCAGGGACGGCGGCGACCGCTGCCGGGCCACCAATCATCCCCAGTGCCTCAGCTGCCAAGATGCGTATGCCACGGAAGGGTAATTTAACAGCTTCGATCAGTGCGGGGATGGCTGCCACCGCCGGGCTACCAATCATCCCCAGTGCCTTGAATGCCGAGTCGCGGACGCGCACGTCCTGATCTTTTGTTGCTGTGGTCAGTGCGGGGACGGCCGCAACTGCCGGGGCGCCGATCTTCCCCAGCGCCTTGGCCACCCAAGCACGGACTCCCGCGTCTTGGATCTCCAGTGTTTCGATCAGTGTAGGGACCGCCACCGCCTGGTCACCGATCTTCCCCAGTGCCTCGAATGCCAAGTTGCGAACTTGCTCGCGGGGATCTCTTATCGCTTCGATCAGTGCGGGGACTGCTTCCGCCGCCGGGCCGCCGATTTTCCCCAGTGCCTCGATTGCCCATTCTCTGACGTCTGTGATTGTATCTTTTATTGCTGCGGTCAGTGCGGGAACGGCCGTCGCCGCCGGGGCGCCGATCTTCCCCAGTGCCCAGGCCGCTGCTATGCGGACTCCCTCGTCGGGTAATATCAGTGCTTCGATCAGGGCGGGGAGAGCCGTCTCCGGGCTGCCGGTATTCCCCAGTGCATCGGTCACCCAATGACGGACGCTCCAATCGGGATATTTCAGTGCTTCGATTAGGACGGGGACGGTTGCCGCAGGGCCACCGCTATGCTCCAAGGCCCTGATCGCCAAGTCACAGCTTCTCTCATCGGGAGGCTTCGACATTGCGAACAAGGCAGAGACCGCCGTTGCACCACCGATCTCCACCAGCGCCCAGGCTGCCCAACGGTTGACTTGCTGATCGGGATAATTCAGTGCTTCGATCAAGACGGGAATGGCCGCTGTCGCGGGTTTACCAATCTGTCCCAGTGCCTGAGCAGCCAACATACGTACATCTGTCCTGGCAAGTCTCTCCGCTGATAATCTTGGGGCATCTGGGAAGGGATCTTTTAGTGTTTCCATCAGGGCTGGTACTGCCGTCGCCGCCTCCGAGCCAGTGATTTGCCCTAGCGCCGCGAATGCCGATTTGCGCACATTCTCACTGGGATCTTTCATCGCTTTGATCAGGGCGAGGACTGCCTTCCCCGTCGGACTGCCGATCCTCTCAAGTGACCAGGCGGCTAAACCGCGAACTCCCTCGTCGGGATCGTTCAACGCTTCAATGAGAGCCGGTACAGCGAGGACGCCGATCTTCACCAGAGTCATGACCGCCTTTGAGCGTACTTCCCAGTTGGAGTCTTTAATAGCGTTGATATGTACATTTATATTATCTTGATGTTCACTTTGTCTTGAACGCTCTTGTTCGTCGCTGCTCATGGAATCACCCATGCAATGAATGGCCCGACGCCCGATCCAGCCCATCACGTTGGCCTTAAAGTCTGCAAGCCATGAAGGTTACACAGGTCACCGTTCCGCGCCTCCGCCCTCACTCAGAGCTACCGCACACGCCCAGTTCGCCCCAGCATTCAATGTGCCATCACATTTTTGAAGGAGTAGTCGACTTGCACACCGGCATTGGCGATTTGGGCAGTGTTTTCTTGAGGTTTCCTCACAGGAGGCGGGGAGACGGTTCATGTGCCTCGCTAGGCGGCCAAGGCTTGATCGAGGATAACGTGGTCTTTGCACCCTACACCCCCGGCCCGGGAAGGAACGCCGGGGCTTTCTTCTTGATCCATTCGCGGCGCTCTTCGTATGAGGCGAATTCCCCAACCTCGATAGAGTCGATGGTAGGCCCGGTCTCGCCCACCCGCTCGATCTCCTCTTGCGACATCTCGCGAATCCACAGCACTCGGTGTCTTTGCAAGCCGGCATTGGTGAGGTTGATCGCTCCTTCGTTCAACGGCTTATCCAGGTTGCTGCCACGGATCAGGATATGCGTAACCACGTCACCGGTGAATTTCAGGAGGAGCCCCTCGGAGGGGTTGAACTGCCAGGAGCCGAGCAAGCCATAACTGAAGAAACTGCTATTGCCATCGCGGAAGCGGAACTCCAGCGAAGCCGACGACTCCCGGAGGCCGCGCAGGTAGCCGAACGCCTCGCATTTGGCTTCCACCCCCTCGATCTCCGCCTCCTGTGTCGCAGGCGGCAGGGAGGCGCGCTTCGAGTGCAGGATTTCTTTCAGCCGATCCCGCGGTGGTGGCTTATCGATCATGGCTCATCTCCCTCTCAGGCGTAGAGCGGGCCGCATTGCCCTGCCGCAAGGCATCGTAGTTCCGGGCGGCAGCAAGCTGCTGGGCCGTCGTCAAGGTTTTTGCCAATCGCTTCGGCGAAGCGGGTTGCTTCTTGGTCGATTCGGCAAGGTTCGTCGCCGACATCGGTTCATCTTTCCGGCTCATCGCCCTGAACAGTTCGTTGGTGTCGTCGGTAAAAATCTGCGCCTGTTCCTTGCCCCGCGTCACCGCCACATACGCCGTCCGCTGGTAGGTCGCCGGGAAGGACTCGCTGGACACGCCGATAAACACCTTGTCTACCGTCACGCCCTGGCTGGCGTGGCTGGTCGCGACATAGCCGTGGGTCAGATGGCCGAAATCCCGATCAATGACCCAGCCGTGATCGACGATGAGGTCGCCGCCTTTGGTGAATCCCGCGACAGTCAACAATGAGCCATTGCTGAGGCGATGCTTGCCATCCTTGGTCTTGCCCCCGGCCGTCACGCGAACTCGGTCGCCTATGCCCAACGCGAGCTGCACCGCCCGGTACGCCTCGAACCGCTTGGCAAGCTCGACGGGCGGTACGACCCCATCCTCCACCACCAGGCGCGATCCCTTCGTGTAACCGGGTGCGTTCTGATGAAACTGAATCAGGTCGCCTGGGTCATACTGGGTCGGGTCGGCTTTCTGGGCATCGGTCAGGTGGGCCGGAACCCATGCGTTTATGATGCGTTCTTTGGCCAGCCTACCCAGCACCTTGAGGCTGGCACGAATGGCTGCCGTGATTCGATTGGCCTCGGCATGCGTCGGAGACACGACGAGGGCCGTCTTGTGTGCCCCGCCACGTTTCTTTTCGGCGACGGCGGCCAGGTAGGCTTCGGCCAGTTGCTTGTCGCGTTCACCGCCCGGCACCTGCTTGATCCAGCCGAGCTTGTCGAGTTCCGCCATCGCATCTCCCATCCGTCCTTCGCTCAGCGCCTCGGCCACTTTCTTGTAGTCGCCCTGCTGGCGAAGGATTTCCGTGACCTCGGCGACGCGTAAGCCTGCTCTTTCCTCCAGGAGCCGGAGCGGCTCCCCCGCCGTGACGGAGCGGTGCTGCCTACGGTCGCCGACGAGGAGCACTCTGGCGTTGACCCGTTCGGCCACCTCGAACACTTTCAGCATGTCGCGCGTGCCAAGCTGGCTGGCTTCATCGACCAGGATCACGCCGTTTCTGGCCGCTTCCTGCATCCCCTGATCCTGCTGGAAGCGTGCAACGGTATCGGCCGTGGCAAAGCCCGCTTCCTCGCAGAGCACTTCCCGGCTGGCCTTGACCGACTGGGCCAGGGCGACGACCGGCTTTCCCGCTTCGGCCAACGCTTCGCCGATTTCCTGTTCGAGGGTGGTTTTCCCGGTGCCGGCCACGCCGCGGATAATCATCACCCGGTCGCGCGACCCGAGGGCATGACGCACAGCCGCCTTCTGCCCTTCGTTGAACCAGTCCCGGGAGCAGGGCCGCTTGGAATCGCCGAGCGGACGGCATTTACCCCGGCCACTGCGGGCGAAATCGATCAGCCGCGACTCCAGGGCCACCATCTCTTTCGTCGTCGCCATTTTGCGGCCCTCCACCTCGCTACGGATCAGGGGACGACCCCGCATCTCGCCTGTCACGCCGTCCACCGTCACCGCGCCAATCCCACGCTTCAGGGCCTCGGTCAGCAGCTTGCGTTCGGGGAGTACCGCCTCGCGGACGAAACTGTGCTCGATGGCATGATCGACCGCTTTTGCCTCGCCGCGCTGCGGCCGCACCGCTTTACGTTCGCGTCCGTGAACCAGAGCCAGCTCCCGGCGTTCGGGATCGGCCAGGCGGGAATTCCATTCCTTGCGTAGCGCCTCCCAACTCAGCGCTTTTTGCTTGTTCTCACGGCTTTCGGCCCCGAGTTCGGCCTTGCGGTCGGGATCGGTGATGCCCTTCTCCTCGGCCAGCTTCTCGATCAGGGCGGTTCGCCGCGAGAAACGTTTCAGCACATCGGCTGGAATGCCTGCGATCTCGAAATCATCCCGCTTACGCTCAACGCCAAAGCCGATGTCCTGGAGCTTGTTCGCGAGCCTGACCCGGAATGCCGCCTGGAAATACGGGGCGTCCCGCTTCAACTCGCGGAATTGGCCCGCCTTCCATCGCTGTTCGTCCTGGTCCCAGGTGGTGTTGAAGACAAAGCAATGGGCGTGCAATTGCGGGTCGGGGATTCCGTCCACCGGCCGCGACGTGGTGTGGATGAATTCCGCCCAGACCATGTTGCCAGTCGTGCGGTCGGTGTCCTGAAAATCCTTGCGGACGCGGGTTTTCATCTCCGCTTCCATCTCCCGCATCGTCTCATCGACCGCGCCCCGGAAGGCATCCAGAATGCCCTGGTCGCCGCTCAGGGCGTAGAGGAGCGAGACCGACTTCGGCACGGAGAAGGTAAAGTCGTAGCCGACCGTCCGCTCGCTGCGTGTTCGCACCGTGAGCGGTTCGCCGGTCCTCGGGTCGAGATTGTCGCAAAGCCGTTCAAAAGAGAGTTTGTCCACCTTCCCGGAAAGGCCGAGCCGGGTGGCACCTTTTCCACCCCAGGAGCCGACCAGTTCCTGTCCCTCGCTGTAATAATCCGCCGTGGCGTAGTAACGCTTGGCTCCGGAGGCAGAATCCTGTTGCGAGATGCGGATCATGCCTAAATTCTAAACTATCACAACTTCGTTAACTGAAGGTTAACGATGACGCGCTAAGCCGCTGTCACCCTCAGTTTGCGAGGTTTTTATCTTCGCCAATGTCAGTTCAATATCACCGAAACGCCACATCATTGCCTGGAGCGTTCCGGTTCTCCGGTTGATTATTTTGAGGATATTTCTTGAGGGCGGGCAACGGACACCTGGGAGGCCTTCGTCCAAGATTGCCCTCCTCAAGGCCGTGTTGCTGTCTGGCGGTGGAAAGGCTAGGATACTATTATCTGCAAGGGGAAGCGGCCGTTCCCCCTGCGCCCCTTCCCTTACCGAGAGACGACATTTTGCCGAGTCGAAACGGGTGGGGGGACTCTGGGCTGACCATCGACCGGATCGAGATGGCCGAGTTTGAGGGTAATGACGACGTCTAGCAGTGGCTCAAAGCCACTGTGTCTGCATTTTCACGTTAATAGACAAGATAATTATAGATTACAGATAATATTCGATTGAGATTAGATAATATATTCACTTAATATTTCTTAATTATTTATATTAATATATTTTAAACTATTTGTGTGTATAGTTGTTAAACTATCTGAAATTGGTTAAGAATTTTGTAATTATCAATAGGAGAGATCAAATGTTACAATCAAAACTAATTTTTCTATCTGCAATTGCTGCTACAATCGTAGGATTGTCCACCAGCGCGTATGCTAATGATCTGATCGCCGGCGTTCCAAATATACCGGGTTCACCGAACGGCACGATTGCGGCAACCACAGGGCTAGGAGTTGTATCTTTGACTGGTACGACGTATACGTGTATACAATCATTGACAGCCCCATATACATTCACCGCTCCCTCGTCCTGCACTTGTTCCTATACATGCTATGACATCAACAACACGAGCGGTCCGAGCGTGAGTTGTTCCGCGCCTCTCAATTTGTATCAACATGCATCAGACGCCAATTGCAAGTCAACGTGCGCAGCGATAAGTACGATAAACAGGGTAGATGGGGCAATGAATACTGCGCCAACTGGAAACTGTCCGCAATCACTCTAAAAAGCAATGTTTAGATTGAATTATCATGAGCCGATATCCTGATTGATTGCATCGCTACGGCCTCACCTTGCCTTCAATCAGGATCTCTGCCTCTCGCAGCAAATCATACTCATCGGCATCTCTTTTTCCTGATCCAAGCATATCGCGTGCTATGCGTAAATAACTTTTCGCCTCATAGAAATGGTGCAATTGATGCTGACACATCGCACGAATTGCTAGATTGTTTATATTAAAATAATGATAGTGCAATAAGATTTTTTCCTGTTCTGGCGTTAATCCTGGCGGCAGGTTCCGGAACATGCCCTCGAATGCATTCGGAGAGATGTAGTCCGCATCGAATGGATTACCGGTGAAAATCAGTTGATTCCACGGTGACATGAGGATCGCGCAGGCATCGGCGATGAGTGGTATGTCGTGAGTTCCCAATGTTGCCAGCGCATCGCTGAATAACCCTAAGCGATATTGAGCAAGCCCGGTCAGATAAGTGCTCCTGCTCCTAGCCGGAGAGGAAACCGGCGTCAGTTTGGATTCACCTACTCCCGCGAGATGCCTTGCCGTTAGCCACTGCAATGCAAGTTCATAATGATCTCGTGGATGACTTTTCATATGAACGATATGGTCGGCCAACATCAAGTCATCAAATAAGCTTCCGTGAGCCCAATACCGCTCGCCCGCTAACCGTGCCGCCTCCAGTTCATCACGAATGGCTAGATCCCAGTGTTGCAGATCGGCGTGGGCTTTGGCTCTCTGACCAAAGTTCACCCAAGTGGGTTCCGCTACGACGAGACGATCGCAAAGCGGAAGTTGTTTGTCCTTTTTTGCGACTCTGATTTCCTCCCGAAGCCAGTAAAGACGGTCGGTCGCTGCGGAACGAAGAATTTGGGCATTCGCGTCCGATTCTAAATGCAATGCCAAGTCCTGTCGCAAGACCTCCCAACCTGCTTCATCGAGTTTGCTGTACTGTCCACCTTCGTCCAGCTTCCCCCGCGTAATGATCTGACACCACTTCTGGAGAAGCTCAGGGTCCAGGGAGGAGTCGGCCTTGCGAAGTAACGTAACTGTGTTTGAATCAATTCCAATCCACGCATTCTGATTCTTGAGGAATCGCTGGCCAGTGGAAAAACCAATTTTCTTGTCGACCCGGAGATCCGCGATAAAAGAATTGGCAAATAAGACATAGCGACCGTCTTCACTGAGTTGATGCAACTCGGGATGGTATTTGCTTCTTGGAGGCAACGATAATCGTTTTCCGGTGCGTAAGTCGTACATCTCGTCGACATCAAATGCGATCCAGCCATCAGTCGGCGATGGACGGGGTCTAGTCAGGCTTTTGCCTATTATAGACTCCGGACAATCTTTTATGAATATTTGGTGGTATGCTGCTCGATTCGGATCGAGTAGAATTATATCTTCGCTAATAAATTCAATTAACCAATCAGTATAATCGAATGAACTTTTATATTTCTGTGAGCTAATTACTTCCCGATCAAGCTGCCAATCGGTGGCGTTCCACCAGCAGACAACAGCACTATCATTATTTGTAGAATTCGCAATACAAACTACCGATCTGCCACTAGGGCTAAATCTAATAGATTTATTATGGTTATATAAATGAAATCGTGACAGTAATCGCAATGGATATTCAGAACTATGGTGATATACATCCACGCTTTTATGGTACGCTACCACGACAGTGCCCCCATCTGGACTAATGTCAAACGCTACGGAACTACTTGGAACCTCGATTTTTCGGATCAATGAGCTGTTTGCGGTGTTCCAGAATAATATTTCACTACGGCCAGATTGAAGTGCCGACTGTAACATACTTGGCATAATATTAGTTATTGTCTTTGCACCACACGCGGTCACAAGCAACGAGCCATCACGGCTTAACTGATAATCAAGAACAGTGCGTGGGTGTTCCTTGGTCGCCGCTCGCTGTTGTCCGGTGGTCACGTCCCAAAGACGCACGACCTGATCTCCCGTGACGGCCAACGCGGTCTTGCCATCGCTACTATAGCGAACTTGGGTCGCGGACAATTGGCCATTTCCAGGCTGGCTCGCACCCAAGGAAGCCCGAGATTGACCAGTCGCGCAGTCCCACAGTCTCGCTGATCCATCCTTGCCCGTTGTCAATGCTGTGCGGCCGTCCGGACTTAGGTTTGCAGCATCAACGGGATAACCGCCGTGGTCCAGCTTGGCCCGCTGTTTGCCAGTTATGGAATCCCACAAGCGTGCTGTCCCATCTCGGCCAACGGTCAAGACGGTGAGGCCGTCCGGACTTAGGGTTGAAGTGATTATGGCGTAACCGTTGTGATCCAACGTAGCAATCGCCGGGCGGAATCGTTGCCCCCAGGCCAAGATGTTGAGGGCCACGCATTCCCGAATGTCCTTAGCATGTTCCGGAATGGACGGAAGGGTTTGAGCCAGGCGAAGCAGTCCCAGGGCAACATCCCCATCTTCGCAGTATTTTAGGTCGATGTCCACGACGAGGCTGGTAGCCTGCGTTTCGGCCTTTTTTCGTAGCTCGTCTGCTGCCTGTCGGTTCTGCTCTGCTACGGTCAATGCCTCGATTGTCCTGGTTTGCTCATCGCGAGTCGACTGTTCGGCCCGTGTTGCCCGAATTGCCTGCCAGGTTGTGCTTATCAGGCCGGAGAGGAGCGCGAAGATCAACAGGCTTGCCGCCAGCACTCTTCCTTTATGGCGGCGGACGAACTTCCGCATCCGGTAGCGCGCCGACGGCGGATGAGCCTGCACCGCTTCCCCATTCAGATACCGTTGCACGTCGGCGGCGAAGCCGTTGGCTGTCTCATATCGACGCGACCGGTCCTTTTCCAACGCCCGCATCACGATCCAGTCGAGTTCGTTTCGGAGCAAGCCAGCCAGCTTTTTGGGTTCGGTGCCTCTGTTGGCGGAGATACTGGGTAGCGTGTTCGCCGTGCTCAACTTGGCGCTCGGCCTGGGCGGCTCCTCCTCGCGGACAACGCGGAGCATTTCCAGCATTCCCGCCTTCTTCAATTCGGCACTTTGGAACGGCGGGCTTCCGGCAAGCAATTCGTAGAGCAGCACCCCGAGCGAGTAGACGTCGCTGCGTGTGTCGACGTCAAGGTTGTTGAGGTTCGCCTGTTCCGGACTCATGTACTCCAGCGTGCCTACGATGCCGCCGAATGCCGTGTGGTAGGAACTGTCCGTCAATGCCTGGCCCGTCGCCTTGGCGATGCCGAAATCGATGACCTTGGGTATGGGTCGATCGTCGTACATCGCGATGATCACGTTCGATGGCTTGATATCGCGGTGGATGATGCCCTTTTGGTGGGCGTGCTGAATTGCGTGACACACGGGGACGAACAATTCAAGCCGCTGCTTCGGGGTTAACTTGCGGCCGTCACAGAACTGGGTGATCGGCACTCCCTTGACCAGTTCCATGACGAAGAACGGTGAACCTGTCTCAGTGACACCCCCATCGAGAATCTTGGCGATGTTCGGATGATCCATTACCGCCAGGGCCTGACGCTCCGCTTCGAACCGGGCCAGAACCGCCTTGGAATCCATTCCGGTTTTGATGAGTTTGACCGCCACGAAACGCTTGACGGGCTCCGTTTGTTGCGCCATCCAAACGCAGCCCATGCCACCTTCGCCGATCAATTCGATTAGCTTGTACTTGCCCGCAATGACGGTGCCGAGATCTTCACTGGGCTGGTCGGTCGTGGCGTTGGGATCAAGGTCGGTCGTGTAGGAGGCCGTGGCGTCAAGTGGAGCTGCGGCCGGCGGTTCGAGGAAGCGACCCAAGCGATCGTACTCGCGCAGCAAGGACTCCACCTGATCGCGCAACGTGTGATCGTCGCTACAGGCTTGTTCGAGAAAGGCGTTGCGCGCGGCATCGCGTAAATGCAGCGCGGCGACGAATAGTTCACGCTCGGTCATCGCTAGACTCCTGGGGCGTGCGGTCAGGTCTAACTACCCATGCGTGAACCGTTCGCGAAGTCGGCAAATTTTTGCGAAAATCGGGAATCAGTCGGGCCGTAGTGCCCGGCGCAGCCACGAGCGGGCGTAGGCCCACAGGTCGTGTGCGGAGCGGACGGACATGCCCAATGCGGCGGCCACCTCGTTCATGGTCATCCCACTGAAGAACCGGAGCTTGACGAGCGTCGCAGCCTCGGGGTCGATACAGGCAAGGTCATCCAACGTGTCGTGAACGCTCAGCAGTTGGTCGTCCGAGCCCTGAGCTGCGATTACGATGTCGTCGAGCGTCTCTCGACCAGCCAGTCCGTTGCCACGCTTGACGGCATTTCGGCGACGGGCCGCTTCCACGAGAATACGCCGCATGGCTTCGCCAGCCGCCGCGAAGAAATGCCGACGGTTCTCGAACTGCTGGTCGCCGATCAGCCGTAAGTAAGCTTCATGCACCAGCGCGGTGGCGTCCAGCGTCTGGCCCGGCTTCTCACCCGCCATCTGGGCCGCAGCGAGGCCCCGGAGTTCGTCGTAGACGAGTGGGAACAACTGAGCTGCGGCTCGGGGATCGCCCCCCTCGATGGCGTTCAAGATCTGCGTTACTTCGGCCATGAGTTTGAATGTACCGTAGCGGGCGGCTCAAGCAACCGGGCAAGCTGAAGCCCCCGCAAAATGAGCCTGTACCCCTGAATGTCCAGTCTCCAAGTTATCATATTCTTGTCTGTAAGGATAGCCAGAGCAAGGTGTTACGCAGAAACAGGATTGGTCTTTGTCCGACAATCGTGGCCACCGGTCGCATCGGGATCGTCTGCGCTCGGCTGCCCAGGCATGGCCTCAGCCGTCATTGACGCAGTAGCGTCTGGAACGCCGTCTGGCCGGTCCTGTTCGCTCAGCATGCGATCAACCCGTACACGCAGGGCACGATCGCTACCGCAGGCGTGTTCAAGGTAGGCGAGGCGTGCGCTGCCTTGCAGATTCAGTGCGGCGGTAATTAACTCGCGCTCGGTCATGGCTGACTCCAACGCATCCGGGAGCCTTCAAGCATTCGGGCGTTAAACGTCACTGCGGCGGAGGCCGGTGACGATGCCGCGTGCACGGCCTGCTCGATGTCGGGAACGACTCCGCCTGGTGCTTAAAGTCCGTGGCTTTATAGCCCGTGGATGAAAAGCCAGCAAGGCGTCACAGTCAGAGGATGGCATCCGATGACCCAAAAGTGCTGTTTGGCCGGCGTGTTCGCCAGCTTCGGACGGCAAAAGGCATCTCGCAGGAGGCGTTCGCGCATGCAATCAAGCTGGATCGCAGCTATTTCGGGAGCGTGGAGCGAGGAAAGCGCAACGTGAGTTTGGACAACATTTGCTTGATTGCCGAGGGGCTCGGAGTCGCTCCAGCCGAACTGCTCCGCTTCGAGTTGTTGGGCAAGGACTGAGGCAAGCGAGATCGGGCCTGGAATCACGCGCGGGATTGCGCCGTTTCTGGGAGAGTGATCACGCTTTGGGGACGCAGCAGCAGGCCCGCCTGACGGGCCGTTCTTCCTCCCCAGAGGCTGTTGCGTGTCTCGTGATCCTGCCATACACGGTTGCATGCTTGGTCCTCCACCTTTACGATCGAACGCAATAGACGCTACCTAGAGTGAGTGACGGGGACTCGCCCGTGCCCAGGGGTTGATCGTTCTGCGGACATTAACGGTTATTCTTCCTGATTAGCTCCCGCGGCCCACTGCCAGGCTTCCTGCCCTTCTTGCCTGTGCGGACGGGCTGCTCCGGAGTGATTGGTTGCGGTAACGGCCGTCATCCGCACTGGCATCGATTCGGTCGATGGTCGAGCCTTGGGTTCATCCCTCCTGGCGGCGAAACGGCCAGCCACCGAGCACCTGATACCTCATCCTACAACCTCAAAAACGGTTGTCAATCACCTGTTTTACGTATGCCGTTCCCTCGCCATTCTTGGCGATAAGAAGATGGGGGAGCGCATGGCCAAGCGGAAAACCAGAATACAGCACGCCGACATCGTGCAGCGGTTTGCCGTTCGACTGCGCGAACTCAGGCTGGCCCGCGACATGACGCAGGCAGAACTGGCCCGGCAGGCCCAGGTCGCCCTGTCTCACCTGAGCAAATTGGAAAGCGGCAACGCGTCTCCGGGACTTGATCTGCTGGATCGATTGGCGCGATCGCTTCGGATGACGGTGACGGAACTGCTCCCGCCCACGGAGCCACCGGACACATTATCGGCGCTGCGGGACCGCGCCAGGCAGTTGCTGGAGAATGCCGACCGGGAGACGCTGTTGATAGTGAACCCGCTGTTGGCTCGGCTCACATAATCAGATTACGAATCAACAACTCTTGGGCCGTCTTTGCTACCCTTCCTGCCATCCATTGCTCGTAACGGGGTCTACTCCTGGAGTGGCGGGTCACGCTTCCGGATGAAATCACCACACTCCGCTCTGTCACGGTCTGCCAAGCGGCTCATGCGTGCTCCCTCCCTTCTGCGAGACTCCTTCACCGTCCCGAATACACCTGTCCCGAGCGTTTGCCTGGTTCTTCATTCGGGTCTGGTTGCCTAGGTCGGTCACGTTTTGCCGGGGATAAATCGACCCAGAGGCCGCCAACGGTCACGTGGCCCTCTGGCATCGTTGATCGCACTCCCCGGACCTGTTTTGCTGTCCGGGGATGGAGGAGTTTGGACACTATTCTCTGCAAGGGGAACCAACGGTTCCCCTTGCGCCCCTTCCCTTTCCCAGACGGCACATGCTCACCTGTTTTGCATGATTAACCGTGGCCAGGAGATGCGTCTAGACGAGTCTCAGAAAAAACGTAAAATATCTTTACATACAATGGAATATATGAAAATAAAATGCTATGAAACAAATCAATTTTACTAACGATGCATTATCGCTAGCGAATGATGCGGTGCGGTCATCTAAGAAACTGAACTGGAAGCGGGTCGGGGAGAAAGCCGACGTGTCACCGTCGACAATCTCCCTCGTCCTGAATGGCAACAACCCGGATATGGACAGCCTGCTGCTGGTTTACCGGGGCGGCATCGACTTCAAGCGATTCATCAAGGTCGAGGGTCCACTTTCCGGCAGGCATACCGCGAGTGTGGCATAAGAGGAGGGAAAGGAAATGGGCGAGCCGTTTGACTACTGGGTAAACATCTACCAGGACTTTGTGGAAATGGGCGGGAGTACCCGCGAGCAGGCTGACCTGCTGCATCGGGAGATGTGGGGTGACGAACCACGACTTGACTGCCGATTATTGCGTTACGTGAGTGGCAAACGACTGAAAGATATTACGCCAAAAGCCGTTCGCAATTACAGCGAAGAATCACGTAAACGTAAAAGCGAGAAAATGCTGGAATATTGGCGCAAACGGAAAGCAACAGAAACGGTGCCATAACCCACTGCAAATTTACCTGTCCTCATCCTCGAAGCAGCCAACGCCGCAAATCCCACCTCCTGCGAAAGCAATCGTCCCACGCAACTTCATTAAAACAGTGTCATCTGCCCGCCCTGGTGTACCCGATGCCGAAACGAATTCGGCGGCGGCGCATCCTCTTCTACTTTCCCCGTCTCCACGAGGGCATCCGTCAACCGGGCTGTTCCTGCAGAGCCTCCTCCACCGTTGGCTTCTCCTGCTCCACTCGTCTCCGCACCAATTCCAGCCTCAGCCTTGGCTTCACCCTACCCGGTGCGGTAACACAAACCACTCACCCCTACAGGTTGTGGCTTCTGAGTAATCTAGCCACTAAGAATTTCACAAATACTTTCAATTCGGACACAGTTTCTTACACAGTGATATAATAACTGATAGATTATCGTTTATATTCAATGCGTTATCGTAGACCATGCCAGAACCTAAATCTGACATGCTATAAAACTTCTTCGTTCGCACGGGAGATCTGCAATAAGCTAGCCTGGCTCCTTGTGGGCAGAAGAACCCAGGACAGAAGGTCTGAAGCACGGCGGCTACTTCTTTGCCGCCAGCTCGTCAAGATAGTCGGCCCACCATTGCATCATTTTCCTGCGCTCCGGCAAGTATTGAGCATAGTTATAAGCAGCTCGAACACGATTTCGTTCACTGTGGGCAAGTTGACGTTCAATCACATCCGGACGAAATTCATGCTCGTTCAGAATAGTGCTGGCAGTGCTGCGAAAACCATGCCCTGTGGCACGCGAATGATAACCCATCCGATACAGAGCAAAGAGCATTGTGTTCTCACTCATGAATTTTGTGGGATTGTGCTGGTTTGGGAAGATGTAACGGCTGCCGCCGGTGAGCTTTTCCAATTCCCGAAGAACGGCGACGGCCTGGGTCGATAAGGGGACGATATGCAGCTCTTTCATTTTCATTCGTTCAGGAGGAATTCGCCAATCGGCTGTCTCCCAATCAATCTCGTCCCATAGTGCCCCTCGCAATTCAATCGTGCGGACAAAGGTAAGCAGCAGGAAGCGAAGGGCCAGCTTGGTTTGCAAGCTGCCGTCATAAGTCTCAAGGTGTTTTAAGTAGAGAGGGAGTTCACTTGCATTCAGGCTGGATTGATGTTTCGTGACCGGCGTTTTGAGAGCGCCACGTAAATCAGGCACGGGATTTCGTTCGGCCCGTCCGGTTGCGATTGCATACATGAAGATTTGCCCGCACATTTGCATCACACGCCGTGCAGTGTCCAGAGTACCATTGCCTTCAACTTTGCGTAGCATTTCAAGAACTTCTGGCGCTTTAATGTCGGCAACGGGTCTTGCCCCAAGTGTCGGAAGGATATGTCTTTCGAGACGGCCGTGCATGGTGTCGGCGGAGCTTGCAGCCCACTCGTGTTTGCGCTTTTCATACCATTCGCGGGCGACGACCTCGAAGGTATTGACGTTATTGAAGGTAGCCAACCGCTTGGCTTCTTTTTTGACCTCGCCAGGATCGTTTCCTGCGGCAAGAATTTTGCGTGCCTGTGAACGGCGATCGCGGGCATCTGCCAGGGTGACTTCAGGGTATACTCCCAATGCCAGCAGTTTTTCCTTGCCACCAAAAAAGTATCTCATCCGCCAGTATTTGCTACCAGACGGCATGATAAATAGAAACAAGCCCTCACCATCAGCCATTTTATAGGATTTCGTTTTTGGCTTGGCGTTGCGAGCCATTGCATCCGAAAGCGATTTGGGCATGGGGTATCTACTTTTTATCAACTGGGGTACATATGTTCAAATATACCCCACTTTTTGGACGGATGTCAACAAGTCTCTACGGACAGCTTCGGTTGGTGATTCTTTTTGGAATGGCTCTCAGTCTAGGTATTGCGGATGCTGACGAATGAAGGCGTCCGAAAGAATGGTGATCTGGGCGGTAATCACATTGTATTAATAACATATTGAATTATTTATATATTTCTATCATTGATACTAGCGCATACCCCAGTTTTATACCCCTAGAACTGCATCATGCAGTATATTCCGATTAACAATCATTCGTATACAATTATTGATATTAAATCTTATATTATTGATTAGACAAATCTTTTATTAACTTCTGAATGTCCTCGGCCCGCCAAGCAGTGCAACGGGCCGACAACTTAACCGGCTTTGGAAAACGTCCTGCTCTCACTCCCTCCCACCAACAGGTCTTACCTAGAGGTATAATGCTTAATACTTGAGTTAAACGTAAAAATCCTGTCTCTGGAATATCGTACATATTAAAGTCCTTTCAACTCCGGCGACTTAATTGCAAGCAACGCCGATGTTTGCCCTTTCCTACGAGCTATAGCCTAAACGCGGTCGTATTTTATATATTAATAATATATCATATTATTTATAACTTGTCTCGGACAAAGGCACTGGCAGCCAGTTTCCGCGCTTTTTGCATTTCTGAATACCCTGTAGATCATATTCCGGCCTCCCCTGGCAATTCTCCTATTGCTTCAAGGTATTGATGATCCAGTACGCGACCGCTTGCCAGCTTCTCAAAATTGCCGAGCAGCGCCTTTCCGCCCTCTCCCACTCACAGCCTTATCTAGCACTCCCTTGATCCCGTCGCAGCACCGCCTCAATTCTCCCATTCGTGACGCGGATTCCTCAGCTTTGCCTGCCGGTGGCGGTGTGGTCTCCCTCCTCCCGTGACGGCTACGCCACACGGCCTTCTTGATGTCACGCATAAAGCCGCCGCCAGGCCGGTCAAGCGGAAAATCGGTTCCCCCTGGAGGTCTCCCCCAATTTTCCGCTTGACCGGTTCGCTTCGCCCCGGACTGAGGCGGCTTTGTTTGCTGTGCCATCAGGCCGCGATGGTCGCAGCCGGTAACTAACGAAAAGGAGACCACCATGTCACAACCAGCACACAAAATCCGCATCGGAACCCTGCAAGTCACCATCTGGAGAAACCACGGCGAGAAGGGCAACTGGTACAGCGTCAATCCCAGCCGCGGCTACAAGGCCGACGAGGGCTGGAGGGAAACCGACAGCCTTGGCTTCGACGACCTGCTCACGATGGGCAAGCTGCTCGACCTGGCTCACACCTGGATCATGCACCAGCAACAGGCCGACGCCAAAGGCCGCAAAGAATCCGCTCAGGCAGCCGCCTGAACCGGGTGCCGGTGGGTGGAATTCCGCCCACCGGCTTCATTTTCAACCAACCAAACTAATGGAGATACTTATGACTTACATTCAATGCACACCTACCCAACCCCAGCTTATCGCCGTCAGCAGGCTGGAGAAATCCCCTCTCAACGCCCGCCGTACCGCCGCCAAGGTCGGCATCATGGAGCTGAAGGCATCGCTGCTCGCGCATGGCCTGATGCAAAATCTCGTGGTCACGGACACCGGCGACGGCACGTACCGCGTGATCGCAGGTGGCCGAAGGCTGGAAGCGATCCATTCGCTCCAGGCTGAGGGCAAGCTGCCGAAAGATTTCGCGGTGCCTTGCCAGGTCGTTACCGAGTCGCACGCCCTGGAAATGAGCCTTGCCGAAAACACGGTACGGCTGGCGATGCACCCCGCCGACCAGTTCGAGGCGTTCGCCGCCCTGATCGACCAGGGCGAAAGCGCATCCGACGTGGCACAGCGATTTGGCGTCGAGGAAAGCCTTGTCCTGAAGCGGATGAAGCTGGCCCGTATCGCTCCTGATTTACTTCAGGAATACCGCGAAGACGGGCTGACTTTGGAATGCCTGATGGCCTTCACTGTCACCGACGACCACCGCCGGCAACTCAAGGTGTTCAAATCGCTCCAGGACTGGCAGAAGGATGATCCCAAAGCCATCCGGGCGGCACTCACCGAGAAGATGGTCGAAGCCAGCGACAAGCTGGCCCGTTTCGTCGGGCTGAACGCCTACGAGACCGCTGGCGGTTCGACCCGCGCCGACCTGTTCGGCGATGAGGTGTATCTCGAAAAGCCGGAGGTGCTGCAACGTCTGGCCGAGCAGAAACTCGACAGCATCCGCAAGCAACTGGAAGCGGAAGGCTGGGGCTGGGTCGAGATCAACCCGGACCGAGACTATGACGCGGTCCACCGTTGCGGGCGGCTTCAACCACGCCTGGTCGGAGTCCCGGCGGAACTGGTCGATCTCAAGTCTGAGCTAGACGACCAACTTAGCGTTATCGAACAAGCCCTTGAGGATACCGAGTCAGACGACCTACTTAACCAGCAAGAGGCCATCCATGAACGGCTGGAGGAGGTCGAGCGGCAACTGGCCGGGTATGTCGGATTCGACGACACGCAGAAGACACTCGCTGGATGCTACGTGTCGATCGGACAGGATGGCACCGTCTTCCTCGACAAGGGGCTGGTCAAGGCGGAGAACAGGAAACTCCTGGCCAAGTTGCTCGGGACGGAGGGTGGTGACGGCATTGCGGGCAAGCCCAAGGCCAAACCTGCCATGACGGAATCGCTGAGGCGAGACCTTGCCGCTGAACGCTTGCAAGTGGCCAAGGTCGAAATCGCCAGGCATCCCGCCATCGCTCTGGACGTGCTGACGTTCAAGGCAGCGAGCGTGTTGCTCGGGAAGCGCCGGGTTGCTGACGGGCCGGACGTGGAGTTCAAACTCCCGAAACCGGGCAAGCAGCGTGAAGCCTCCGTCGCCGATCACGAGCTGGTGGAAATCGAGAAGGCACTGCCGACCGACTGGTTCAAGGCTGCAACCGAAGCCAAGCGGTTCGAGGCGTTCCGTTCACTGCCGGAGGCGGCCAGACTCGATCTGCTGGCCTATTGCGTGGCGTTGACGCTGCAACCCAAGCTCGGTCCCGTCGAAGGCGACCAAGCCACCGCGTATGACGCCGCCTTGTCCCTGACCGAAGCGAGCGTGGCCGGTTACTGGCGTCCGACCAAGGACAATTTCCTGAGTCGCATCACCCGTGACCAGTTGCTTTTGATCTACGGCGAGGTTCTTGGGGAACGGTGGTCTCAAGCGAACAGCACTGAGAAGAAATCGGTGCTGGTGGTTCAGCTCGACCGGGTCTTTTCCAATCCTGACGGTCACACCCCGGAACAGATTGGGAAACTGAAAACGTGGCTTCCCAAGGGCATGTCGTTTGACATCTCCACCTCACCGAAACCTGCCAAGGCCAAAAAAGCCAGGAAGACAGCCTGATAACCCAAGGGCGGGTAGCGATACCCGCCCATTCTTTTGGAAAGGAATCCACCCATGATACCGCAACCCTACCGAGACAATTTCAACACGTTACAGCAGGCGTTCAGCGACGGTGCCGCCTGCCTGCTCGAATGCCACGAGCGGGCGACGGGAAAGCCCGTCTACGTCCTGTGCGCCGTCAACCGCTCCGGCCCGGACTACGAGCTGGTGCCTTTCGCCCGGCTCTTCGACGACAACCCCTATGAACTGCTCGCGCCTCCCGACGAGATGCTTGAACAGTCAAGCCGGAAGGAGTCGCGCCCATGACGACGAACCGCACTGATCTTTACACGCGCGTGACCAACGCCATCATCGCCGACCTCGAACAAGGCGTCCGTCCCTGGCACAAGCCGTGGAACGCCGAGCACGCCGCCGGACGCATCACCCGACCCTTGCGGGCGGGCGGCCAGCCCTACAAGGGCATCAATGTGCTGATGCTCTGGACATCGGCCATGAACCAGAATTTCTCCGCCCCCATTTGGATGACCTTCAACCAGGCCAAGGAACTGAAGGCCAGCGTGATGAAGGGCTCGAAGGGAACGCTCGTCGTCTACGCCGACCGCATCACCAAAACCGAGACCGCCGAGGACGGCCAGGAGAACGAGCGGGACATCTTTTTCATGAAGGGCTACACCGTCTTCAATGTCGAGCAGATCGAGGGGTTACCTCCCCACTTCTACGCCCCTGCCGCACCGCAGATCGACCCGGTGCAGCGGATCGAGGCGGCCGACCGGTTCTTCGCGCAAACCGGTGCCGACATCCGCCACGGCGGGAACCAGGCGTATTACGCCCCCGACCCGGACTATGTGCAGATGCCGCCCTTCGTCTCCTTCAAGGATGCCGAGAGCTATAGCTCGACGCTGGCCCACGAGATGACCCACTGGACCAAACACCCGACCCGCCTCAACCGGGAGTTCGGGCGGAGGAGGTTTGGCGACGAAGGTTATGCCCGCGAAGAGTTGGTGGCGGAGATCGGGGCCGCGTTCCTGTGCTGCGATCTCGGCATCACGCCGGAGATCCGCGACGACCACGCCGCTTACCTCGGCCACTGGCTGGCCGTTCTGAAGGAGGACAAACGCGCCATCTTCCAGGCCGCCGCCCATGCCCAGCGGGCCGTCGATTTCCTGCATGGGCTGCAACCCGGCGGGGCAATGGATCAGGGGCTTGATATCGGAGTCGCGGCATGACCCGCCCCGTTCGCTTCCCATTGGGCCAACTGGTCATCACGGCGAATGCCAGCCTGCGGCTTACGACCGAGGAGGTCATGACCGCGCTGATGCGCCATGCCTCCGGCGACTGGGGCGACCTTTGCCCGGAAGATACGCTGGCAAATGAGGAAGCCCTGCGCGATGGTGACAGGCTGTTTTCGGCCTACGGGCAGGGTGACCAACGCTTATGGGTCATTACCGAAGCCGACCGGTCTGTCACGACCGTTTTGCTCCCCGAAGACTACTGAGAACGGTGGCACCCCAGCCCCATACTGCGAAAGACCGGTAATCCCGAGATTGGTGGAGGCTGGTTGTGTTGCGATCCCCTCTGGATACCCCATCAATCCCACACGGAAGGGACATGGAAAGGACGGAGCATGATTTGACATTTGTCGCGGCTATGTGCTAGTCTTGTATAAGAAAGGTAGTCTATGAGTCACACATCGCGGCCGTTTGATTTTTCGCATCTGAGTCCCGCCGAACGTATTCTGCTGGCCGAAGACCTTTGGGACAGTGTTTCCAGCGAACAGGATGCTCCATCCCTTACTTCCGCGCAGATGGAGGAGCTTCACCGCCGCTTGGCTGCCTCCGATCGGGGAGAAACAACCTACTCCCCGTGGCCCGACGTCAAGCGCCGGCTTCTCCAGCCGAAATGATCCGCACTCTGGTTGTCTCGACCCTGACCGAAACCGACCTAGAAAACGCGGCTGCCTGGTACAACGCCCTCCGACCTGGACTCGGTAATGACCTCGTACTTTGCGTTGAACAGGCTCTTGATCGAATCGTCGACCACCCCGAGGCGTTCGCAATGATCCTGCCCGAGGTTCACCGAGCCCTGGTTCGCCGCTTTCCTTATGGACTCTTTTTCCGTATCCGCCAGGATCGCATCGAGGTTGAGGCTCTCTTTCTCTTGCGAAGCGACCCGGCCCGCCTTATGGACCGCTTCGCCTCCCCACATGTTCGAAATTCCTGACCTGCTCCGCAGGACAGTCTCCTCACCTTTTCCTCCTCCGGCGAAACGCGATCGTGCGTTGCGCGCAAGAGAACAGTTTCCAAGTCCGGCATCACCCGCCTGACCCTGCTCTCGTCAGCGGCTGGGCTTGGCTTCCGTACCCCGAGTTCTCTTGATCCAACCTCTTTGGAATCCATCCCCCTGGCTCAACCAAAGGGGGTGAATCCCTCGCTTCCACACTCCGCAAAGCCCCCGCTCGTGCAGTCATCGCCCGTCGAAGGTGCAGGAGCAACAGTATTTCTTTTGCGGGAACCTGCGGTTCCCACACCCTCCCTGTATGCCCACCAACCATGCCCTGCCCCGGCTCAGGTCAACCTCTGGCTCAAGAGGGGGGTAAGACACGCCCCCTCCTTATCGCCTCTGGCACGCCGTCGCCGTGCCCCGTGCCGACGAGGGCACGGCGACGGCGGCCGACGGCGACGGAGGGGGCGAAGGGGCGGATTTACCGCCAGGTGGTATCGCTTCCCACCACTCCGTAACGGCCGTTTCGATTCCAGAAGACCGCTGAGAACGGCAGCGCCTCAACCGGCCCCCCTGTCCAGCAGCCACCAGCCCCCAGATGCAAAGACAGGGGGTGAATCCCCCGCGATGTCAAGGATACCCTTCGGCGTCCGGGGCGGCTCCTCCCCAGCTTCCGCGCTCGCAAAGCCTCGCTTGTGCAGACGGGTTTCCTCCACCCCGGCCGTCCTTGACTCCGCTCCCCCCTTGCCACTTTGCCTCTGTCCCGGTTGATCGCGTGCGATCAGACCGGGCAGTTTCATTTCCAGACGGCACGTCTTGCTTGCTTTCCGACTCGCTCTCCGGCGAGTGTCAGCCATAGGTCGTTCCCAGCGACGGCATCGCCGGGGCTGGCTGCATCATCCCCCCCTGCCAACCTGTCGCTGCCCGAAGAGGCAGCCCCCTGCGGGAGCATCGTGTCCCCGGAAGCGGGGCGCGGTTTTTTGCTGCTGCTATCCCATCTGTGTGTACAGGCGTCTTCCCTATGCGTTGCATAGGCCGGCTGGAACGGTTCCAGCCGTTTGCTCGCCCTCGGCAGCGCGCTCGCGGCTGCCTCGGGGCCGATGCGCCGGCTGCCGCGTTCCGGTTCGCTGCACTGTCGCCGGTTGTAACCGGCGAGCGTGGTTTCGACCACGCTCACAAGCCAGTGTTTCCGCGACTCTCCTTCTATATGGACGTCGCTAATGCCTTGTTTTCTGCGGCTTTGGCGTATGTGATAACGTCGTAACCCGCACTCAGTCTATTGCACGACGTTTTTAACAGTGTTATAATTTGCCTATGTCCACATCTCAAAACCCTCTCATTTCCCAGCGGCAATACCTGGCCTCCGGCTCCTTGCTCTTCATTGCCGGACGCCCTCCGCGGCATGCCGGCGGAGGGGAAGGCTGGCCCTGACCTATGGCACGCAAGTCACGCCGTCCTCATCAGCCCTCCCTGCCTTTCTCGCTTGACCCGGACGACTCGCCTGCTGATCAAACCGCTTTAACGGACCACCAAGACCGTGTAACCTCACCCCTTGAAGGAGGCCCCAATGCAGTACAAGACCATCGTGCTTCAACTCCTGGAGCAGCACCCGGAGATCTACGACCCGCTTCGCCGGCAGAGGCAGTTGCTTCCGACAATGGAGCATTACGCCCGCGAACTGAGGAGTCTGCACCTGGCCTGGAAGGAGACGCTCGCCCAGGCGAGACCGGGCAGCGAGGAGAGCCAGATCGCCAGCGAAGCGCTGGAGTTGGCGCTGAAGGAGCTGGAAGATCGTTTGTCGAACGGGTCACCTCGGGACGGCCAGGAAGCATTATCGCTCGACCAGGCGATGGCCTACGTGCGAACTCATTCGCTGAAAAAGTAAAGGCTTCCCGTCAGCCGACCCTATTTGATGCACGTTCCGACGACACATCTTCCGCCTCGCCGACCCCGCCTGGGGCCATAAGCGACGGCACGCTAATCAGCCCGCCGGGCCGTGCAAGCGGAAACCCGGTTCCCCCTGAAGGCCTCCCCCCAGTTTCCGCTGGCACGGTCGCTCCGCGAGCACAGCCCCGGACTGAGGCTGATTCTTCCGCGTACCGTCAGGCCCCGACAGCGGGGCCGGTAACGCTTGAAGGAGACAGTCCAGTGACAAGAAGCCAGCTCAGATTTGATTTCGACACACCACCACTCCCATTCATACCGATTGCGCCGCCGGAGCCGACAACCCAGATTGAACCCAGGCCCGACCGTCCGGTAGGCGGGACACCTGCGCACCTGGCAAGCGGGGAGAAGACCAAGGCCCACGACATAATTGCCGCCATCCGCACCGTGAAAGCCATCGAGCAGGAACACCGGGCAGCAACGCCCGAGGAGAAGCAAACGCTGGCCCGTTTCTCGGGCTTCGGACCGGTCGCCCTGTCGATCTTTCCCGATCCGGTCACTGGCAGATACAAGGACGCAGGCTGGCAGTTCCTCGGCGTTGAGCTGACGTCGCTGCTTACCCCCCAGGAGTATGATTCGGCCAAGCGCACCACCTTCAACGCCTTCTACACCTCCCCCACCGTCATCGCCTCCATCCACGAGGCCATCGCCCGCCTCGGCGTTCCCGATGCCGCCACGATCCTGGAGCCGGGGTGCGGAACGGGCAATTTCATGGGCCAGGGCAAGCCGGGAAACCGCTTCATCGGCGTCGAGATGGATACCATCTCCGGGCGCATCGCCAAAGCCATCCATCCCGAACACGACATCCGTATCGAGAATTTCCGTGACACAAAGCTACCCAAGGACCGCATCGACGCCGTCATCGGCAACGTGCCGTTTGCCGACCTCAAGCTCGACTACCAGGGGCAGAAGCTCTCCCTGCACGATTACTTCTTCGCCAAGTCCATTGATGCCCTGAAACCCGGCGGGGTGCTGGCGCTGGTGACTAGCCATTACACGTTAGACAAACAGAACTCGGCAGTTCGCGAATACCTCGCCTCCAAGGCCGACTTCGTCGGGGCGGTCCGTTTACCGTCGGATGCGTTCAAGCGTGAAGGAACCGGCGTGGTGACCGACATCGTCTTCCTTCGCAAGCGTGACCGGGGCGAGCCTGCCCACCATGTCGATCCCGACTGGCTGGGCGTCGCACCGCTTGCGATCGCTGGCGCAGAGGTTCCCGTCAACCGCTACTTTTTGAACCACCCGCAAATGGTCCTTGGTAAATGGAGCCGCAAGGACACGCTCTATGGCGGGGAAGGCTACAGCGTCACCAGCAATGGCGATCTAGGCGAAAAGCTCAAGGCAGCCATCGGCCGCCTGCCCGAATCCCCGCGCGTGTCGCGGGGTCTGGTTGAGGAAAGTACCGGACCCCGCCCTGCGGTGGGGGTAGCCTTTGTCCCGCCGCCGCCCGAGCGGCACATCACCGAGGGAAGCTTCTACATCGGCAACGACCGCATCATCTACCAGATCGAAGGCGGACAGGGCGTGCCCGTGGTCTATGGCGGCACGACCCTGAAGTCCGACGGCACCATGACCGGCAAACGCCTGGCGGCGCTGGTGGGGCTGCGCGACCACGCCCGCCGCGTCCTGCAATCCCAGAACGAAGGCTGGCCCGATTCCAACCGCGCGGAGGCACGCCTCGAACTGGGCCGCGCCTATGACCTGTTCGTGGCCACTTACGGGCCGGTCAACAAGACCACCTTCGGCGAGACCGCCGATGGCACTCCCATCCGGCGGATGCCCAACATCGTCAAGTTCCGCGAAGACCCCGACGCCATGCTGGTCATGTCGCTGGAGGATTATGACGAGATGACCGGCAAGGCGGCCAAGGCCGCCATCATGGCCCGGGACGTGGTCGGCAAAACCCCGCCCGTCACGCAGGTGGGCAGCGCCGAGGAAGGGTTGCTTGTGTCCTTGAACCAACGTGGCGCAGTCGATCTGCCCTTCATCGGCACCCTCTACGGCAAGCCGAAAGCACAGATCGTCACCGAACTGGGCGACCTCATCTTTCCCAGCCCCGAGGCCAAGAAATGGGAGACGGCCGATGACTACCTTTCCGGCAACGTGCGGGCCAAGCTCGCCGCCGCCGAGGCGGCCGGTCCGGCTTACGCCCGCAATGTGAAAGCGCTCAGGGCAGTGCAGCCCGAGGACGTGCTGCCCGGCGACATCGACGCCAATCTCGGAGCGCCGTGGATACCGGAGCGCGACATCCAGTCATTCGCCGCCGAGCTATTCCACGTCGCTCCCTCCAGCGTCCCAGTCGCCCATTTGAAGAAGGACGCGGTGTGGAGCCTGGAGGCCGACTACGCCGCCAAGGCGTCGGTCGCTGCCACTTCCGAGTTCGGGACGCCGCGAGCCAACGGCACCTGGCTGCTCGAACTCGCCCTCAACATGAAATCGCCCACCATCTACGACACGCTCCATGACGGCGACCGCGAGGAGCGTGTGGTCAACCAGGAAGCGACGTTGGCCGCCCGCGAGAAACAGAAACTCATCAAGGAGAAGTTCCGCGCCTGGGTGTTCACCGATCCGCAGCGCACCGAACAGTTGGTCCGGCTTTATAACGACACTTACAACAATTTGCGGCCCCGCCTGTTCGACGGTGGACATCTCGACTTCCCCGGCATGAACCAGGCCATCCACCTGCGTCCGCACCAGAACGACGCCGTCTGGCGCGGCATGAGTTCCGGCAACACGCTTTTGGCTCACACGGTCGGCGCGGGCAAAACCTTTACGATGGCCGCGAGCGGCATGAAGATGAAGCAGGCCGGGCTCATCAAGAAGCCGATGTACGTGGTGCCCAACCACCTCTTGGAGCAGTTCTCACGCGAATTCATGCAACTCTACCCCAACGCCAAGCTCCTCGTCGCCGCCAAGGAAGACTTGACCCGCCACCGCCGCAAGTTCCTGACCGCCAAGATGGCCAGCGGTGAGTGGGACGGCATTATCGTCACTCATTCTTCGTTCGAGCGCATCGGCCTCTCGCCGGAATATCAGGAGAAGTTCCTCCGTGAGCAGATCGCCGAATATGACGAACTCTTACGCGAACATGCCGGGGCCAAGGGAGTGGGCCGCAACCTCATCAAGCCCATCGAAAAGCAGAAGGCTGCCCGCGAGGAGAAGCTGAAACAGCTTCTTGCCGAGGACAAGAAGGATGATGGTCTTGTCTTTGATGAACTTGGCATTGATCATATTTTTATTGATGAAGCGCACTATTTTAAGAATCTTGAGACGCCGACGAAGATGGAACGAGTTGCTGGCATCCAGACCGGAGGATCGGAACGAGCGTTCGACGTCTACATGAAAGCCCGTTATCTCGACGAGCAGCACGCCGGCCACGGGGTGACGTTCGCCACCGGCACCCCGATTTCCAATACTATGGTGGAATTATTTACACTACAACGCTTCCTCGATCCGGAAGGGTTGCGCAGCCGCGGGCTGGAGCATTTCGACGCCTGGGCGGCCACGTTCGGCGAAGTCATCGACACAATGGAAATATCTCCCGACGGTGCGGGGCTCAGGCCACGCAGCCGGTTCGCCCGCTTCACCAACCTGCCGGAACTCCAGCAGATGTTCCGGGCATTCTCCGACGTGCAGACCCCCGAGATGCTGAACCTGCCGCGTCCCCGCCTGGAAACGGGCAAGCCCATCGTCGTCGCCTGCCCGATGTCCGACGAGCAGCACGCCCTCCAGCAGGAACTGGTCGCACGCTACGAGCGCATCCGCTCGCAGAAAGTCGACCCGAGGGAAGACAACGCGCTGGCCATCACCACCGATGGCAGGAAGCTCGCCACCGACGCCCGGATGCTGTCGCCCACGGCAGCCGACTTCCCCGAATCGAAGGTCAACCGCCTCGTCGGCAATGTCATCGCCAACTGGGAGAAATCCGCCGCGACGCGCGGCACGCAGATGATCTTCGCCGACATGGGGGTGAATCCTACCCCGTGGGGGTATTCGCCCTACGACGAGATCATCACCAAGCTGGTCGCGAAAGGCATCCCGCGTGAGCAGATCGCCGCCATCGGCGACGCCGAATCCGACGCCAAGAAACAGGCCCTGTTCGAGAAGGTGCGAAACGGTTCGGTGCGGGTGCTGATCGGCAGCACGCAGAAAATGGGCACCGGCACCAACGTCCAGAAACGCCTGGTGGCGCTGCATCACCTCGACGCCCCGTGGAAACCGGCGGAGGTCGAGCAACGCGAGGGCCGCATCCTTCGTCAAGGTAACGAGAATGAGGAAGTGGCGATCTACCGCTATGTGACAGAACAATCATTTGATTCTTATATGTGGCAGGCGTTGGAGACCAAGGCGCGGTTTATCTCGCAAGTCATGTCCGGCGAAAATGCACTGCGTCGTGCCGAGGACATCGGCAGCCAGGAACTGAGCTACGCCGAGGTCAAGGCGATCGCCTCCGGCAACCCGGCGGTACTCACCCTCGCCGAAGCCGATGCCGAATTGCAACGGCTCACCCAGCTCAAGAAGAACCATCTCGATGAACAGTATGTCGCCCGCCGCAGCGTGCGGGACTTGCCGGGAAGCATCGCCAGCATGTCCGATCGGTTAGCGAAACACACGGCCGACGAGGCGACCGCGAGAGCGCACGCCCGCGACGCCACCGCCATCGGTGGCCGCAGCTACGCGGCCAACGCCCTCCCCGAGATACTCGCCGGAAAACTGGAAACATTGCCCAAGCATGTCCAGGAGCGGACCCGCATCCCGTTTGGCACCTACCGGGGCCTGCGTTTCGGGATGGTGTTGAACCCACAATTCCCGCCCGATGTCTATCTCGAAGGCAGCACCAGCCGCTCAACCACACTATCCCGCGACCACCAGGGACCGCGTGCCGTCCTCAACGCCCTCGACCGTCTCGCCAGCGGCTACGGCCCCGATTGCGACCGTGTGCGGCAAGACCTCGCCATCGCCGAGGCCCAGCTCCACGACTACCAGGCACGTCTCGGCACGCCCTTCACGCTCGACGCCTACCTGTTTGAACTGACGAGCCTGCGTGACCAGCTCAAAGCGGGCCTTTCCAGCCCACCCCATGAGCCAGGCAAAGACGAAGCACCAAGCGTGTCCGATCTCGCCGAACGCATCAAGACGCTCAAAGCCGCCAACAGCGTCGACGCCACGCCGCATCGCGTCCGGCAAAAGCAATCCACCGCCGAGGAACCCGTCACCGCCCGGATTCGTCGGCGGGCCGAATCACCTCCCCCAGCCGATGCAGCGATAGACGCTGATGCAGAAGCAGAATCGGGGGCAGCCCCGGCACCGATATCTTCACAGGATTCACCCAGCAAGCCGCCGATGACGTTTCAGGAGCAAATCGCTCAGGAACGGCAACGCAAGGACGACGGACCGAGTCCGCCGTAAATCTGCAACACGAAAATCGCGTCTGAGTATCAACCCCTCGGGGGAGTCATCCGAGAACGAGGAGCCGCTAAAGATCACGGCAGAGCGGAGGCTGCCCATCAGGAGGCGCCAGACACGATCAAGGAGTCGATACGTTTGGGCAGCGTGGTGAGCGCCGAATCGGTCATCGGATGGTAGATGTCGCCAACAACAAGAAGATAATTATTCTATTCGTCAGAATTTTCTAACCGATCGTCATCATCAAGACATTTAAATGTATCTTCTTCATCGGCAGTGATGAACACTAGAACCTGCTTGGTAGAAGGGATAGCCACGAAGTGTTCGACGACCCCGAGGTCTGTGCGTTCAAAGTCGAGCCAGTGTTCAGCCGATCCCCACCTTTCTTCATCCCGGTAGCGAGAAATTGACGGATCAACCGAGATGAACTTGGTGGCGGCCCTGGACGTAACTCGCTTTCCCCGGTTCACCTTGTACGCACCTGCCTTTTTGAAGGCATCGGATGTAAGACCCCATTCGATGCTCCCGTCGCGGACAGAGCACATTGCGCACGGGAAGTTCGACAACTGGACCCAGCGCAACATCATGCTTGTGAGGGAGACTTCAAAGAGGTCTTTCGCCTCCTGCACGTCCTTGAACTCAGGTGGCCCAGCGTTGACAACATCGTCGGCCAGGAACTTCGGCATGAGTAAGCCCGCAGCAAAGGCGTCGGCCTCGCGCTCGGACAGGTTGTCCGAGACAAACTCCGTCTGCGATCCGTGGGGACTACCGCCCTTCTTGAGGTAGTTACGATGCCGGGCTAGGCAGAAATGGCCGACTTCATGCGCGATGGTGAAAGTGACCTTCGGGTGGTGCTTCCCCTTGTGCGGCCATGCGTCGTACTTTGTGTTGTAGAAGATGATGAACTTTGGCTTCTGGTACTCAAGACGGCCATCGAAGGCATCTCCGAAATCGTCTCCGAAGGCGACCAGCCGCCGACGTTCGGACCGAATGACATCGAATGGGCTCACGGGCGGCTTCGTTATTTCCAGCCCTTGGACAATCATCTCCGCTATGTTCGCCGCCTCGTCTCGGCTCGCCCGCGCTTTGTTCCAGTTAGTCGTCACTGCCTTCTCCTTCTCTCCCTGCTTCTGGCTCCGCACGAGCCAAATCACGTAACCGGCGGAGTTTCTCCTTGATCTCCGCTGGCAACTCACCTCCCTCTTTCCGATGGAGAGCGACCAGAGCTTCCTCTTCTTCCGTGAGTGCCTCGCCAGACCAAACCGGCTGCTCCTCCTCTCGTTCACCAACCGGGAGTTCGCCTTTCGCCTTCTTCAGAATACGCTCGACTTGGCTCTCGGGCAGCGGTTCTCCCTTGGCTGCGTCAAGCATAGCTTCGATGTCGTGCGGGTCCGTGGCGCACAGATCGGGTGGTACCAAGGCTTTGGCAATTAGTCTGCGCAGTTGAGCATCTAGGTCGGCGGGGGTCATGGGGTGCCTGCGTGTGTCAGGGAATGTCATGCCCAAGTTTCGTCATCTCTTTTCGAACGGTCGCCATTCCCCGAAAGCGGTAGACGCGGACGTGGGCGACGGGGATGTCGAGTTCGTTGGCAAGCAGTTCGCTTGAGGCCACACCGTCGCGCATGGCAGCGTCCGTCAATAATATTCTACGCTGAACCTCTGGAAGTTTGTTCACAACCGTAGCGAGATCCTGCATCCGCTTCGACTCTTTCCGCCTCTCGTCCTTCTTCTGCATCTGCGGCTCGTGAACGGCACAGTCGGGACGAGCTTCAAGCCAGTCCTGCCCCGGGTTTCGCTCCAGGCGGCGGGCCTTGTACCAGCCGTGTTTCAATACATCTTTCGCCACGTTCTCGGCGATGCAGTAGAACCAGACGCGGAGTGACTGTTGTTTGTCGTCATATACCTTCCGGGCGTCCCAGATGCGGTGAATGGCAACCGCCACCACGTCCTCGATGTCCTCTAACGTTAGAGACTTCAGCCGCAAGGTGAACTTGGCGTGCAGGACTTTGATGATGTCCGGACCGTACCGGCGCAGCATCTCCTTGAGGGCGTCCTCATTATCGTCGAGTAGCGATATCGCTAATCGGGTGTTTTCATCCTCGGGTGATTCTTGGCTGGCCATATCTCGCTCGTCTTCAGAACCAGCATCCTGCTGCAACTCTTTCTACGATGGCCCGTAACACCCCCCCAACCTGTTACGCACCCTCGTAGTTCCTTACAAGCCGCCCGGTGTGGCCGTCTTCTGTCGAAAGGCGAGGGCTGTTACACCCGGTCGTATTTCCTTCCAGGGGCAGATGACTAATCGCCCATCCTAACCAGGGGTCGGACCTCGCGCCTATAGCCGCTCACCAAAAGGCCGGTGTTCCAACTACCCTGCGGGTTCCAGCGCCCTCCCGAAACAGGGTCCACACACGTAACGCCGTTTTACACGGCAGAAATAGTTCACATGGAAAGCACCGCCGAAAAGTCCTTCCCAGGTCACGACGCCCACGGGCACCACGACGAGATCGTGATCATCGTGAACGGACGAGAGAAGAGGGTGAAGAAGGGGCTGCTGACCTATGACGAGATCGTGACCTTGGCTGGGTTTACCCCCGCCCCCGACAAGGTGATCTCCGTGGCCTACAGAGAGGGCCACCACGAAGGCACTCTCGCCCCTGGGGAATCGGTTGAAGGCAAGAACAGGATGATATTCGATGTCAAGTCAACTAATCGCTCGTAGCCCGGACCTCGTCAGGCTCCGCGACAACGGGTATGAACTGGAGGTGGTCGCAAGCCACCTCCTCGTGGGGCACATCCCCTACGTGAACTCCGGCAAGGAGGTCGCGTATGGGGTTCTCGCCGTCAAGCTCGTCATCGCGGGCGACATGGTCCAGAAACCCGACACCCACGTTGCCTACTTCATCGGTGACCACCCGTGCAATATCGACGGGACCGAGATAACCGGCTTGAAGCACACTACCACCCCCTACCACATTAGCGACAGCCTCACAGCCAACCGATCTTTCTCAAACAAGCCGCCAGAGGGCTACCCCGGCTACTACGAGCAGATCACCCGTTACGTCGAGATGATCACGCCCCCGGCGAGAGCGATCGACAATACGGTGACCGCCCAGACCTACAAAATCGCCGAAACCACTGAGGACGAGTCGGTCTTCTGCTACCCCGACACCGCCTCAAGCCGGGCCGGGATCACCACCCTTACCGCCAAGCTGGAGTTGGAGAAGGTCGCCATCGTGGGCCTTGGGGGCACCGGCTCCTATGTGCTCGACCTCCTGGCGAAGTGCCCTGTCAAGGAGATACACCTGTTCGACGGGGACCGGTTTCTGAACCACAACGCCTTCAGGTCACCCGGTGCTCCGACGATCGAAATCCTCCGATCGATCGAGTACAAGGTGGTCTACTTCAGGGACTTCTACTCAAACATGCGACGGGGCATCCACGCACACCCAGAGTACATCGACGATAGCAACGTCGAAAGCCTCCGGGGGATGAAGTTCGTCTTCATCTGCTGCGACGGCGGCAAGTACAAGAAGACGCTGATCACCAGGTTGGAGGAGTGGGGCACTCCCTTTATCGATGTCGGTATGGGGTTGGCGCAGGAGGACGGGGCGTTGTCCGGGCTGGTCCGGGTCACCACAAGCACGCCCTCGAAGCGTGACCACGTGCGCCGCCGGGTTTCGCTCGTGGACGATGTTGACGACGCCTACTCCACGAACATCCAGATCGCAGACCTGAATTGCCTCAATGCGGCTCTTGCCGTCGTCAAATGGAAGAAGCTGTTTGGCTTTTACCACGATGTTCCGCAGGAGCATAACTCGTTTTACAACGTGCGGACTGGCGGGCTCATTAACGGCGACCAACTGGGCGAGCAAAATGGTAATCACGCCAGTGTTTGTTGAGTTCGTTCCCGACGTCCTGCAAGAAGGAACTCTCTACATCTCGATGATCTACGCAACCGTAGTCCACAAATGCTGTTGTGGCTGTGGCAACGAGGTCGTGACGCCGCTGTCCCCCGCCGACTGGCAGTTGATCTACGATGGGCGGACGATCTCCCTTTATCCATCGATAGGGAGCTGGAGCCTCCCGTGCAAGTCCCACTACTGGATAACCCACAACCAGATAAGGTGGGCGAGTCAGTGGTCCAGTGCCGAAATCGAAGCCGGGCAGGCCGCTGACTCGCAGGCCAAGTCAAACTACATCGACTGCCTGAAGCCGAGACCCGACGTTCTTGCCTCTCCCTCTGTGTTGTCCCCGATCCCCCTGTCGCCGGTCCCTATGGCAGCGGCTTCACCGCCCACACCGGCAAACCCCACTCAGGCTGGCTGGTTTGGGAGGATCATGAGGAGGCTGTTCGGCTAGCTCAGGGGAAGCGGGTCGCCCTCCCGCCCCCACTTGATCCACACCAGTGCTAACTCGCCCCATTCACCAGGAAAAGATGGCCAATCGACACCCACCAAGAGAGGATGAATACTCTGGTCAGAAGGAAATCGACCCTCGAACTTGGTCGGTTAATCGGCAGATCCAGGAAAGACGTGAAGGGCATCCTGAACCGAAGAGGGAAGCCCTACGAGATCGGCCCCGTCAAGATGGCAGGAAGTTGAGGCAGGACAGTACGAAAATGGCAGTATAGTGAAGGATAATCGAACGGCAAGTGAATGTGGGTTTACCGTCGCATTCCCTAATTCCGTACCGCTAAATACGTTACAGTGGCTAGCTGATTTTGGCACGATTGTTGCTGACTTTCATCGGGGGGATTCCACCTTCGCCTTGGGCGGGAAAGAACACGGCACCGAATGGGTAAATCGACCTGCCCGCGGTTCTCAGAATACTTCGGGATTAACAAACCTCAGCAAGAGCTTGATTTCGTAGACATCCTCTTAACCACCGACCTGCCCGTCTACGTCGACCCCTACGCATTCAAGGTGGGGTTAGATGACAAGGCGGTTGTGTGTAATAATCTCGTCGTTGACTTTTTTGAAACGATCCTCGATTGCATCCGGACCGGTCGAGATCACCGCGGTCGGCGACTTCTCGACAACCTCAACGAGCCGAACGAAACCCGGCTCGGGGTGTCGAGTACTTCTCCCCAAGGTCGGGGGGTCGGGAAGTTGCAGGCGGGACAGGTATACGACAAGCTGGCGAAGAGCGAGGCCGTGAAAACCGGTCTGCTCCGTGACCTGAGCGATTGCGAACTCCTCATCCCTGGCATTTCTCAGGACAAGATTTCCGACATTACCACCAACATCATCCGGGGGGAACTCGCCGCTTTCACGGCTGAGCAGTGTTTCAAATATGGGGTTCCGCTAAGGCGTATCCCCCGCGGTGTAGCGTGGCTGGAAGACCAACACGCTTGGAAAAACGACACCGCATTTCTACCAATTTATGAAAACAGTCCTATAATTCTTATCCCAAGATGGATGATCCGGCGGAAGATAGCTGCGGATCATCAGGAGTACTATCGGGATTTCGTGCTCACCTTTCTTCAACAGGAGAACTTGGATACTGCGAGCGGCCTCGTTGAAGTTCTGCAAAATGGGAAGCGGCGAGTTACAAAGAAACGCCTTAGTGAACAATATCCGTGCAACAAGGACTGGCTGCGCGAGTTCTCTGAGAAAAACAAGGAAGTATTCGATAGATACCGCGAGTATCTTAATGACAAGCTATCGGAGATGAACGGCAGTGAGCTAGAAAAGTTCATCCGTGACGTTCAACTGCTTCACGGCGGTAGTCCTGTAATCCTGGGAGACGTAGTAATGGGCGACAAGAACACGGTTCACGGCAACGTAAATGCGGGGTTGGTGGGGTCCGGAACAATCAACGCCCGAGACATCACGGTTTACAGCGAGGCGGTGAACAACTCCGCGCTGGATGAGGCGACCAAAAAGACCCTCATCACCGCTCGGGAAGCCGTCGAAACGGCGCGACTGAGCCAGACCGATCAGGCGGACGTAAACGACAGCTTGGGGCGAATCACGTTGGAACTGGAGAAGAAGGTTCACGAACCCGGACTCGTCCGCCGGTATTTCAATCGCATCAAGGAAGTAGCGTCGGGGGTCGCGTCCGTTCTGAGTTCGGCCAAGGTCATTAAGGACGCTATCGACGTGGCTGCGTAATGGTCATTGTGGTTGCACTCCTCACTCATTCGCGATGAGAAAGGATGCATAGAAGGGTATCCGAGAAGTATCAGAGCGTAGCCACAAAGTAAGCTACCCACCAAAGGGCAAGTCATCTGGCTGCTGACCTCGTAATGGTCTGAAACAGGTAATAGACTTGATATTGTTTGTTTTTATCGACTTATATCGCTTGGAGGTAATCACAGATGCTTGCTTCCCCCGCCTTCAAGATGGCCCTGATCCAACTTGGGCAAGATGCGGAGGTTCGCAGAGGTGGGGCCGTCGTCTTCCGCGCAAAGACGATGGTTCGCAAAGAAGAGCCTTGCGTGGAATTCTCGCCCGAAATCGAGGTACAAGCCGGTGACGAAGTCTCGCTCATCTTAAGCAAGAAAACGCACCTGATTGACCGGGTGGAACCGTATGTGATGGGTACGGAAGTGGTAAAACTGAAGGCTTTCTACCAAGTCGCCCCGCATATCGACCGCCCCCACATGGTCGTCCACGGATCGGTTATCAACGCCGGTAACATTCTGAACTCGGCCCTCCAAATTCACAGCCCACACGCCACCCAGACCGTCACCTTCGGG
This sequence comes from Gemmataceae bacterium, assembly GCA_003136315.1. Lineage (GTDB taxonomy): Bacteria > Planctomycetota > Planctomycetia > Gemmatales > Gemmataceae > Urbifossiella. The sequence continues at coordinate 71,676 of PLDW01000516.1, read as the reverse complement.
ATTGACCAGAAAGAGAGTGCCAAAGAGGCGATCCGCCTGGTCCTTGAGGTGATCGACGAGTTAGACCTCACCCCTGACGACAAGGAAGAGGTCAAGGCGGACGCAGAATCCGTAAAAGCCCAGACCAATTCGCCAAAAACCAAGTGGCAACAGGTTAAGGAGTTCCTGGCTGCTATCCGAGATAAGGTGAAGGCTGGCCTGACCGAGAGGGTGGCAGCAGTCGCTTTGTCTAAGGGAGATGCAGCTTACAAGGCAATCGAGAGCACGATCAACCAGATGGGGAGCTAGCGAGGGAGTGGCAACATGGGCGAGTTATTCGACATCCTGCGGGCGGGCCAACTCGTCGCCGAAGTCAAAGGGTGGCGACCTGAAGCCAAAGCCAAGTGGGTTTTGTTCCCTATTGGCATTGACGTTCGTCAGGGAGATATAATCCAGTCGAAACTCTCCCGCGACAGGTACGAAATCGAGGAGGTAGGAGAGGTTCCTGAGTTACCGAATTTTGGGATTCGCGAGCCCGTGATTCGGGCGTTCCACCATCCGTACTCCCCGGGCCAGCCGTCCACGGTGTTTAACGTCGGTACGATGACCAACTCGGCGATCCAGTCGAACAGTCCGGGAGCCACGCAAACCCTGACCGTTCACAACGCCGGTGCCCACGAGAAAGCGGAGAACGCGATCCGGTCGTTCCTATCCGTCCTAGAGGATCTTGACCTGGACCCTACCGACAAGGAAGAAGCGAGGGCGGACGCCATAGCGGCAGAAGCCATGCTCAAGTCCCCAAAGCCGAAGGGGCACCTGCTTCGTGAATTGTTTACCGGTCTCCGAGACAAGCTAACCACAGGGATCACAGGAAAACTCGTGGAAGGCGTCGTTGTCAAAGCCCATGCGGCTCGGAAGGCCATTCAGGACTATTTCGATTCGGTGGGAGGGCTCTGACATGGCCTTAGTAGAGGATCTTCAGGCTGCCGCACTACAAACTAAGCCTGATGTGGCGAACGTGCTTCAGAGGGCATTGGTCGTCGCAACCAAACTGAATTTGCAGAAGTTCAAATCCTGGATACAGCTCGAACTTGACGGATACCCAAACGGGGTCGAACCACCTCTCTACCGGATGCTCCAAGGACAACTCAGCTACTGGAACCCTTTTCATGGCACCCAGGGGGCTTCTATTGGCGACCCTCAGATGGATAGCGAAGTAAGTAAAGTTCGAATGCGAGAATCAATAACGAGAATCCAACATCTACTTGATGCTAGTAAGAATCAAATTAAAATTATTCCTCCTCCGCTTTTACAACAGCAGTTGATGCGCTACTTTGAACTAGAGGTGGAATTCTATCTCATTGTTGCAACGCACCAACTAAAGGGGATCATGGGGGCCGTCATCACTGAGATAATCCAATGGACCCTGAAGCTAGAGGCTGACGGCATTCTTGGCGAAGGCATGCGGTTCAGTGACGCAGAGAAGTCGAGAGCCGTCAAGAACGAAGACAAGCTGACACCAACATTCATCCTAAATTTCATCGGCAGGATGGACCACTCGCAAATCCAGCAATATAGCCCAGGAGCTTCTCAGAGGTAGTTGAGTTCTCTTCACTCAGCCCCCCACTTCTTCCGCGGACACTCCCGCCGTCCGGCTGATCATCATTCATGGACACCGTAGAGCAGCGTCGGGATTTTCGTTTTGCGGATAGCCTCGATGGCGGTGCCAGACGATTTCCAGGGATCGCCGGGAAGCCGAGTGATCAATTCTGCCCACACTCTCCCAAACGCCACAATGGCATCATCATCGGTAAACCCCACGCCGGGAGGAAGTAAGGGAGCGATATCTTCAGTGAGGCTCTGGTTGAGTTTCTTCAGCATCCTTTCCTCAGCGTTAGCCCGGCTGATCGGCCGGCCCTCCAGTCCGAGATAATGCTGAAAGCAGGCAACCACCCGATTGCAGTCCAGGCCGAGCTGGCTCAATCCTTCGTTCAGGTCGAACAGGTCGCGGTTTTTGTTTCGCTGGAGCAGTGCCCGCAGCTTGGTTCCAAACAGCTCTTCCGGCTCAAATGAGACAATCTCCGCTTGTGCATTGTACCAATCGCTACTGACAACGAATGGGTAGGTTTTCAGGTCATGGAGGTTTTCCTGCTCACGGGTGTTGATCTCGACCTTCAGCTTGAGCGGGCTACCGCCTGCTTCCGGTGTAAACTTGAACACCATGTGCATCGAGTGGGGGGCTTGTTCCCGTTTGCATTTTCCCAGCCACGCCAGGGCCGCCCGTATTTCATCGACCGTCTTGCCAATCGGCTCAGGCGTTGTCTGGACAAGATCGATATCTTCCGAGTATCGCAGCGGTCTTTTGAACAACAGTTTGTGAATGGCGGTGCCGCCACGGAAAGCGATCTTGCCTTTCAGTTGCTCGCTGCTGAACAGGTCGCACAGGGCTCGGCAGATGACCAGGTCCTGTTCCACCTGCCGCAGATCAGGCCAGGGGGCCTGTGCGGTCCATGCCTGCAAATGCGATATCGGTATCAAACGTCTATCTCCACTGCTACATTGATGACAAGCTTCCAGTCCGGATTTTTCTCCTCCACGTCACTCAACTCGGCAACGAGCGGTTTCACAGATGGATCGAGCGCCTTGAAGGATTTCGCTTTATCGGCGAATGACCTGAGCGCCTCGGCCTGCCGTTGATGCCCGAACCGCTCCAGAAGATAACCAAGCCGCCTGACGGCGGCATTCTCATAAGCGCCGGCCGCCTTGGCGAGGATACGTGAATTGGCGTTCTTCCCGAGGTCATGGACCGCCTGTGCGGCACCATTGATCCCGGCCGCCCGATGGAAATAGCGGCAGATATCAAGCAGGGTCAGTTCGACGCCCGCGACTTTGGCAAAACCCGCATCCGTTTTCAACTGCCCGAGCCACTCAGGCCGATTCGATTGGGCAAAGGCAGCGGCGGACTGGAACACAAACTCGACCCGCTGGCGTCCGATCTCAATGTTTAGAAGCTGGCTCGGTGCGATGATCTGAAAGCACATGGCGGCCTGGTGCGCCGATCCGTGGAAGGCAGCCGCTCGCAGCAGCGAGATTCGATAATCGACCCCCTGATGCTTCATCAGCGGATCAATCCAGCGGGCGGGATCAGGGGCACCGAGTTGCCGATCCTCAGGCCGGAGAATCAGGTAAAATCCCCGGCGCGGGGAAACGAGCACGCCTTTCTTGTGGAGTCGCGCGATTGCCGACTCGAATGCGTGTAGCGTCATCCCAACCGCCGCCAGGGCGGTCGGTTTGCTGAAGTATGCGCGCCCCAGGGCAAGCTGGGAATCGATAAACTCCTGGATGCCGATCATTCCCTGATCGTACCAGAAAATCGTCGAAATTCAACTGTTTTCTGATATGACTGGGGAGAGGCTAGGAATCCTTTCGAGACGCAAGGCATTTCTCTATCATAATTTGCGGAAAGTCATCTCGAAACTGCCCACCAAGCAGGAGGAACAAGGGATCGGGACGGGCACTGCCACAAAAGGAAAACGACAGATTCTGGGTGGCAGGGATAGAGGTTAGGCCTCTTTGCCTGGAACAGTCAGCCCCCAGGGGCACTAAACCGGGCACTGCCAGTAAGGCGTCGGGTGCAGGACCGGCTTTGCGATTGGCAGATTCTGCCCTTCAGGAAATCTAAGGTAACGGTGGACCTGGAAGGGCCATCAGGCTGACCGGGTTTCGGTCAGCGACCTCGGTCAGCGCCAAGCTGGGCTTGACACAAAATGTTTTGGGACTGTGAGTTACAGCTTGATTGTAAAAGCAAAATGCTTGGCTCTGCAAAGCCGGTCCTGCACCCGTAAGGCGTCGGGAAAGGCCAACCGACCTCGTAAAGCAACCGCTTCCAGGGTAACATGAATTATCAATAAAACCAGGCATTCCTCGTGACTACGAAGCCGTAACATAAGCGAAGACAGAGGGTTAGCGATTATTCTGGCCCTGGCAACCTCAGCGAAGTAGAGAAGGGGCGGCCAGCGTCTTGCTGCGGCTATCAGAAAGTCGGAGAATGCCACCAGCCAGTGGTCAGGTGCTGGGCGATGCCCAGAGGTTCAAAAATGGACCACGTCATCGGGACGAGCGTTAATTCCACAGCCGTGGCGCATCTGCTCCACGAGTTGAAGGCGATCCCCTTGACCGACGCTACACTCTATGTCGGATACCCGATCCTCTCGACCGCTGACATGTCCTTGTCGCTGGATGCCATTCTGACGTCGGTGGAGCATGGCATCGTTGTTTTCGACCTCACAGCGGGTCCGCGAGCCAGCGGTAACAGCACTCCGACCGAGTGGGCGGCGGTGGAGGAGCGGCAAACAGAAATCGAGCTAGCACTGAAGTCTAGATTAATACGCCATAAGGAATTGACGATAAAGCGCGATTTGGCGACCCCGATCAGTATCATCACATATCTCCCCTGCAAACCAGTCAAACTGCCCGCGAGCGACAACCTGATTATCGCCGCTCACGGCGAACTTTCGGTCACGCTCGCTGCTATCAAAGGCATTGACCGGAAGTATATACGCGCCCTGAATGCCTCGATCCAGCAAGTCATCAACATCAAGCCCCAAAAAAAGCGGGCGAGTGTTACACAAGCGGATTCAAAGGGTGGCATCCTCAAGCATATCGAGCGAGAGATTGCCAACCTTGACAGGTGGCAGAAAAAGGCCGCGATCGAATGCCCGGAAGGGCCGCAACGCATCAGAGGATTGGCAGGGTCGGGGAAGACAGTGGTCCTCGCGCTGAAAGCAGCGTATCTGCATGCCCAGCATCCGGACTGGAACATCTTAGTCACCTTTCAGACCCGCGCCCTTTACGGCCAATTTCAGGACCTCATCCGGCGGTTCATGTTTGAACACGTCGGCGACGAGCCCAACTGGGAGAAACTTCGTGTCCTTCACGCGTGGGGCGGCCAGAGGGACCCGGGCGTTTATTCCCTGATCGGAAGCGCAAATAATTTTATTGTGAGAGATTACTCCTACGCCAAGCAGCGTTACATGGCTGCCGGTGCCTTTGAAGGCATCTGCGGCGAGGCGATCAAGGAGATCCGTAGTAGAGAAAGCAAAGGCGTAAAGGCGCTTTTTGACGCCGTGCTCGTGGACGAGGCCCAAGACTTTGGGCCGAATTTCTTCCGCCTACTCTACGCCAGCACACGATCGCCACACCGTTTCGTATGGGCATATGATGAGCTACAAAGCCTTAAGGAGACTGCCGTTCCGAATCTCAAGGTGCTATTCGGTACTGATGAGGAAGGCGAGGCGAGGGTAAAGCTACGCAATGCCGAATCGCAACCGCACCAAGATATCATCCTGCCCGTCTGCTATCGCAACACGCCGTGGGCCTTGATTACTGCGCACGCACTTGGATTCGGTGTCTACCGCAAGGGTGGCCTGATCCAGATGTTCGAGGACACATCGTTGTGGCATGACATCGGCTACGAACTGACGAACGGTGACCTTTCCGCCGGGTCTTCGGTAACCCTCCAGCGGCGAGCGGACGCCACGCCGGACTTTTTCCGGAAACTGCTTACGCCTGATGATGCCGTCCAAGTGCATGGTTTCACCTCGCACTCCGAGCAGGCAAAGTGGGTCGCCACCCAGATTCAGGAGAATCTGGAAAAGGACGAGTTGGAACCGAGCGATATCGTAGTTATCTTCACCGATCCCGTAACTGCGGCTCAGGACGCGGGGCCACTCGTTGCTCAACTTCGGGCCAGACGTATCGAATCTCACATTACAGGGGTCACGCGCGGGCTGAACGAATTCCACGTAGCTAATTCCATCGCCATCTCAGGCATCTACCGCGCGAAGGGCAACGAGGCGGCGGTGGTGTACGTCCTGAACTCGGAATTCTGCGCTGGTGGGTGGGGAGGGTCGATCCGTCGTCGGAGCATTCTCTTCACTGCCATCACGCGATCACGTGCCTGGGTGCGTATCTGCGGAGTTGGCGACGGCATGGCCCTTTTGACCGAAGAGTGGAAGCAGGTCGTCGATAACAATTACACGCTGTCATTCAAATACCCCACGCAGGAGGAGGTAGTCAAAATGCGTCGCATTCACCGCGACAGAACGGAAGACGAGCTGCAGAAGATACACACTGGAAGGAAGTCCATCCTCCAGGTGCTTGAACTATTGGAGCGAGAGGAAATGACTCTCGACGACATCCCAGACGAACTGCGGGAGAAGTTGCTAAAAGCACTCGAGGGTAGCTGAATCCTAGGGGTACGTAATGACGCCCGCCCAGGCTCGTAACGAGGTCGAACGCCTCATCACCACGCTCTTCGGCATCGGCGTGGCCATCGACAGTTCTCCCGTGCTCAACCTGACGTCCCACGGAGAGACCATCGTCACGTGGAGCAACAACATGTCCCTGTCAGAGTTGTTCGGCCAAACCTCAACTCTTCAGGAATACATCACCACCCTTGACAACCGGTGGTACTCTGTCGTTCTAAGCGACGGCGCCCTCCTCCAGTTTTCCTACACTTTCAAAGGAAACACCCTAAAGAAGCACCGCTTATCGTACCACCCATGTCCAATCTTTTTTCAACCTCTTGAGCTTCAACACTACACAATCGCCGAGTTGCTCCAGTTGTTCGATGGCCGCGAATTGAGGGACCGATTGCGGATTGAAGGGGCAATTCGCTTCGACTACGACATCGACTCCGGGACTCTGGACCACCCGCCCTCGCACCTGACCATCTCGCGGCTCACAAGCCGAATTCCGGTCTTTGCTCCACTGAGTCTCGGACACTTCGTCCGGTTCACCTTCGCCCACTTCTACCCCGAGCAATGGCAGGCCTGCGAGGAACTGCGGAAATGGTCCTGCTCAGCTTTTGACACATGCCTTCCGGATGTCGAACACGAACGCCTGTTTATTCAATGGAAACGCGCGTAATCGTACTGTATCTGAGGGAGCGTCACTGCCCTGCTTCTCCGTATCCAGTCGGATGGCTACACAATACAGTTCGCCAGATTCCTTACATGTCTGCCACCAGAAACACGACGCAAAGCATTGATTCCAGGATGCTCGCCCGCATTCACGGGCTCGGGCTCGGTTCCGTGCTCGTCCCTGGGGATTTTTAGGATATTAGCAGCCACGAAGCAGTCGATCTCGCCCTGCACCGGCTCGCCCGGAAGGGAACAATCCGCCGCCTTGTTCGCGGGGTGTACGACTTCCCGAAGTCCCCCCAAGCGAACGCCTGCCCGCCTTGCGGCGCGATTACCAGGCGATGCGGGACATGTATCACTCAGAACCCCTCCCGTTCGAGGAGATACTCACGACCTTAGCAGACCTGGAAATCCGCATCAATGATACGGTTGGAGCATAAATCATGAGCATCACAGAGATGAACCCCTCTGTCCGCTTGAGGCTTTCCGATAGTCTTTGCCCTCAGCCAGAGATGCTGCCGAATCGCTGTCCCCAGATGCGGGTCGCAATCGAATCGGGGGCACACATCGAACATCGGGGATCACGAAGAAACGCAATCGCCCGGTTCGACCGCGCGAGAGGAGAGAAAAACTGGAAGGTGGCTCTCTGGAGGGATTGCGAGAGGGGGCCGGAATGAACAAGGTGATCCTTCAACAGTTCCGCGGCAAGCATCACTCCCGCCATAACGGAGACAAATCCAACTGCGAATGCTGGCTCACCTTCGTTTTGCCGTAGTAGCGGCAACAGACGCTCGCCAGCTACGCCGCACCTTCCCGATGCAATCCATTCCCTGGCGTCTGCCATCGCAAGACCGGCCGATTGAACCAATGCTTCAAGTTCGTCATCGCGAGCAGCCCTGAGTCTTGACCGGAGTTCCTCATCTGGTTCGATCCTTTCGGGTTCATTGAAGCATCGTAAGCAAGCCCCAATCCCCGGAGGGCCGCAGCGCAGAACCTCCGCTCTCAGGTCCGATGTGGAGCCCGAAAAAATCCTGGCAGGGTATTGGTTCTGGATGGCCACGCGCGATGTGTTGCGGTCCACGGCTGAGAGTACCCGCGACGAATTGAGCGTAAAAGACTCGATTCCGCCATCATGAGGATACCACCGGATCGAGGCATCAGATAACGTCTCAGCGGCAAATGAAGCCTTTTGGCGACCCACTGCCCGCGTTCCGAAAATGCAATAGCGATTGAGATTCGTAGCCTCTACTCCCAAGGGATCGTTATCGATCAGTGCCATCGAGCCGGCCAGCCCAGAACAAGCCCAAAGGGAGTGCATTCCTGCGGACCCAACCGCCCCCGCGCCGACAAGCGCGGCGTCGAGTGTGATCTCGACTTCTTGAGGGCCGCCGCCAAGCGGCTTTTCGGACGCCTGGTGCTCCCAGCAGGAATAAAAGGCCGATGCTGGAGCCGAGTAAGTTCCGGCCTGCATCCGGGCTGCCTTAAACACCTCCCCTGCGGCAATGCAGGCCGCGATGTATGGTCCCAGAGGGAGCGGTGAACTACTTTGCAGCAATGCGAAACTGGGTGCATTTACCGAAACACCACCACACCAGCCGCTCCCGAACGCAAAGAGATCGGGTTTACCAGAATCGGTCGGGACTGGCCCGAGGCAAATCGTTCGCTCAAGCGTCACACCCTCCTCGACAGGAACAACGCCGATCTCAGTTCCCCCTGCTACGAGGGCAGTTGCCAGGTCGAGATCCCTGGCAGCAAGTGGGACAACACGATCGCATAGCTGTATGCCACGGGGACAGCGGACACCAACGCGATGCAGCACCCCCTCGAACCGGGCAAGCAGGTTGATCAGCATCCAGGCGGTGTGTTGCACGGATGCAATTCCGGCAACGGTGTCTGGTATCTCAACGGTCACACCGACTCGCTCAATGCTTCCAAAAGGTGAAAAACGACCACCAAGATCGCTTTCGTGCCGACTCGATACGCGCTGTTTCATAGGTCCTCCTGAAATCGAGTACACCGGGAACAAGTCGGAGGTGCAGGAGCACTTCCTGAGGCGAAAGTTGACGCCATCCGGCACTTGTCCGGAGGTGGACGCCCGTCTGCTCAAGCCGTGGCTTTGTGCGGGCGAAGTGTGGCAGGACGATCGAAATGGCCCCCGGCAATTGTGAGTAAGCCCATTCGTTGTCCCACTGAGAATGCCCCGTCCATTCAGTTGGGTGTGTATGCACCTGTGCAAGGCGGCGCAACCGCAGGGCACGCAAGTGCTTACCCGCTTGATTCATCGCTTCGGGAACGACATGGAACCGGCCAGGTTCGAGTATTGCGCTCGGAATGGTCATGGTCGTGACAACACCACCATCCTCGACCATCACGCCATCCAGATAGCAGACCTGTTCGACTTGCCGTTTCTCCTTTCCGAATTCAGCCAGCATGCTTGCCCAAATGGTTTCCGGTATGGTGATCATCCCGCAGGTCTCCGGTAGTATTTGGGCGACAATATCTCAGCCAGACGGTTGAGGGTCGCCGCCACCGTGTGCTGCCCTTGTTTCCAGACTTCCGACTCTTTCGGCGAATGATCCGTCATGTAGAACTCAGCCGAGAGGGTGAAGCAGATAAGCTGTCTCCGCGTGCCGTTTGGCCACGTGTAGTGCTCGTGGAGCCCGAACCATCCGGGCAGGGATTCCAGGACTGGAAACCATCGGGAACCACCAACCGTGTGTGTCGAGCCATCCGGTTGAACGAGAGCCACGGTAGGAGGGGCTGCATCATAATATTCAGCGCCCAGCCGGAAGTGATAGGTATCCTTTTCGCCCGTGGGTCGTTCGGCGGGGAGCGTCACGAGGGTATGGAGACTGTCAACATCTTTACGGACCCAGCCAAACCGGTCCGGGCGACCATTGCGCCAGAGCCGGTCAAGGTGATCTTTGAATGTCGCGGCCGCAATTTGGGGATCGGCCAGCGCGAGGGTTCTCACCGGCATGACGCACCTCCGGTGCCCCCAACGAAGCACCAGACGAGGCAATGGCAATGTCCTTCCTCCAGATACTTCCCGAGGGTGAGCTGGGCGAACCCAAAGACGTCTTCCCCGGTTTTCTCGCACCGGAGCCGGTCATCGGGACGACGGGGAACGCCGAGCCTGGTGTACATTTCCCCGATGATCGTCTCGATCTTGGTGCGCTTGTAGGCTTCCAGGCGAAATTCATCACCGTTGTTTTCGTTGACGATTTCCACTGAATAGATGCGTTCGGTGTAGAATCGCTCGATCCCTGGTGCCGCAAGGTCGACCGAACTGCCGCGGGGTATCAGGAGAGCTGGTTCACCCTTGCGTTCAAGCCACACTCGAAAGTCCTCGCCAACGCCAGCCAGCTTTCGCAACGTCGCTTCTGTGATCGTTGGGCATCCCCAGTCTTCCCGTTTTCCGTCGATCTCGAACCGGTAAGACCGATCGCTGTCGAAAGTCAGGAACTGCTCGACATGCTGCTCGTGGATGTGAACCGTGCGGTCAAGGCCGAGATCCTGCAACACGTTGTCCCTGCCGAGCCAGTAAACGATGAAGTCATCGGGTGGTAGCTTTCCTGCCACCTCAAGCACACGGCGTCCGCTCACCACAGGATCGTGGACGGGGAAGTCATCGCCATCCACGTTGATCAGCAGCTCTCGCGGCTCGCGTTCATCAACGATCTGAGTTTCAGTACCCATCGGAGCACCTCCTGTTCAAAATGCGGTTAAGTAGCTGTCGAATTTCGACAACGTGAGTATACCGCGCCTGCTAAGTCTGTCAAGCACGCAAATTTCACAACGCAAATGCTGAGCACGCTTGATTTTGTAAGCGGGTAGAGTAAAGTAGCCTAAAATGAGGAGGCTTTACCGTGAGCGTGCAAACCCCAATCCTGTCCCCAGCCGAGCGCGGGCCGCTGGGCCAATATCTCTGGGATCTCCGAAAGGCTGCCAATATGACTTTGCGCGAGGTAGAAGAAGCATCAGAACGAAAAGTATCCAATGCCTACTTAAGCCAGCTCGAAACTGGGCGAATCTCTACCCCTTCGCCCGCGATCCTTCATGAAATATCAACTGTATATGAAACGTATCTGCCAAAGAATGCATCAATCTCGTGCTCGTATGAGAAAATGATGGAGCTTGCTGGACACATCCGGCCGGTTGACTCGGCCAAATCCAAGTCCAAGAAAAGTTCCCGTCTGCCCACGTTTGCATCAGAACAACTCACTCCGGAAGAAGAAGATGAACTACTGAAATATTTAGCTTTCATAAGAATGCGGAAGGGAAAGAAATGACTCGTTACTTGGATAGTGATCTATTCGCCACATCGAACGATGCTGGCATATCGTTCGATTCACTCTAGTTTGTGAGGTGCATTGCATGAGATGGACTTTACAGCGGCTTACAACCACCAGTGGCTACCTCCAGGCGTGTCCGATCGAGTTTGCTCCTGGCCTTAACTGCATCATCGGGGCACGAGGGACGTGCAAATCGACGATCGTTGAGACTATCCGGTTTGTCTTCGATTGCGATCAATTGAAGATTCAAACGATGGTTTCGTCGGCCAATTCCCAATCTACGGGCGGGATCAGCGCGTTGGCAAGAGCAGGTTTCCTTTTGGAAACGCTTGCAGGCGGAACAGCAAAATGCACCATAGCCGCTGCCGATGATCCCTCCCAGTCCAAGTATGTTGTCGAACGGAACATTCCAGCGAACTCGAGGGTTTATCGGGACGGTGTACAGCAAATCGACGATGTCTCAGTGCTCCATCGCATCGAGATTTTCTCACAGGGCGACCTGCAAACCATTGCTGAACGGCCAGATCGCCGGCTTGCACTCATCGACCGGCCAAACCAGAAACGGGTTGAGGACATACAAAGCCGGATGAAGAATTTAACCGAGGAGTTGAAGACCCTCGGCCCGAAGATGCGCCAACGCCGCACCGAGATCGAATCACGGCAAGCCAAGGTACAGTCCCTTGAGCCATCCCGGAAACAACTCAGCGAACTGCAATCGAGTCGACCAAACCTCTCCCCAGAGCTTGAAGCTGAACGGGTCGCCTACAACGAGCGCCGCCAGGCTTTCGAGCGACTGAAGGTAGCAGTCCAGTCCTATGGTCGTGCTTCAACCGCCGCGCGTACCATGCTTGCCGAAGAGGCAGCTCTGCGCGAGGCTGCCACGTTCGCCCAAGGGCTGAAAACCTCGGGGTCGGCTATCATTGCTTCCTCAATGGAGGCGTTTGTCGCCGGTTTTCCTGCTTTCCGTACCATTGTCGAGAAGCCAGTGACACTGGAAGAGACCTTGGCGCAGGTTGGCTCCGAGTTCGAAGCAATGAATGCGAAATACTACGAGCTTCGCAAAGACCAGCAAAGTGTAAATGATGCGCTGAAAACGGAGGAATCGCTCCGGCAGGCTGTCGCGGCAATGGAGTCCGTCGCAGCAGAACTTGATGAACAGAGAGCACAATATGCGAAGGAATTAGCACGTAGGCGGGACTTGCGCGGTCAACGTGACGCGCTAGCCGATGAACTCTATTCACTGCGTTTTGCGCAAGTTGAGAAAATCAATTCTGAATTCGGCGAGCAAATTGTCCTGACGCTGGAACAAGGTGTACTTACCGCAGCGCATCGGAAATTGATTGAGGAGTTGCTCCAAAAGTCGAACTTGCGCAACCAGGCAGACGTGGCTCGCGACCTCGCGGAAAAAGTTCGCCCCTCCGACCTGATTGATATCATCGAAGGTAGCGATTCGAAGCGTCTTTCGGAAACCTTAAGCAGGGATCTTGGCCAGATGACGAGGCTGGTTAGTCATCTTCTCGACAACATCCGGCTTTACGAACTGGAAGCCATTGTTCCTGAGGACAATCTTGAAATCACCATGATGGTTCGGGGAGAGGCCAGGTCAATAGAACATCTCTCCAAGGGGCAAATGGCAACGGCATTGCTTCCCCTCATCCTGCGGGAGGCAGACTATCCCCTCGTCGTAGACCAGCCCGAAGACGATCTCGACAATGCATTCGTGTCGGAGAAACTAATTGAACGCTTAAAAGTCCTCAGCCAACGGCGTCAGCTCATTTTTGTCACACACAACGCCAATATCCCCGTCCTGGGGGAAGCGGAGTGTGTGACCGTCATGGACATGGATGGCCCCCGGAAAGCCTTGCCCTGCGAGTCCGGCTCGGTGGATGCGATGAAAGAGTCCATCATCAAGCTGCTTGAAGGTGGAGAGGATGCCTTTAAGAGTCGTCAAGCAAAATACGGTTTCTCAGGCCGGTAAGACTTCATGGCTCAGGCTTTTGAATGGGATCAAGATTTGCTGGAAATCGATACGGGCACGTTTGATCGTGCGCTGCACCGGCTTCGGCGAGTCGCATTCGAAGTGCGAAATAAACCAGCACTCATCGGACAGCTTGTCCGAAGGCTTCAGGAACAGCCTGGCATCACGCGCCGTGAATTCGACCGCCGGTTCCGGCTTGTCGTTTCTGCTATCGTAGCGGATGACCCTCCCTCCCTGGAAACCATCGCGGTAATTCTACGGGGCACATCACCAGATGCACTCAATGCCGTCCGCACTCTTTTACCTCCCGAGTTACGGCATCTTGCTTTCCAGATACCTGCGAGGCCGCAGCAGCCTCAGTCCACGTCCCCTGTTGTAAAACCGAGTACACCTCACCACGAAGAGTCAGGCGGAAGCATGACTCAGTCGCCAAAGTCGGATAGGTTCCGTGCAGTTGCACTGATTGGAACGTCAGATGAGCATGTGCGAAATAAATCAATGTTGGCAAATGCCAATATCGCCCCACTCCAGATTCCTACCATTGAGCAACTTTGGGAGCTTGCGATCACTGGTCTGTGTGGCTTTGTCATAGGCGCTTCAGCTTGGGAGCACGTTAATCAAACCGACCAGAAACGCACTCTTCGCCGACTTTGCGAATATTCGACATTTCTGTTTGTCCGCGTGTCGATAGACGGACTGAGCTCAGCGAATGCTGAGACCTTTGCTAAAAATGCTGCCGCTTTCAGATGCGGAATACTCGACGGAGAGAAATTTTGCCACGGGCTGGACTGTGACCTGACGCCGGCCGACATCACGACTCTTCTGTCGATTGCACAATTTCAAGAGGACGCTGACGCAGCGGATTTTTTCCCACTGGGCCTTTCCGAGTCGGATGCCTCTCTGCTTCGCCTTATTGCAGCCAACCGGAGGCATCCTGACCATCCTCTTCGTATTCGCAAGTTAGGAACGAGGGAACTTGCGGGCGGGCAATCGGGAGCCCGCGTATTTATGTTGAGCGACGGAACAACGCAGCCCTTTGTGGCCAAGGTTGGGGAAACAGAATTACTTTCATCAGAGCTTCAGAAGTACAGAAAATGGGTTCAGAACTGGGAACCAAGCATTACCGATCCTGCCTTCCACTCCCATGTGGGTAGTGCTGCGATTTCATACCGTTTGCAAGCAACGCCTGATGGCAATGCCGCCCCAGCTCCCACGCTGGAGGACTGTTTAGAACAGTTGCGAATGTCAGAGTGGAATTCCTTAGTCTCAATCGACCAGACCTTGCAAAAATCTAACGACATGTTTGTGGCTTTATCGCGTATAGTCGCTCGTCTGGTTGATCTTAATTCTCGCCCTAACCGCACCTTGGACACGGGGACTTTTTGGCTGAATTGGCCCATTCGCAGTATCGCCCAGCATGGGATCGATTTTGAAATAATCGATCAGGATTGGCATCCCATGAAGTTATCGGAGCTGGTTGCAAATGCGATGACAGTCCTTGAGCCTAACGCCGCCCGTGGGGTGATTCACGGCGACATCCACGGCCGTAATATCCTGGTGCTGGATCGAAGTCCAGCGTTCATCGATTTTGCCTATAGCGGCCCCGGACATCCTCTGGAGGATTTGGTAAGGCTCGATGCTATCGTGAGGTCAGCAGCGATGAGAATGCTTGTCGACGAGCGCACGATGCAGGAAATCCTTAAAGCGATTTACATCGATGGCACCACTGCGGAGGACATTCTGAAAGTGCATCCTGCGATAGCGGCTTCTCCGTTGACTGGGCTAGCCGTTCGCACTGCGGTGAAAGTGCGGGAAGCCGCGCTCAAAGTGGCTGAAGCCCATTCTCTTGGCTTGGTGGACCTGCTGTCGATGACATGTGTCGTCGCCGGAAACATCCTGACAGCTCGAAATCCAGGATCTGGTATCGAACGGGCACTTCTGAGTATCGTTGGCCCACATATCCCCACAGATCGACTTTTAACGCCACCTCATGGACTCGCACCAACTGATTGACTGCTGGCGCTGCATCCAAAGCAACAGGGATCAGGACGGCACTGCCACAGCAAGAAAACAGAATGTTCTTGGGGGCAGCGATACAGGTTCGGCCTCGTTGGCTGGAACAATCAGCCGCTGGGGGCACTAAACCGGGCACTACTGGGGCCGTTGTCACCGTCTGCCGAGGCGATTGCCCGTGCATTGGCAGGTCGCGACCGCACTCGCCTGCAACCCGCGGGAGCCTATACGGCAAATGCCCTGGGTCTATCCGAGCAAGTGCCAGCGAAGGCGGTGTTCCTGACCGATGGCCCAGCCCGCACGGTCGAGATCGGCCCCATCACGATTCAATTGAGGCGAACAACCACGAGGAACATGGAGGCGGCCGGACGGTTGAGCGGCCTGCTGATTCAGGCCCTTCGGGAACTCGGCGAAGAACATATAACCCCGGAGCGGCGGGACCACCTGAAGCGGACCCTCCCGGCCGAGAAACGGCGAGAACTCATCAAGGGCTTGCGGCTCGCCCCCGCATGGATGCACCCGATTTTCCGCGAGCTGGCTGAGGGGACCACATGAGGCTCTGTTTCCTCGAACTTCCTGCCGACGAACGCCGCCTCACCATCGAGCAGCGGCACCTCGCCGTTCTGTCCGTTTCGAGAAATTCGAGCATTGCGTCTGTTTCGAGTCCGTGGTAGAATACACTTGTAACGAGATAGGAGGAAGATTCCAATGGCCGCACTAATTCCCCATAATTTTGAGACGGTTGCGCCGAGCGAGGCCGATGCCCTGCTCGCCCGCGAATCGAGCCGACGTCTCGCCACCAGCAAGCTGGGTCGGAAGACAAGCATCCGCATTCAGGTTCAGGGCGATGGCGAAACGGCTGAGACGGTTGACGTGCCAGAGTCCGCGCTACGACTGTTCCTGCACCTTCTAACCGAAATGTCGCAGGGCAACGCCGTCACCCTCATCCCCACCCATGCCGAATTGACCACCCAGCAAGCTGCCGACCTGCTGAACGTCTCACGGCCCTACATGGTCAAGCTGCTGGACGAAGGAAAACTCCCCGGTCGAACCGTCGGCAAATACCGTCGCGTCCGGTTTGACGACCTGATGGCCTTCAAGCGAAAGGACGACGATGCCAGGGCCAAGGTGCTCGACCAGCTTACCGCCGAGGCCCAGGAACTGGGGATGGGCTACTGATGGAGCACCCCGTCACCGCAGTCTACGACGCGAACATCCTCTACCCCGCCCCCCTGCGAGACCTCTTCATCCGGCTTGCACAAACAGGGCTCGTGCGAGCGAGGTGGACCGAAACGATTCATGACGAATGGGTTCGCAATGTCCTCAAGGACAATTCGCAGGTTTCCGCCGAGCGGTTGGCACGCACCCGGACGCTGATGAACGAGGCCATACGTGACTGCCTTGTGGACGGCTACGAAGACCTGATCGACTCCCTGACCTTACCCGATCCGGACGACCGCCATGTCCTGGCCGCTGCGATACGAGCGGGGGCTGAAGTCATCGTGACTTACAACCTGAAAGACTTCCCGGCGGACACGCTGGCCCGGTTCCATGTCGAAGCGCAGCATCCGGACGACTTCCTGGTTTCTCTGTTCGACCTGGCTCCGGGGCTGGTCTGTGCCGCAGTCAAACGCCAACGGGAGGGGTTGCGGAACCCACCCAAGTCAGCCGAAGAATTACTCGCCACGCTCGAAAACCAGGGACTGACCCAGGCTGTTGCCCGCCTTCGTCAGTTTGTGGAGCTAATCTGACCGTTCTCTGAATGTCGGCGATGTGCCTGCCAGGAATACTAATTCGATTGTCTGACAGAGCCGGGCCAAGACCTGGGGCGGTTTCCGAATAGACCGCAGTGCGGGCGGCACTGTTTCAGGTGGCTGTTCAGGATGCCGATACAGCGATGGGGTACGGTCCAAGACCGCCATCTGGATTCGCGAAGACGACCTACCGCCACCCCTCCCTGATCTGGACTCCGCCCAGGAGTGATCGATAGCCGTCTTGTCACCCCCGACTGCCTCCAGACAGGCACCCTTCGAGCGAGAGCGTTATCCCCAAATATCCCCAGCGATGGGACATGACCTCGCGATCTCTTCCGGCCCGGACCCGGTTGTCCCCAAATGTCCCCAGCAACGTGACCGCAATGTCACCCTTGCGGTATCCCCAAATTATCCCCAATTCTATGCGTCCCAGCCCAAAATCGATGGAACTCTGGAAATGAAAAACCCCGCAAGTCCTTATTCTTGCGGGGTTTGCACTGAGGGTGAGTGACGGGGTTCGAACCCGCGACGTCCAGATCCACAATCTGGTGCTCTAACCAGCTGAGCTACACCCACCGTCTTGAACCCGAAACAGGCCGCACAGAACGACTTGGACTCTCGTTAAACTACACCTTCAGCCCGAACCCGTCAACCGTCGGTCTCCGGGATTCAGACCGGATCAGGCTCGACCGCAGTGAATTCTGAGCAAGTTGGGCACCCACATTGCCTTGGACCCGGTCCCTCAATCTACCGGCTCCGCACCAATGGGGGGGTCGAAACCAGGATACTCCACCTACTGAGGATTGCGCGGGAAAAGACCTCTTACACGCTGTGGGACTGCTGGAAAGCAGCTTCTGGTTCACAGGAAGGGGACATTTCCCGGGCAATCCTCAGTAAGTGCCTATTTGGATGGTTTTCAGGGGATTTTCGGCAACTCGGGCGGTCGGCCTGGCCCGGACCCTTCAGAAATCGCCGAAATGCGGTAGTTTCGGTTCACCGCCGACAATAGCCGCGTTTTCCACTGAAAACCATCCAAATCGCCACTAAGCGGGTCGGCAGTTGAAACTTGACGGGGTTGCTCGGCGATTCCCTGTCGGCTAAGTGCCACCGCCCGAGGGTGTAAAGTTTCAACTGCCGAGTCGCTTAGGCTTGAACTATGGCCGCTGGTGCCACAGGCCAGAGCGTTAGCGGCTCCCACGAATTTCGTCTGCTGTGCGTGTCCTGGGTCGGGCCGGGTATCCCATCCTACCGAACGAACACCTTGCTCTTGCTGGGCGGGGTGGGGATGATCAACTCCAGATGAGCATTCAGTCGGGGAGAGAGGGTCAGTCGGTTGGCCGCGCGGTCGTAGCGGAGATAGAAATCATGGTCGACGGGGTGCAAGAGCAGATCGGAGTCGACCCCGCTCCACCGCCATCCGCGGTCCTGCAAGGTCCGAAGGAGCCCCTCCACATCCAGCGTCTCGGTTGGCATAGGTGACCTCATGGAGTCGAACAAACCTAGGATATGTCCCAGGATAACTTCCCGAAGTGGACACCTCCGAGTGGGGTTTCGGGCCGAGTTCGACCCGATATCGGGAAGTTATCCTGGGACATATCGCTAGCCCCATAATACCCGCTTCTCCTGGCCACTGCACGCGCTGATTTAGGCATTCTTTCGGTCAAGAATTGGCCAAATTCGCTGGCAGGAACAGAAGCCGCGGGTTATCATATCGGTTGAGTGCACGATCAGGACATACCGGGAGGTGTTATGGGGTTGCGGATGCGAGTGCATGACCGGGAGCACATCGGAGCGGCTCTCCGGCGATTCAAAAAGCTAATCGAGCGGAGCGGACTCAAACGAGAAATCCGCGCTCACGAATACTACGAAAAGCCGTGCGAAGCGCGGACCAGGAAGGAAGCAAGCCGGCTGCGAGCGATCAAAAAGGCATCGCTCCCTAAACCGCCCAAGAAGGAATTCCGGCCGTAATGGCATTTCGAGTTCTGAAACAACTTCCCGTTGACGCTGATTTTAGCGCAGATCAACCCTTGATCAAAACCCATTCGATCCTATCTGGATTTCATCTGCGCTGGAGCCTGTATAGCAACCCCTCGATTTCTTTGCACACTGCGCAAATTCTCTTCGGCACTGATCGGGGTTTGCAAGAATATCGTCTCTGACCTCGGCAGGCAAGATTCTTACTTTTGTGCTGTTGCTAGCGTAAACAGTCTAGCAAAAACGAAATGAGGTCGTTTTTTTCACAAGCCTGAAGCGCCAGCGAAGGCGAGCTTTCCCTTCGCTGGCGCTTCAGGCTTATGTCCAGATCACTTCTCTTCTTCCGCTACGGCTCTGCCACGCTGTCGCATCTGCAGAGGCATTCAAAATCGTCACCCCGGTCCCAAGGCCAAACGAATCACACATGGTTACAACGATGGGCGGGTGAACGATTTCAGTTGCTCTCGCATGGTCGCCCGGCCGATCCGCCGGAGTGTCGCGATGTTTCGTTGCGGAATGTCGAGTAACCAGGCCGGATCGTCCGCAACCCGCGACACGCTTTCCTCCCGGAGTAGGTGGATCATTGGGTACGGAGACCGGTTCGTGTAGTTCTCAACCGCCTCAGGCTCCGTTCCGGCGAAGCGATAGTCAGGGTGAAAGCCTGCAAGCTGGATGGTGCCCCAGAGATCGAGTCGCCGCAGCAGAACGTCCGCACCGTCGAGGAAATCGTTGTAATTCAGAAAATCCAGTAGCGCCAGTGGGTGGATGAGCACGGCCGTTTCGACTACAGCGGTCGAAGTCGAAGCCAGCATTCGGAGTTCGTCGGCCAACTGGGCGTGAAGAGACTCCTCATCCGCCACCTCACTTACGACATAGCGGATCAGGTCGCGATCAAAAACGCGACGGGCAAAGGGGCAGAGGTCGAGGCGAATCACCACCTCGGAGATCCAGCGGCGAGTCGCATCGATCACTGCCGGCTTGTCCATGACAAACGCGCTCTCCCTTCACCACTGAGACTGTTGACCCTGTCAGACGCCGCATCTAATTCAAATAATCGTTCGTTTTTCAGAAAATAATTGGCCCGGTCGGTATCTCCGGTCAAGCTTACTCACTCCCCGTAAGATTTACCGCGCTGAGCTGCCGATCGACCGGGGGCTCCCCTCACCTTGCAACAGTCGATCCGCCGAACCACCATTCTCAGAGTGGTTTACGTCCGAAATCCAGTCCCAGATTTCAGAAATATTTGTGCTGGCACGGAAACTGCTGAAGTTTCTGTCGTTCGCAGCGAACTCCCCAGAGAGCCATCGCAGTGACGAGCCAGTACCTTTCCCCCGAGGTGGCTCGACACCGTGAACACCTTCGGCCCAAGCTCATTCCCCGGGCGACGGCCGATGGAGATTCCTGTCCCATCCCACGTCCGATCCCCCTTCCCCCAGTATCCCTTACCCGCCGCCTCCCCTGGAGGCGGCCGGGTCATTTTCCAACACCTGTCTCTCACTGGAAACTGCGCCGAAACGCCCCGATCACTCCTGATAGTGGTATTGTGATGTCCATCGATCGGTCGAAAAAACTGGGCTGGCTTGTGGAAGTGAGGGGTGGGTATTCTTCCGGGCCGGATTCCGGCAGCAGCAATGCGGGAGCGTCACGGATGATCGAGCACCTGAGAGCGATCTGGAAGTTCCGCCATTTCCTGTTCGCGCTAGTCCGGCTCGACCTCCGGCAGCGTTATAAGCGGTCGATGATTGGTATTGGGTGGTCCCTTCTCCAGCCCATTGCGATGGCAGTTGTCCTGGTGTTTGTGTTCACCAATCTCCTGGATGCAGATCCAAAGGACTACACGAAAACCCTCCTCCTTGGGATGGCGGTATGGGGATTCTGCCGGGAATCGGCGGTGACGGGGTGCCAGGCATTCATCGCTCACGAATCCTACATTCGCCAGAGCCCCTTACCGTTTGCCTTGTATCCCCTTCGCCAGATACTCGGGCAAGCAATCCATTCCTCGATTGCGCTCGGAGTCGCAATCGTTGCGGTCGTCATGGTTGACGGTCCGGCCTCGCTCGAGATGCTCTGGGCAGTGATCCCAGCGCTGATCCTGTTGGTGATGGCCGGCTGGGCCATCGCCACGATCTTCGCTTTCACGAACGTCTATTTCCAGGACACTCAGCACCTTCTCGAAGTCGGAACACAGATCCTGTTCTTCCTGACACCGATCATCTACTCGTCCAAGCAGGGGTTGCAGTGGTTCCACCGCATTAATCCGGTGAACATGTTCATGGAGATGATCCGAAGACCCCTCGCCGAGGGTGATTTGCCACCAGCCAAGGTCTACCTCTACGCCATGTTGTTCACAGTGGCCCTGATCGCACTCGCGGCGCTGGTGATCTCCCGGTGTCAGAAGCGGGTCATATTTCACCTCTAGCCTTACCAGGGCTTCCGCGATTGGGCAGCGAATGGACGCATATCCCGATCGCGGAGGTGTCGCAGCCACGCTAGGCCCCGGTGCTAATTCGTGTTCGCGTCACTCTCACCTTTACCGCCGCCGGTGGTGGAGCTGCGCTCAACCACCGGCTAATCGCTGTGACCCCTCCGGGGTCATTTCGTGATTATTCGGCAGTGGATGTCAGGCAAATTGTTGAGTATTTTTGCGAACTGGGATCGGGAGCGGCTTGAGTGGCATCGGAGGTTGCGCCATTAGCGTTGTGGTGTATACTTCCCTCGACTGTGGGTTACCCCCCTCTTCTGGAGAAACACCATGTCCCCGTCCGATTATGGCCCAGACCCAAAAAAGACACGGGAAGAGCGTCTGCAATAGCTGACGGAACTCTCGGAGACGAACAGAGGGTTCGCGATTGTGAAAAGCCTTATGCACGCTGCCTCCGGCGTTCCCGAGGGGACAGAACCGCTCGGATGGCGCGGCTTGACGAGAGATAAATTCGTCCTGGCAATCCTGTCAGTGGAATACCCCGACGCTGCATAGTAGGGCCGCCCCTACCCCCGCACTCGCAAACAAGTACGGTCGACTACGGGGGGTGACAATCGATGTAGGGGCCGCCCTCCGTGGCGGCCCGGCGTTCACAGAGAGGCAGGAAACTCCCTGCTGACACTCGACTTACCGATTTGTGTTCCTGTCCTGCTGAGTGCTCAACACCCTCTCGTACTTCTCGGATGACCTCCCGAACGAGCTCGAGCTTTTCCCCCCAGCGAAAATCCCGCTCCACCCGTTCCTGCCCGGCCTGGCCGAGTCGATGCCGGAGTGTTCCATCGGTTACGAGCCGTCGCAGGTTCCTCGCCAGCTCCTGCACATCCCCACAGTGAGCCTGAAGCCCATCGACCTCGTCTCGAACCAATTCGGCCGGGCCGCCCGCGCGGTACACGAGGTTCGGCCGACCATTCGCCCACGCCTCCAGCAGCACGAGCCCGAATGAGTCCGATCGCGATGGCAAGGCGAACGCATCGATACCGGCGTAGAAGTCTCGCTTCTGGGCATCTGTCAACACCCCCAGCCGGGTGACGCGCTCTTTCGGCGTGAAGCCGTCCCAGAAGGTTCGGAAGTTGGTCATCTCGGGTCCAGCCAGGACAAGGCGAAACCGATGCCCCTCGGCCCAGACTCGTTTCGCCGCTTTCAAGAGGTCGATACTCCCTTTTTCCGCGCTCTGGTTCGCCAGATGTCCGACCACCACCTCCTCAGGTCCAACGCTCCACCCCTTGCGGGCGATCCTGCGATCTCCACCCGTACAGTCTGTGGAATCCACTCCCAATCCCTGAAGCACCACACGCCTGGTTGGCACACCAAGCCCGACCACGGCGTCCCATTCCAGACGGGTCTGCACAAAGACGCGGTCGGCTTGTCGAAGGAGCCACCGCAGTGGTGGAGCGGTGTACTGCTTCCGGGTCTGGTCAGAGGGGTTATCGGGGTTGCCGAGGTGGAGGAACGGAGTGAGGAGGAACGGTACTCCCCGCTGGCGGGCAAGGCGGAGGGCGCAAAGGATTGGGAAGGCGTAGGGGAAGGCGGTGGCGTGAACCGCATCGAGTGGACCAGTGTAACGACCTACGTCGCGCCACATCCCTGGAGAATGGGGATTGCACGGCATCGTCAGGCATTGCCACCGCCGCACTGGCACGAGTGAGAAGGATTTCAGGATGTACCGTCGGCCCGGGAAACGGCACAATGAATATCGGCGGAGATCCAGTGGACGGGAAAGGATTCGTCCAGGGCTCGCCTCCTGGCGGTCGGATCGCCAAAATGACTCCAGGTCGAGGGCTGTGGTTGTCCACACACTCACCTCATCCCCGCACGCGAGGTGATAGTCCGCTAGTCGAGCGAAGTATGCCTCCGAACCCCCCAGGGCTGGCGGGTATCGTTGGATGAAGTGAGCAACGTGCATTCTGTACGTCCATGTCGAAAATGGGAGTTCCATGCGTCCGGCGGGTTGTAGGATGATCCTTCGTCCATGCCCGACGTGTCCTCTTACACCCCACGCAGGGGGCAAGGCCTCATGATCCGCATCTCGAAGCTGGCAGGGTCCATACAACCATCCGCCACTCTAGCGGCCGGGGCAAAGGCCCGTCAACTCCGGCAGTCCGGGGTGAAGGTGTTCGACTTCAGCCTGGGTGAACCGGATTTCAATACGCCGAAACACATCTGCCTGGCGGCCGAAAAGGCCGCGCTCGCTGGGCAAACTCACTACACCCCCGCCGCCGGAACGGCCGAGGTGAAAGCCGCCATCGCCCGGTGGTACAAGAAAACTCACGGGTACGAGTTCGGGCCGGAGAATGTGATCGTCTCGAATGGGGCCAAACACTCGATCCACAACGCCCTGGCCGCGACGGTCGGTCCCGAGGATGAGGTCATAATCTCCAGCCCCTACTGGGTGAGCTACTCCGACCTTGTGAGCATGACAGGGGCGACCCCGGTGGTGGTGGCCACAACCCCTGAGAGCGGGTTCAAGATGAGCCCGAAACAACTCCGCTCTGCCATCACACCCCGGACTCGGTTGGTGATGATCAACTCCCCGTGCAACCCGACCGGGACGGTCTACACGCGGGCCGAACTCGCTGCGTTGATTGATGTGATCCTGACGACGGATGCCGCCGTGCTCAGCGACGAAATCTACGAGCAACTCACTTTCGGCACGGCGACACCAACCTGTGTGGCCACCCTGCGGCCAGGCCTGACGAATCGGACGATAACGATCAGCGGGGCCAGCAAGAGCTACGCGATGACGGGCTGGCGGATGGGCTGGGCGGTCGCACCGAAGGATGTGGTGAAGGCGATGGATACGATCCAGAGCCAGGAGACGAGTTGCCCGTCGAGCGTCAGCCAGGCCGCGCTGATTGCGGCACTGGATGGTCCCCAGGAGTGTGTTGCCGAAATGCGGGCGGAGTTCGCAGCGAGACGTGAACTGACCGTCTCCCGTCTGCGCGCCATCCCCGGACTGAAGCTCCCAACTCCCGACGGTGCGTTTTACGCCTTCTTCGACGTGTCGGGTTTCTTCGGCAAGACCTTCGGGGACAAGATCGTAACCGATTCGCTCACCTTCTGTAACGTGCTGCTCGAACAGGCCCATGTGAACCTCGTTCCGGGAATCGCTTTCGGTGCCGAGGGGTTTGTGCGGATGTCGTTCGCCACCAGCCGGGAGGTCATCGAGGCCGGGCTGTCTCAGCTCCAGAAGTGGCTGGCGGGAGGGAATGAAGCCCAGAGCGTTGCCCACGGAAGTCAGGGCGTCGTCCCAGAAACCCAGGGCGTTGCCCTGGGCTGAGGAATCTCACCCCTTCAGGGTGAAGAGGGTCTGACCGCGGCCTCGACATCGATCGGTTTTCAGCCTGAACGGAACCCAGGGCGTTGCCCTGGGCTGAGGACTCTCACCCCTTCAGGGTGATGAGGGTCTGACCGCGGCCTCGACATCGATCGGTTTTCAGCCTGAACGGAACCCAGGGCGTTGCCCTGGGCTGAGAACTCTCACCCCTTCAGGGTGAAGAGGGTCTGACCGCGGCCTCTACATCGATCGGTTTTCAGCCTGAAAGGCTGAGATCTCTCAGCCCAGGGCCACGCCCTGGGCGGCCTTCTGGGCGGCCTTCTGGGTCTGGTTGGAGCGTGCCGGTGGAATCTTGGACCTGCTTCCCATACACACGGAGGTGTCACATGATCAGCTCTCGTTCGCTGGGGTCAGTGGTTGCGATCGTTCTGGTCGCGGCATTTGCCACCCCCAGTGATGCGGCGGATCGGAAATGCTGGCGTTATCAGGAAGGGCATTTCGAGCAGATCCAGGATCGCCAGTGGGAAGAGAAATCGCCGACCGGCACCCAGCACTTCGTGGAAAAGGATCGGTCCGACACGTTCATCGAACTGTACGACAAAAACCGCGATTGCTCGATCCGCCTCTACCGAGACCGCTGTGAAGTCAAGTTTTCAAACGGCCCCTTCGCAAAACTCTACGACGGTGCCTGGCGTGCCGAACCCCATGACATCGCCGGGCTTTGGGACACCGACTGGGGCTATGTCACCCTCCGCACTGCTCCCATCAAAGATAAGAAACTCCTCTCAGTCACCGGCTCGTATGTCCACGCCAAGGACCAGATTGGCCACATCAAGGCAGGCACCTACGATTCGGCCTCTGGCCTTTTTGAATTCACATTCGAGGAACCGTGGCGGGGGGATCAGGTCAAAGGTACCGCCAAGTTGACGCTCTTGCTCGACAGCAAGAAATTCAAGGGGACCACCACCACCGTCAACGAGAATCGCGGCCAGGACAAGGGCGAACTGAGCATGACCCGCATCCGCGGCCATGACTTCGCCACGTGCCTGGACTCGATTGTCGCCGACGCCGGAATCCGAGCTGAGACTCCCGGAGCCGCTGTGCTCGTCCGGGAACACGGCAAGGAGGTATTCCAACGATGCTACGGGCTGGCCCACCTCAAGGACAAGAAGCCCATCACCCCCGAGACCACTTTCGAGCTGGCCTCGTGCTCCAAGCAGTTCACGGGAACAGCCATACTGCTCCTCTACGAGCAAGGTAAGCTATCGCTTGATGACGATGTCCGCAAGTATCTGCCAGAATTGCCGGAATACGACAAAAAGAACCCGATCCGCATTCTCCATCTGGCCCGGCAAACGTCCGGTTTGCGGGAATACATGGATTTCCAGGATGTGAAGGGCAAGCATCCAAAGTTTGTGACAAACGAGGACTATGTCGGCTTATTCGCCCAGGAGCGGAAGAAATTCCCCCTGTACTTCCCCACCGGCTCGGACTGGAGGTACACAAACACCAACTTCATGCTCCTGGCCCTGATCGTCGAACGGGTCGCCAAGCAGTCGTTTGAGAGCTTCCTCAAGAGAGAAATCTTCGATCCTCTGGGAATGAAAACCGCGGGGGTCTACGAACGGCCCAACTTCTCGCCGCGAGAGCCCGCGCTGGGCTACCACAAGGACAAAAACATGTTCGAAGAATCGTGGGGGCCAGCCCCGTTCCGTCACGAAACGATGTTGACGGTCGGTGACGGAAGCGTCTGGGCCAGCCTCGACGACCTGGCCCGCTGGGACGAGGGCTGGCGTCAGGGCAAGGTGCTCAAACCCGCGACGCGGAAGTTGGCTCTTGTCCCCTCCAAATATGGCAAGGACGGAACCACCGATTACGCTTTCGGTTGGGGTGTGGCGGTGGACAACGGCAAGATTACGAGGATGGGTCACAACGGGAGTTGGGGTGGGTTCCACACCATCATCGAACGCAACGTAGCCGAAGACCAGACGATCATCATCCTCGGCAACGTGGACAGCCTGGATGTGGATGCCATCGTCCGCCTGTTCCGGGCCATGCCGCCCAAATCCAAGGAGTAGGGTGGACTGGGAAACATTCATCTCGACATCTGGGAAGTGGTGATGGATCACACGACTCAGTTGCTTTCAATCCGTGTTCAACCCCAGAACGGGGCGGCAGACGAGAGTCGAGGGCTTGAGCCCTTGACGGACGGTGCTGCGGGGTACTCCCTGGGGTGGTTGAACCAACAAGCACCCCCGGATAACACTCGTATTTTCGTCTTGTTGCATGTGACAAGATCTTTGCCCGATGGCTCTCTCGGTGACCGTCCCATCACCCCGACCACACAGTAAATTCTGACGAGCACCCCTGATTCCTCATATTAGTGATTCTCACCAGATTGTTGACCGGCCGCACGGTTCCGCCTAGCATTGGCTCCGATCATCCCTCCCAATCCCGCACGCCATGAGGCCTACTGAACCACCCGCATGATCGGCAAACGGACCGGAACTCACCGATCCTCGACAGCGAACGCCCGTCCCCAGGTCGGGCGGCCGTTGCCACTTGAACTTTGCTGGGACTCGGCTTGCCGGCCGCTCCCGGCTCGTTGGGTCACCCCCAAGGGAATCCATGCCCGACGCCCGGCCGGGGCAGTATCACCGGAAGAGCCGTTCGACTTCTGCGCCCGGATCAGGCGTGTCTGCGAGGATGTTGTGGGGCGGTGCGAGGCCCTCAGACACATCCGGATGCCCTCGGTTCTGCTGTCATACACCCCGTCGCGCAACCGCAGCATTTACGGGCTCCAGGCGCGGGTGACTCCGCTCCGGTTCCGGGAAGGTCGGCTCACCCGCCGCCACGGGGCTGTCGAGTATCAGGTCCAGCGGTTTTTCGTGGACGGGGTCGAGATGCTCTACGTTCTAACATTCTGCCTGCCCCGATTCCTCGATCAGACTTTTGAAGAGAAGCTGGTGACGGTGTTCCACGAACTGTACCACATCAGTCCCGCGTTCGATGGCGACCTACGCCGACACCCCGGCCGCTACGCCGTCCACTCGCACTCGAAGGACCAGTACGACGCTCACATGGCAGAATTGGTGAGGGAGTATATCACGAATCACCCGGACCCGGGTGTGTTTCATTTCCTACGACACCGCTCCCAGCACCTCTGGGACCGACACGGTGGGATCACAGGAGTGGTCGTTCCCCGGCCAAAATTGCTCCCGGTGGGGTGGGTGGCCCACCGCCAGGCAGCGCAGGAACGCGGCGAGAAGAGTTGAACGGGATTGGGGTTAGATCCTCTCCGCCGTTCCTCATTCCACCCGCAACCCTTCGTCCCGCAGTGCTGCCGCCATATCCCGGTGGATGCGACGACGAGTCAGGAACTCGTCGTCGTCCAGCCAGCCACGAACAGCCGGGCCAAGAGCGAAATCGTCCGTCACCACTGCCCGGACCACCGCATCAATCAGTTGAAGGGGTTTCAGCGTGTAGTAGCGATTGGTCGATCCCGCGGTGGTCACCCGGTCCAGGAGTTGGAAGATCTCTTCCAGCCGACCAAGCGCGATCCGCGGGGGGGCGAACCCGAGCGCTTCGGCATACGCAATGGCCAGTTCGGTTCTCTCCCGGTCGTCCCCCACTCGGGCCACGAAGAGTCGGCGGCGAGCATCGTCCAGGATGCGGTTGCCAAAGTCTTCCTCGCTGATCGCAAACCACCCGATGGCCAATCCAAGCCGGGCTGGCGGGAACGGCGCATCGACTGGCCACTCACCACAGCCTGGGTCCAGGATGGGAAGAAGGGCCTCGGCTTCAGTCCGGTAGCCGAGCTTTCGCAGAGACCGAAACAACGACCCTGCGGACGCGATCACAGCAGACCGCAAAGCGGGGTCGGACCCCACACGGCGGGTGAGGTAGTCCGCGACTCCACGGACCTCCGACCAGAGGTTGTGAAACGTCGCTGCGGCCAGAGCCTGGGAGAGGATTCGACTGAGGTAGTCCGGGAGACACTCCGCGCGTTCCGCATCCGTCCACCGGCCGGCCTGAAGCCAGGTTTCGAGCCACGTACACGCTGGCACAACATGCGTCAAAACCTCCTTAACGAGTGGACCGGGAAGATGTGAGGCGGCATCCAGGAGGGTCTGGGTCGTTCGCGGTACGGTCATTGATGAGGAATCCGCTGCGCAGACTTCCAGGAGACCCCGGGCTTCGTCCGCCAGCGTGCCCGGGTCGGAGCGGTCGGCGAAGACCTGGAGCCGCTCGCCGAGCAGATCCTGCCCGCGGAACTCGCGGAGGTCCAGGCCACGGAATGCCCGACCCCGCCCCACCGGTTCGAGAATCCGGATGGAGTCTCGGAGTCGGTCGACCGCATACCGGGAGAATACCGGTAATTGATCGCTCCAGGCCCGGAGATCCCCTGGGAATCCCGGCCGGGCAGGACGACCCTCCTGGACATCCCGGATGCGGGACTGAAATGCATCTGAGAGGAGTCGGTGGACAGCGGGATCGACTCCCGGCCCGACTGCTCGGGTCAGGAGTTTCCGAGCCCGGGCGGCCCAGTCCAGGGAGCGGCTCCGCTCTCCCAGACAGCCGAGACCCCAGGCAAGCATGAGTTGGGCGTAGGCCGCGGTGCAGTCCGTTTCGGGGTCCAGACCGGCCCACTGGAGCCGGCCAGCCGAGCCTAGTCGGCCGATCCAGTCGATGATCGGTTTGCGGACCCGCGTCAACCACTCCCGCGCCGTCTGGAAGCGGTCCGGAGCGGCGGTCCCATGGAAACGGAGAAAGGAGGGCTCGTCGAGATCCAGACCTGGCCCCTTTTCTCTCAACCGTGCGAGAACCCGATCCCGCCACCGGGCTAGACCCAGAGCGTCGCCATCGCACAGCCTGGTCACCGCCAGACGGGCAAGCCAGACGGCACGGGCGGGGAGGTCGTCGAACTGCTGGTCCAGAAGCGCGAGAATCTGCGGTAGCGCAAAGAGCAGTTCGCCTGGGGGTGGGGTCTGGCGGCCAGCCCAGGCGGTATACGCTGCAACCACTCGCGCATTCCCCAACCGACCTGGCTCTCCGAGCCAGCGGTCGAGAGACGCGGCCGCTGACGGTTGCTTGGCCGCACGACATTCCGCCAAAAACC
The DNA here is from genome assembly GCA_003136315.1 of Gemmataceae bacterium. Classification (GTDB taxonomy): domain Bacteria; phylum Planctomycetota; class Planctomycetia; order Gemmatales; family Gemmataceae; genus Urbifossiella. Next base: position 41,885 of record PLDW01000516.1, on the reverse strand, counting down.
ATTGCTCCAACCACTCCTCCGGCGGTGGGTCAGCCTCCCATGACGCATTGATCCACGAGACCGCAGCATCGGCCGGATTCCCGGTGGCAACGTACACCGCAGCCAGTTCCGCCCACCCACCCGCTCGCCGATCAGGTCCGAACTGGGGGAACTCGCGGAGCAATCGCGACTCGAGTTCGTGGCGGCGAGCAGCCCGCTCCCGGCCGTGAAGGAGGGCATCGGCAGAAGCGAGTTTCTCCTCGACACGCTCGGGAGTCGTGGGGCGAGAGACGGGCCGTCGCTCGCTCGTGGTCGGCTGGGCCGAGGATGGCAGCCCGACCTCACCCGCCTTGTTCCCTCCAGCCGCACGAGGCAGCCTTCGGAACCGACCAGCCAGCCGCTCCAGAGATCGACTCAGCCACCCAGGATGATCATCGCTGGTGGCGCCAGCCGATCCCACTTCGGCCGGCTCGTCCGGGTATTCCGGCTCGATGGGTGACTGATCCTCCGTGTGTGGTGTCGGACAGATCGAATCGAAAGCAAACGGTTCCGCCCGGGGCGGGACAGCAGGGAGACGGACTGGCGGCGGGGCGGTATATTCGAGAGCGGCAGAGACCGGGCGGAACGACCCCAGGGATACGCAATGGCTGACAACGCCGCCAGCCGACCCAATCGTCAGCCAGGTCAACCGATCTGGTCCGTGGCCCAGGAGGGTTCTCAGTTCCCGCGCCCGGACGATCGGATGGAGGGACCGGCCAGCGGGCAAGTACAAACCGGGGACTCGGGGATCAGGGCAATATCCGGGCGCCACCAGCGGTAAGGGCGTGGGGAGTCTCTTCCCGGGGGCGGGGCGGACGACCAGACACGTCTCCCCCCCGGCCGAAATGTTCGCGGTCTCGAACTGGCGGACAACCCGCTCATCCCCGGATCGGCAAAACTCCCAGAACTCTTTCGCAGCGATCCCGGGGAAAACCCAGAGCATTTCGCGCGAAAAATCGCTCTTGTGTTTCAGAGAAAGGCGAACGGGGATCGGAGGGATTGCAACCCGAGTTGGGGTGGGAGTCGTGCAGCCCCTGACTGGGTAGTCCTCAAACACGGGGAGGGGAAGCGGGCCGGTGCAGGGGACCACACCACGAGGCGGACGGAGGAGCAGCAGTTGATCTCGTGGAACTGGTAGGTGGTTCGGGAGTGGGTGCTCCCAACCGACCCGAACCCACACTCCCGGCGACTGTTCCATAAACGGTTCAATCAACGAGTCCGTATCGGTGAACCTGAGAAGCATCTCAAGCGGGGGCATCCCCGAACTCGTCACCCATGCCCGACCAACTCCGGTTGCGGGGAGCAACCGCACACCCGTGGGGTTGCGGCGACGGCGACAGAGATCACGAAGGAGTTTGGCAACCTGACCATCGGGAAGCTCGAACAGGATTTGTCCGGGGATCGTTGCAGGGTCGACGGGAACAGAGCGAAGGGGGAGCAATTCGGCCCAGGCGTTCACCCCTTCGGTCAATGCTTCCCCCCGGCCCAGAGCCTGCACCCCGAACCGGGCGAGTCCGGCGAGGGCATCCCGCCGGGGGAGTGCGGCCGGCTCCAGCCATAAGCGACCGTGCGGGTCGAACCCCGCCCGGGCCGGGGCGGTGGTCACCTCAGGGGGCACAACCCCACTCGCCAGAACCAGCCGCAGGGCGTCCAGGTGGGGAAAGAACAGCGCGAGCATGGCCGAAGTCTAGCTTGCGGAATGGGAAACGCCCAACCAGAGCCAACTCTTGCGTCAAATTGACCCTGGAGGGGACACAGCGATTAGCCGGTGGTTGAGCGAAGCGATACCACCGGTTTGCGGTGCCAATCATCCCGACCCCGGCAGGGGTCGCAGCAATTAGCCGGTGGTTGAGCGCAGCGATACCACCGGAGGCGGTTACGGTGACAATGACATAAGCACGTTGACCCGAACGACATCGGAGGAGTCGCAGCAATCCGCCGGTGGTTAAGCGCAGCTCTAACTCCGGGGGCGGGGAGCATGAGGCAAACACCAATTGACCCTGGGACCGCGACGGCCCTGCTGCGACCCCTCCAGGGTCGGGGTGATTGTCATCGCCAACCGGTGGTAGAGCTGCGCTCGACCACCGGCTAATCGCTTCGACCCCTCCGGGGTCGGGGTGACGGAGAAGGCGATCCTGATTGGTCACGCGGGATCACGGGGCAGCCCACTCTGCCCATCATCTCTGGAGCGACGGCATACTACAACCCGCTTCGGTCGAGATGCCGCTTCATGTCCGCATGAATCCTTCGACGAACCAGATATTCGTCGTCGTCCAGCCACCGGCGTCCCGCCGGGCCAAGGGCGAACTCGTCGCTGACCATCGCAAGTACGAGCTCCTCGACCAGATTGAAATGGAACCGGGAGTAGTGTGGATTGGTGGTGAACGTATTGCTGATCTTCTTGGTGTCCATCTTGCGGAACAGTTCCGCCATCCGCGGAAGCCCAGTCTCAGACGGCCCCTGACCGAGGGCCGTCACATAGGCCCGAGCCAGTTCGGTGTACTCCTTGGATAGGAGAGAGAGCCCGGTGGAACTCAGCAATTCGGATCGGGCTTCGTCCAGGATCCGGTTGGCCGGGCCATGCAATCCGAAACTCAGCCAACCCGCAGCCAGGTTTAACAAGGTTTGAAGGACACTTCCCCATGCTTCGGGCTTGGAAGCGGATTTCTTTCGCAGCTCCGCGATATCGGCTCCCTGGAGCACTTCGGCCTGGAGCCGGCCCAGGAACTGGTCAATCTGATCTCGCAGACCGAGCTTCTTGAGGCTCTTGAGGCACTGGCCCGCAACCACATTGACCAGCCGATACCGCGACTCGTCTTTCTTGTTATGAACCAGGTGAACAAACTGGCCAACGAGCCGCTGGACCAGTTCAGGTCGGTCGAAATGCCCCGCCAGGAAGAGTGCCCGACGGAGCAGCTCACACTGCATCTTGAGAACATCGATCGTTTCCAGACCCGTCCCTCCGAGAGGCGCAGCAAGGACGCCCGGAACCAGATTAATCTGCTCGACGGTAAACGCCTCACCGACTCGGGGTGCAAGGAGCAAGGTGTCGTGGAGAACCCGGAACTGAACCTCGGCCGAAGTTCTCCCCTGGAACCCTTCTCGATACAGCCGACGGATCCGGTCTGCCAGTTTCCCTGGATCGCGGATTTGGGGGAGGTCCGCCAGATCTTTTTTCAGGGCGTCTCCGTATTTCGTCCATTCCCCATACGGGTCAGGCTTCTCCTGCGGCTCCAGAAGGTGGGACTGCTCTCGCATGCGGGCGATCACGTACTGGGCCATCTTGTAAGGGTGATTGACCCCACCCGTTGCACCTGCCTTGGTGATCTCGTCCAGCTCTCCGAGGAGTTCAGCCGACAGTTGCCCCCCATGTGCTTTCCCGGCGATCACCTGATCGATCCGATACTTGAACGCTTTGAAGAGGAAATTCTTGACGACGGCCGCTGTCGTGGCCGCTGTCGTGGCCGGATCCTGCTGGGCAGTCGGCGGTCGTTGAACCGGTCCCTCCATCTCCCTTCGTGCGTCTTCGAGGAGCCGTTTCGAGGATGATGCCTCTCCGAGCTTGGCGAGAGCAAAGGCGAAGAGGAGGTCGACAAACGGCAAGTTCCGGAGGATCAGATCGTCCTTTCCGCCACTGCCCTGTTTCGCGTGCCCCTCGATCCACTTCCGCACCGTCTGGTGCAGGTCGAGGGCCTTGTCCCGGACCACCCGTAGCCGCTCCGAATCCCGCAGGCCCGCGAACCGCAGAAAGCTGGGCAGATCCCGCTCAGGAGAAAGCCCTTCGGTCAAGAGTCGCTGAAGGATTCGATCCCGAGCACGGGCCAGTCCGAGAACGTCCGCTCCGGAAACCTGCGCCATCCGATACCAGGCCAGCCAGACGGCTCGAACGGGGAGAGCACTTTCATGTACGACCAGATAGTTCTGAATCGCGGGGAGTCGCGCAATGAGCCACCCCGGGACTGGATCCTGTGCAGTCAGCCACAGGAACCCAGCGACCACGGCCCGGTAGTCACTGACCGATTCGGAGGGACTCTTCAATCGACGGTCGAACTCGGCAGCGGTGAGTGGACCGGTTACGGTCGGATACTCGGTGCGGACCCACCCTGCCAACCACTCGGCCTGTGGAGGGTTGGAATGCCAGAGGGCGTTCAACCAACAAATTGCAGATTCGGTGAAATCCCCCACCCCGGCATTCGCTGCTGCCAGCTCCGACCACAACCCGAGTCGGTCCGGGGCATCGAGTGATCCCTCCACGGCCAGGAATCGATCCTCCAGTTCCTTCAGCCGGATCTTCCACTCGCCAGGCGGCTTGGATTCGATCTGCGGGAGGAATTCGGCGGGACCACCCGATTTGGCGACCGATTTCCCCTTCGTGGGGGCTGCCACCGGAGTGGTTGCCGACTTCGCTCCCCTGGTGTCCTCGGTCCCATCCCGACTCCGAGGCTCCTTGTCACCCCGATCCGGTTTCGTCTTCGGCCCTCCACTCTCCTTGCAAATGAAGTGATCGAAGTCGAACCGAGTGGCTTCGATCCACGCGGCAAGCGCACCCTGTTCGGCCTCGATCACGTAATCGACCCAATCCTCCAATGACCGGAAGGCCGAATCCGGGACACTCTCCGGAGTGAACCCACCCCGCCCATCCGGGTACAGCCAGACGACCTGATCCGGGTCATCGGCGAGAAGTTTCCGCACGGCATCACGGCGGAGAGTGGGGTGGAGCCGCTGACCAGTAGGAATGAACACGTTCGGGAGTTTCAAGAATGGCTTGAATCCGATGGCATTCTCTAGCGGCAGCGCCGGCGGAGCCAGCTTGAACGGCCGGGTCCGCAGAACCACCGTGCGGTTCCCTCCTGGCTCGGTCGCAACTGCGAACATCAATTGCTTGACCAGTCGGTCGTCGGCATCGCGGACGAACGTATCAAGCTGGCCCACGGCATCGTTCCGGAGAACCCATAGCTCGGCCACATCGGTTGCGTTCCCGGCTGTCAGTCGCAGCGGAACAGCCATTTTCTGGGGGGCGTCCGACTCGGCCCAACCGATCGGCGCGGCCGGGAGCTTGAACTGGAGGAGGTCATACACATCCTGGAAGGGGGCTTCTTCCAGGAACACCCATTCTCTGGGTGGGCGGATCAGCAGCAGTTGTTGGTCGGCCACACGGACCTGGGCAGCGAGTGGGTGGGAGTAACCGATCTCGACCCACACTCGGGGCGCGCGTTCGAGGTAGGCCCGAACCTCCCCGGTGGCTCCGGAGGACGTCTGGTCGAGGGCTCTCAGAAGGGTGTAGTACGGTGGCCCGACGACGCGAAGCAAAACGCGCGAGCCCTCGGGATCACTGGGGGTGGTAAAGAACCGGTAAGCCTGCCGGTCGTTCCCCAGGCGAAGCATTTCGGAGACGATCATGGGGAGATCGTTCGCCGAACTTAGGTCAAACAGTACCGGCGTTTGGGAGGAGAGGCCCGGCGTCCCAGGCTCACGGGTCGCGGGCAGGATCTGGATCCAACTGCTCACATCAGTTGGGGCGTCTGTCGCGTGGCGTTTCGACCCCTTCACCCCGAGCCGGTCGAGGGTCTTGGCGGTCGTTCTGGACAGTGCCACGGTTGGCTCGACGTACCACCGCCCCTGGTCGTCGTAGCTCACCGCAGCCGGGGCCAAGGTGACATCCGCCGGGACAGTATTGCTCGTCAGCGTAAGCCGGAGCGTGTCGAGATCGGGGAACAGCAGGATCATGGCATGGGGCGATGTGGTGTGGCGGATTGGGTGAATCCCCCTTCCCCGCACGGGGAGGGGGCACGTCGCAGACAGGTCAAAACACCCCCCAGCGAGGTGGTGCGAGTCAGGCAAGCGACGGGAAAAAATCGACCAGCAGGATCGGGTGCCACGGGCGGNNAGCCGCCCGTGGCACCCACAACCTGGTAGGTCATTTCCGGCCGTCTCCCTTAACCCGTGTGTCCGGCTTTCTGCTTCTGGGGCTCGGTGGGACTGGCAGTCGGCTGAGCGACCGGTGCTTCCGGCTCCCGCTCGACAATCAACTCTCCCATGTCCTCCGGGTCGAATCCCTTTCCGACTAATTTCTCGACCAGTCGGCGGTGGAGTTGCTCGTGTTCGATCGGGAGCGAATCCGGGTCGGAGTTGAGTTTCACGATGATATTTTGCTTCCCGGAATTTGGATCCCGGCGAAGCATGATAATCATTTCAGCCATTACTGACTCGTCTCCGTTCTCGGATTCGATGACAATCACTCCGACCCCGAAGGGATCGCAGCAATTAGCCGGTGGTCGAGCGCAGCGACACCACCGGTTGACGATGACAATCACCCCGACCTTGGAGGGGTCGCAGCAAGGCCATTGCGCTCACGGGTCAATTCGTGGTGGGTCATTGTCACCGTCCCGCCCCCGGTGGTATCGCTTCGCTCAACCACCGGCTAATCGCTACGACCCCTCCGGGGTCGACCAATGGGAGCGACTCCCAGGCCGCCCAGAAGCCTCACGCCTCACCGTTCGCGATGTCCTTGACCTTTCGTGGCGGCACCTTGCTCTCCACGCCACCCTGCCCATCAATGGGCTTCACCGTCGGCCCGGGAGCGCCCACGTCGGCCGGGTAACTGGACCGCAAGTCGGCGATAATCGCCGCGACCCGCTCGCCCTCGATCGTTTTTTTCTCGACCAGTTCATTGCGAAGCTGGAGCAAATCATTCTTGTGCTTCGCAAGGATGGCTGCGGCCCTCGCCTGGGCTTCGAGGATGACGGTGTTGATCTGTCGGTCGATGGCTTCGGCCATCGAGCCGGAGATGACATCCCGCTTCCCTTCCCGATCGCGGAACATTCGCAGCGGCGCGGCCAAGTTGCTCATGCCACACACTTCGACCAGCATCGAAGCAATGTGGGTGCCCCGTGAGAGGTCCGAGTTCGGACTTCCGCCCCCACTCGCGCCCGTCGAGATGTCTCCCATCAGTAATCGTTCGGCCTCGATTCCACCATACAAGACACACAGGATGTCGAGCAACTCCGCGCGGGTGTGACCGATCTTGCGGGTGTCCTCTTTTTTGAACTCGGTGAAGAACGGCACCCACGGCATATCACTCTGAATCGTCACTCGTTCGGGCGCCGGATGATTGGGGCAGAAGATCGAGCAAAGGAAGTGGCCACACTCGTGCGTGGCCACCATGACCGAGTCCTTGTCCGTGATCTCGACCTTCTCGTCGAATTCGGTCAACCCACGCTCCACGAGCTTTTGGGTCGTCTCGCCGACGACTTCTTCCCGCATCCGTAGTCGGGCGATGGACCGGCACAGGGCGTTCAGGTGGTCGCCGCTGAAGGGCGTGCCGGTGGGTGTTTGGTAATTGTCCCCCGTGCGCCGGACGGCGTAGTCGAGCGCAGCGGAGGAGAGCTTGAGCCGCATCTTGCGATCATAGATCTTCAGGATCTCCCGCCGGTCGTCATCCTCTGGATATGGAATGTGAAGGTGGAACTCGAACCGGCCCGGGCGCAGGAGAGCCGGGTCGAGTGACTCGACGAAGTTCGTGGTCCCGACGACAAAGACGAGTTCGTCCTTGTGGAACCCATCCATTTCGGTGAGCAGTTGGTTCACCATTGAATGCTCGACACCACTGCCGGTATAGGTTCCACGGGCCGTGGCGAACGAATCCAACTCATCAAAAACGATGATCGATGGGGCCGACTGACGGGCCTTGTGGAAGACCTGACGCAGGTTCTCCTCACTTTCGCCAACCCATTTGCTTTTCAGTTCCGGCCCTGATACGATCGTAATCGCGGCCCCGATACTGGCCGCGATCGCCTTGGCAAAGTAGGTCTTCCCGGTCCCCGGTGGCCCCCACAAGATCATCCCGCGGGGGATCAATTCTTCGAGCCGCGCGACATCGTCCGGGTCGGTCGCCTTGTCCCGCTTGTTGAGGACATCCAGAATCTCGGCCTTGAGCCGCTGCTTCACTTTCGCATAGCCGCCGATGTCGGTGTCCAGGTCGACGTTCGGAACTTCCATTGCTCCCGAGAGTGTGGCTTGCCGAACCTGCATGTAAGCCCGCTTGGGGTCGGCGGGGTAGTCCTCGCCCTCCAGGGTGCTGAGCAATTTCCGTAGTCGGACGGCATTCACACCCGAAACGTACTTGTAAAGCTGCCAGGGGGAGAACTCGCGGCCAAACTTCCGGCTCTCCTTTTGAGTGATCTGATGACGCAGTCGGTTCCGCGGGGTGCCGAGTATGGAGACCCAGTGCGGGAACAGGTTCTCGATGACCTTCGGGAGCGGGAACGAGGGATCTTTGAAGCCCAGCCAGACGAGTTCGGGGTTTTCATACAGCAGCGGGATGACCTCCCGTGCTTCCCCCGTCAGGCCGCCCTGGCTGGTCGTGAGAAGGTCGAGGTGTGGCAAAACCACGACCCGGCGCTCGACCGGTCCCCGGACTGCGTCGCGGAGCTGGGCGATCATGGTCCCCATGAGCCCCATCGGGACCGTCCCTTGCTGGGCCTCCGGTCGCCGTCCGTCCAGGTAGATGAACGAGAGCGGCTTTGGCTGTGCCGCGCTCGTTGTCCCTGTGGAGGTGGGAGGGGTGCCCGCAGGAGCGGCTTTGGTGGGCTGGGCTGGCTGGGTGTTGCCAGCCGATCCAGGTTTATCGGGCTTTGGGAATCGCCCGCGGAGGTTCAGGAACAGATACGGGGCCAGTTCCTTATCGCACTCGATGAGGACCGGGAGTCCGCGCACGAGCTTGCTGGCCACCTCGGCCAATTCGTGGGAATACGCCGCCTCCACCGCCTGTTCGGGGGTGAGGGAAGTAGGCAATTGGGATTCTTGAAGGTTTAGCGACATGCAGTGATTTTACCATAGTGCCACTGGGGTGCAAACCCGGAGGCTCGCGTGTCTCAAAACGCCTTGCAAATAGAGGGATTGCCGATCGAGACAGTGGGTCGACCCCGGAGGGGTCGCAGCGACTAGCCGGTGGTTGAGCGCAGCTCCACCACCGGCGGCGGGGCCAGAAGCCATGACCCGACCACGAATTGACCCCGGAACCGTTACGGCTGCGACCCCTTCAGGGTCGGGGTGATTGCAACCGCCCCCGGTGGTAGAGCTGCGCTCGACCACTAATTGCTGCGACCCCTCCGGGGTCGGGACTTACACCTCGACCCGAATCGTCAGCGACCCCGATTCCGCGTCTTCGGTGATCTCGGTGACGGTGCCCATCTGTTGGGCCTTTTGTTTGAGAGCATCACGGGTCACCTGGTTCACGATCTGCGAGATCTCGGGCTGGATCTCCTGGAGGTGTTTCTCCAACTCTTCGGTCGCCTTCGTCTGAAGGCGAGTTTGTTCCTGCTCGAATTTCTTGTCGAGATCGTGCTTGAGTTGGTCCCGGACCCGGTCCCGGAGATTGTTCTCATTCGGCCCGACATCGTTGAATCCGGTCGCATCGCGACGAGCCTCCTGGCTCACCGTCTCTTGCGCCTCGGCCTTCACCGTGACCTCGCCGGAGCACGGGTCGACGATCACCGTGACATCCCCGTCACGGCGGGTCATCGTGCCATCGTCCTGCTCCGCAAAGCCGCGGTTCCTCAGCTCGTTCTTGAGCAGTGTGGCCATGTCCTCAGGGGGCAGAATCTCCAGGATTTCCAGGCATGTCCCTATCTCGTCGCCGGCCTTGAGGTGGCGAGTGTCGGATTCTTTTACAGTGATGCGATAAGCCCGGCTCATGTTCGTTCGCTCCAGAGGTCGGGGTTTCGGGGTCGTGAGATCACTCACCCCGCTGGGAATGCGACAGTCCCGGCGGAGAGTAGGTCACTCGCTCCGCGAGTGACCGTTTCTGGATCGTCGAGGCACTCAGCAAGCGAGTGTGCGACTCAATCCGCATCAGTTTCCCAGAAACGGCGNNGAGCGAGTCGCCTACTTTCACCGTCTCCGACAACTCACCGGATTACCTGACCCTGGCTCATACACCAGGGCCACCATCGGATTCAGGCTGGCGTGCGGGAGTTCGGAGAGGTTCGACCATCTCGACCGCTGCTCGCGCCCGGGCGGCCACAAGGTCGCCGCCGACTGCCTCCCAGTCCTGCTTCCACATCTGACTTGCCTGATAATCTTCATCGAAATATCCGATCGATCGCGCCCGATCTTGCCAGTCCGCGAGGAGTTCCATCTGTCGGGGCACGGCGAGGGCTGCCCGCTGAGTCTCCAGGCGGTCGGCGAGCCTGGGAGGACCGCTTCCCTGCAACCCTCCTGTCCAGAAGACCGGGGTCAGGTCGGTCTGGAAGAGAGTCGCGTTGGTTTTCAAAACGAAGCGGGCGAGGTCGGTCCGGTTCGCTCTGTCGGCCGCCTCCAGGAATGCCCGCAGTGTGGCATACTCGGCTCGTCCCAACTGGTTCATTCTCTTCCAGTCCCCAATCTGACCCTTCGCTCGCTCGGATCGGAGCCACCTGGCTGCGAGGTGATTCTGGAGGCATTCTAGCATCACTGCCCGGGTGCCGCTGAAGGTCGAGCGGAAGTCGGGCGGGGGTGTGTTATCCGCGCCAGCTATGTCCCCCGGCGACGCGAGCCAGCAGAGAGCGTTGTTCCGGAATGTTGCCAGCCGACGAAGCACCCCAGAGAGGTCCGGATCGGCTCGACAGGCATCGAACGCAAGCCAGAAGAAGAGTTCATCCGCTGGGGTCAGATCCTGTGGTGGGGCATCCCACAAGATCTTGCTTTCGTGAATCTTCTCAGAGGTTGCCCAGAGCAGGAACTCCATGACCGGGGCGGAGAACACCAGGGTTCGCTCATCCAGCGCTGATCTGTCCCAGACCCGCCCGTCGGCCGGAGACCTCCCCCGGAGGTAGTGATCGTTCCGCCAGCCCCCAGCCCGTGTCAAGAACAGGACACAACCCTTGGCGAGAGTGTCCTTCGCCAAATCCACCGCCGCCGGACTCAGGCACGCAGGTCGTGTGATCGCAGCGCGGGCCAGTTGGATTCCCTGGTCACTGGGATGGTGACCGAGGAAGAACCGGAGGAGGCGCAAGAGGTTGTACTCGAACCGGGACACCTGCCTCGGCCCGTCCGGTCCCGGCGATGGAGTCGAGGGAGGGGCCGTGCGGGTCATCGCGATTCCAGTACTGGCTGCCCGGATACGATTGGGGTGGATCGCAGCGCGGGCGGTTTCTTCCGCTTCCACCCCTTCCACAAGCCTACCGCATCTCTCGCTGGAAAACCATTCACGGTGATCTCTCCGCCCCGCACTCGAATCTCAAGAGTGTTCCGCTGACGCCACTGATCGTCTAACGAGTACCGGTCTGTGAGAAAGTGGATCACCTGATTCCTCGATCCGACCCAGCGTCGTTCGGTATCGGGCTGTTCCCTCAGATACGGCCCATCCACCAGGATATCCGTCCGGGCAAGTAAATCCTCAACAGCCCGATCACGCCGCTCTCGCAACTGACCGAGCGTGAAACCGCTGAACACCATCACACTCAGACCAAGCTCCTGAGCTGCCGCCGCAAGCGCAACCGCCCCAGAAGCATGGGCAAACGGCTCGCCACCCAGAAGGGTAATCCCCTCGATCCCAGCTTCGTCCCGGGCGACTCGCATTTCTAGTGCCAGGGCCGTGGCGGTGGTGGGCTGACCTCCCGTGAAGGGGAGGAACTCCGGATTACAGCACCCGGGGCATCGCAGCGGGCAGCCCTGGAACCAGACGGCGAACCGCCGGCCAGGACCCTCGGCCTCGGTCGACCGCACCACCTGCGCAATCGGCATCGCTGGTTCAGTGTCTGTGTCAGTCATCCCGAACCCCGGTTTAGGAGGAAGGCTAACTCCGATTATACCCCATGCAATCAGGAGGCGGCGATCTGGACTGTCCCCGGTTCCCCCACCCGCCCGGTGAGGGTGATTGTACGGTCCACGAATTTGGCGATGGTGTCGATGTTGGTTGTCAGGTGGCGGGTGACCTCGGTGACCTCGGAGGTGCGAAATTCACTCGCATCGGGTGAGAACACTAGCGGGAGGAGCAACTGGTCGGCCGAGTGGGGGTCGACTGGTGCCTCCATTTCCCGATACCGCAGTGCCTCATCGGCGGCCTCGTCGGCCACAGTTTCGGCCGGTTTTCCACGTTCGCCGAGTCCGAAAAAGAGCGTGGCGATGGGAGCCTGACGAAAAATCACCGCCGCAACCGACCCGGGGCCAATGCTCCCCTCCCATTCCTCAACGGGGATGTGGGATTCGACCTGTTCCTCCTTCAGGCGCGAGGCGAGTCGTTTCGCCTGTCGTCGAGCGACAGACTCCGGCAACTCAGCGACCGCGGAGAATCCGCCTGCCGTCGTTAACTTCGGGCAGACCGTGAGATTGAGCCCCTGGACACGGGAACAGGGGCGGATCACAGCCCGGATCTCGCCGCCACCGCGGGGGTAGAAGCCAGGGCGGATCATCTCTTGCTCGATCTCGATTCCCAACTGGTTCAGGTAGCCACCCCAGGTGATCTCGTTGAAGTGAAAACACGGAGCGTGGGCGTTGTGGGTGCCGCCGCCGACTGTGACCGTGCTGGCCCCCGCACCACGAAGGGCGAGGGGCAGGTACACCGTGTGAAGGACGAGGCCCGTGGCCCCAGCCGTGCCAATACTGAAGGTGTATTCGCCGCTTCGCACCCTGGCCGGGTCGAAGTACAGAACGCTCGACCCAACGGCCGCGCCCTTGTAAGTCGCCCCACAGATGGCGCCGGCGGCCTTCACACACATCAGGTGCTGGGGCTGGAGCCCTGGCTTCGAGCGGTTGGCCCGGATATTGACGAGTTTGAAGGGTTTGCCGGTCAACGCTGCCAGAGCCAGAGCACTACGGAGAATTTGTCCCCCGCCTTCCCCTTCCGAGCCATCCAGTTCGATCATCGCATCACTCATACCAACCTGACACATTCACCGTGGACGCGGTTCACTCGCGGCCTGCCCGCGTGGGATTGTACCACCTGTCACGGGGCGGATGGCCGCTCAAATGGATAGATCCGCTGGTCTAATCGATCCACCCAGCCCCACGTTCGCTGCATCCTTCCCGATTTCCGGTTGACTTCGTGCCCGGAAAGGATACTGAACATATGTATCCTATCCCGGGGGGATGTCATGGGGACCGTGATTGGGCTCAATGGGGTCGAAGTTGGAGCGTTTGTGGTAGAACTTGTTGGCGGACTCCGTTTGCGAGTCGGGCTCGATGACTGGGAGCGGTTAGGTCTGTACAGGGGCCAAGTTGTGCCGGTGCGACATGCCGGCCGAAGTCCCATCCGACTTGTCATCACCGAGGTGACCGTATTCCCTCCGGTCGTCTGGGTGACGCTCATCCGCCGACCGGCGATTCGGGTCTGACCCCAGGTGTCGAGAGCGTGCCAGACACACGACGACCGGCGGTTCCCCGGGCAGCTCGTACAATCAAACGTATCCCCACCCTCCCAAAAAAACCGCTCGGGGCCGTGTGATGGCCCCGATTTCCGTGAGACCCGCCATGATAATGCCCTCACTCCGACTCGCTGCCCTTTTCGCCGTCGTACTCGTGCCGTGTGCGATTCGTGCAGACGACCCTCCCAAGTCTCTCCTGCCCGGGGATGCAGTTTGGGTGATGAAGTACGACGATCAGCTCGATGGGGAAGTGAAGGCAAAGCCCGGCGGGGCGGTGCGGTGGGAACTGACGGTGCGAAACGACCGGATTTCTGGCCGCCTGGCGGGGTTGAAGAAAGGTGAACCTTCGGGCCATCAACTGAGTGGGGAGGTTGTTGGGGGGTCTCCACCACTCGTGACGGTGCGTCAGGACGGTCCCAAAGGGTTAGTCTGTTACTACATCGGGAAACGACTCGCTGCTGATCGGATCGTCGGCACATGGTACGACAACCGCGGCTCCGCAGGGGATTTCGAGTGGGTTGTCGAGAAGTGACAGTGCCTTCGTTGAGGAGTCATTGACGCCCAGGATCGATGGCTGAGTCATCGGTCGGGCCAGATTTCGATGCACGCGCGAGGCCGGGTCACGACATGATAGGAGTATGATCCGCGTCAACGCGAACCTGACACGCTATCTGTCGGCCCTTGCCGATACCCGCACCGACGGTGAACTTCTCGCAGCGTTCCTGGCCACGCGAGACGAGCCGGCTTTTGCCGAACTTGTCCACCGCCACGGACCACTCGTCTGGAGTGCGTGCCGACGGCTTCTCCCCGACTCGGCCGATGTCGAGGATGCGTTTCAGGCCACCTTCCTCGTCCTGGTGCGTCGGGCTCATCGCTTGACCGGTCGGGCAACGCTCGGCCCTTGGCTGTATCAGGTCGCTGCGTGGACGGCCCGAAACATCCGTCGCCGCAATGCCCGCGCTCTCGCCCGGCGGGTACCTCTGCCAGCAACCACCCCTGACCCGTCCCCTGGTCCGACGGCGGCCGACCTCCGCGCCGATCTCGACGCCGCTCTGCTCGCTTTACCCGAGAGATATCGGGCACCCTTGGTGCTCTGTCACCTCCAGGGGTGGTCGCGCCGGGATGCCGCCGCTCGACTCGGCTACGGTGAGGGGACGCTCTCGTCGCTCCTCTCCCGAGGGCTGGCCAGGCTGAGAGACCGGCTTGGATCGCACGATCCGACGCGAGCGCTGGCCCTCCCCGGGTCAGTAGTACCTGCGGTTCTGGCAGCCACAACGGTCCAGGCAGCGGTCGCGGCCCGGGTCGTTACGGCAGGTGTGATTTCGTCGACTGCCTCCCAACTGGCCGAAGGAGTTTTGCACATGTTCTGGGTGAAGAAGGTGACCGCCGCATCGTTCGCGTTGGCGGTCGTGTTCGGGCTCGGGGTCGGGGCCGGAGTGAGTGTCCGAGAAGTTCCCGGGGCGACCGCCGCCGACGGACCAACAGGCATCGCCAGCCCGCCAGCCAAGTCCGCAGAGACAATCGCAGAACTTGAAGCCCGGCTCGCCAAGCTCAGGAATGAGCTCATGGTTGCCACCATTGCCAACACCAACGCAGAGGTGGAAATCGCTTTGGCCAAAGCCAAGTTCGTCGACGCGCAGAGCACTGGTGACCCCCGCTCGGTGTACGACCCCCTGCAAGGGACTGTCAGGGTCGCCGAGGCTAACAGAGTCGTCCTCAGTCAAAAGATCCCACTGCTCAAGGTGCAGATCCGCGATCTGGAGGCGAAGTTGCTGGCGGCCAAGGCAGCCAAGCCGATCATGACCCCACCCACGATCGCACCCGCTCCGCAGACCAGTTACGAGATGCAGTACAGGTTGAGAAAACTTCGGGATGAGCTGAAAGAAGCGAATACGGCCGAAGAACGGGCGACCGATGGCTTCAGTTCGTCGATCCTAAAATTAGCACGCTCTAGACAGAAGGAGATCTCTGAGAACGAAACCCAGGATCGGGCTACTATCAGACGGTTCGAGGAACAAGTCCTTGAGGCCAGGAAAAAAGTGGCTTTGTTGCAGGAAGCGATCACCGCGGTGGATGCGCAACTGAAGGCCACGGAGCCGCCTTCATCGACACCCGCCAATCTCGACAAGGAGGCTTTTAAGAGCCAGATCTTACGGCTCCAACTCCAGATCACCAAGCTCAAGGAGGATCACGCCCGCTTCGAGAAGATGAGTCAGGACGTGGCGGCTGCCCGGGATGAGACCGCACGCCAGTTGGCCGAACTCAACAAACAGCTCGATGAAATTGCCCGAAAGCCACAACCGGGCACTCCGGAATCTGCACCCCAGAGCGCTACCCCCAGGCAGACCCCCACCACCGAATCTCGGGTGCCCCACCTGGAACTGACCATCGGGACGAAAGATGCAAAGTGGCCGTTCCAGGTGAGGGAGATTGGTGCGGACGGAAAATCGGCCGGTGCGATTGGGTTTGAGAACGTCGCTGTCCTCGGCCGGTATCTCGGGCTCGCAGCCAAGGGGCCATCTGCACCCAGTGTGGTTCAGATCCGAGTCCAGTCAGATGTCCCATACGCCCTCTTAATCACCACCATCGAGACATGCAAGGCGGCCGGCATCAAGGGGTTTCGCCTGGAGTTAGAGTGGGCGTCCGACCTCGGCCAGGATCGTGGGCTTAGTGTCCCGATGGCAACATCTGACCCAAGAGCGACCGAACAGCAGGAGCTCAAGAGGCGGATCGAGTCGTTTCGAAAACTCATGGAAGAGCATGGTCAGAAGCCCAAGGACACCACCCCACCACCCCTCTGAAACCGTGACTGGGGTTGGTCCTGTCCGCTGGCGGCGGTAGACTCTGCCATCCTGCGGCCTCCGGATGTCACGGCACATGCGGTTTCACAATCTCCAACTGCTTCGGGTTCTGGCGGCCGTGGCGGTCGTCGGGTATCACCTGGATCACTACGGTCGGGCGATGTTCACCGCCCCGGCCGAATCGACTGCGGTCTTCTCGCTCTGGGGATTCACCGGGTTCGCCGTCCCCCTCTTCTTCGCGCTCTCCGGATTCGTCCTCACCCACGCTCTCCACTCGACACCTCCCGCACGCTATCTCCTCGCACGTATCCTCCGACTCTACCCCGGGTACTGGCTTGCGCTGATCGTGGCGACCGTGCTCATCAGCGACGGGAGCCTGCTCGCAGATGCCCGAACAATCGCCCGGCGGATGACGAAAGTGGAACTGTTCCTGTGGCCGGGGGGAACCGCTGTCGAGCGGATGTATCTCCTTGGAATCGAGTGGTCCCTCTTTTACGAGGTGGAGTTGTCGGTCTCGCTCGCTGCGCTCTCGCTTTTGGGGCTCCGCCGGGGGCTCCCAGCCACGGCGGTGGTGTGGCTCAGTGTCATTGGGCTCAAAATGGTGGTGTGGCCGGGCTACGCGACAGAGTTGATCCCGCACTGGCGGACCGTTCTCCTCTCAGCGTTCAACGTGCCGTTCCTCTTCGGTGTGCTCGCCTACTACCTGCGGAACACTGGCCAGCGATGGCGGTGGGTGGTGCTGGCCGGGCTGGGGATGGTCGTGGGAGTGGGAATTCCTCGGGTGACAGACGGAGAGCAACTCTGGTGCCTGTGGGGTCTTGCTGGGGCATTGGCGGTGTGGTTCGCCGTGCAGGTGCCCCAGCTTTCTGAGCGTAACCCATTCGCCCGCCTGGGAGACTGTACATACGGTCTCTTTCTGATTCATGTCCCGGTCATGATGGCGGTCTTCCGCAGGGCGAAGTCCCACGGCTGGGAGGTGGGAACAGTCGCCGGGTTGCTCACGGCGGCCGTCGTCGCTCTGGTCGGGGGCCTCCTGTTTGGGTGGATCGAATCGCGTATCCACAACCGACTCCGCCCGCTAGCGAAAGTCCGGCTCAGCGACCTCCAGGCTCGATGGCGGCTGGGGATGGTGGGGCTCGTCAGAATGGCCCGCAGATGACGCTGACTTCGACGCAGATAAAATCTTGATCAAAACCAAGGCAATGGGCCGCAGATGACGCTGATTCCGACGCAGATAAAATCTTGATCAAATCAATTTGGTCTTATCTGATTTCATCTGCGTCGAAGTCAGCGTCATCTGCGGCCCATTTCTACTCGACCCGAGTCGAATCTGGCACCAATTTCCATTCAATTGCGACCAATCCCCGAATATCTTGGAAGCCTGTCTCTGGGACCGGTCTCTATTGGTGTAGGTGAGGGTTCCGGGAGGGTGAGGACATGGCGGGCGGACGGGTGCGGGCAGCGATCGATCAGGTCCACAGGCTCATGGGCAGGCGGGACGGGGTTGCGCTGTCGGATGCCCAACTGCTAGCGGATTTCGTCACCGACCGCGATGAGAAGGGATTCGAGGTTCTTGTCTGGCGTCACGGGGCGATGGTGCTGAGCCTCTGTCGCCGAGTCTTGGGCGACATCCACGACGCCGAGGACGCCTTCCAGGCAACATTCCTGGTGTTTGCCCGCAAGGCAGCCTCGATTGGCCGCGGCGAATCCGTTGGCGGCTGGCTCTACAGGGTGGCGTATCGTGTGGCCCTCCGTGCTCGGGCCACAACAGCGCGACGCCGCGGCCAAGAGGTGCCCATCGACGACCTGCCAGGCCTAACCCCTGACGACGAACTGGTCTGGCGGGATCTGCGACCAGTCCTGGATGAGGAAATCGATCGGCTGCCAGTGAAGTACCGGGTGCCGTTCGTGCTGTGCTACCTGGAAGGTCGCACCAATGAGGAGGCCGCCGAAGAGATCGGCTGCCCGAAGGGGACGATTCTGTCCCGGCTGTCCCGGGGCCGGGAACAGCTCCGGAGTCGGTTGGCTCGGCGCGGGCTGACCCTGTCGGTGGGCTGTCTGGTTACTGCCTTGTCGGAAAACGCGGTAGCGGCATCGGTGCCGCCCCCGCTGATGGGTTCGACAGTCGGAGTCGCGATTCCATTCTCTGCTGGAAAGGCGTCAGCCGGCCTCGTGTCCGGCCCAGTCGCCACATTGACGCAAGGAGTTCTCCACGCCATGTTTTTGACCAAACTCAAGATCTGTGCAGCCGCTCTCGTGGCTCTGACTGTACTGGGCACAGGCGCTGGCCTGATTGCACAGCATGCACTGGCCGGGCAGCCTGCAACCGAGCCGGCCGCGATCCTGGCAGACGAACAACGGGGTCCGGATGACCCCAATCGTCGGGGAGGGCAGCGGGCAGAGCAGCGGGCTCCGGATGCCTCTGGCAAGGTCGTCAGTGTGAGCAAAGATGGCAAATCGTTCACCCTGGAAGTCCCGACCCGGAACCGTGGCGAGGAACCGACCCGTGTCGAGGTCAAGATCGGCGACAAGACGGCCCTGACTTACAACTCGGTGGGTCTGAACGCAGCCCGGCCGACCGAAAACTACCACGCGGTTGTCCACATGGAAGACGCTGCCAAGGGTGTGGCAGCGAGCGTTGCATTCGTTGGATCGGAGAGCATCCGTCCCTCACCCGACTTGACCGGCACCGTCGCCGCGGTAGCCAAGGACGGGAAGGGCTTCGCCCTGGAGCAGGGGGGAAGGGGTCGCCGTGGGGAAGACGATGTAAAGAAGACGGATGTCACGTTCGACGCGCGGACCGTCTTCATCTACAGCGCTGTGTCGGCAGGTGGGGCGAAGCTCACCCCAGGTTACGCAGCCCAAGTCTACCTCGCGGATTCCAAGACGGGGACCGCAGCCATCGTCCGATTGCACGGCAACGAAGCGTCCGGGGCGCGAGGTGAGCCGGGGCCGGATGTGACGGGCAGGGTTCTGGCGACGGACGGCAAAACGATCACCGTGGAGTCGCGGCCTGGGGGGCGGGGAGAGGAGCCCACCAAGGAAACGGTGAAGATCGGGGAAAAGACCACCATCGTCTATCACGATGTTGGCCCGGATGGGACCAAGATCGCCGAGAAGTTCCAGGTCCGGATCTGGCTGGCAAACGGGTCGAAGGACACCGCTGATCGGGTGCTCGTCACCGGCGTGCCGCCGGAACGGTGGACGACGATCTCCGGCAAGGTGGTTGCTGTCTCGGCTGATGGACGCACCGTTACCCTGGAGGCTGCGCCGGCGACTCGGACCGAGGAGGCGAAGCGGATCGAGGTCAAGCTGACCATCGAAACCCGGATCAGCTTCTCCGGCGTCGGCCCGGACGAGGCCAAAGTGAGCGAAGGTTATCTCGCCCACGTTCGCCTGGTGGACGGATCGAAAGACACGGCAGCCCAGGTCGGGTTCATCAAGGGAGGCAGTCGGGGCGAGCGAACAAGGTGAGAACGCGGAACGGGGAACGGGGAACGCGGAGTGCGGAACGAAGAGTGCAGAACGAAGAGTGCGGAACGAAGAGTGCGGAACGCGGAGTGAAAGCGTCGATATCCGTTCCGATTTCCGAGTTCCGGGTTTTCCGTTCCCCGTTCCGCACTCCGCGTTCCGCGCTCTGAACTCCGCGCTCTGAACTCCGCGTTCCGCGCTCATCCCTCCAGAGCGTCCGGCTTGTGGCGGACGATCTCGCCGTTGACGAGATAGATCACATCCTCCGCGATGTTCGTGGCGTGATCCGCGATCCGCTCCAGATGCCTCACAGCGCTGAACAACGAGAGCGAAGGTTCGACCAACTCCGGGGAGTTCTTCATCCTCGCCACCAGCGCTGCGATCAGTTCCTGATTGTCTCGGTCAACCTCATCGTCTGCGCGGATCACCTTGGCGGCGGTGATCGGATCCCCATTTACGAATGCATCCAGGCTGGAATGGAGCATCCGGAGCGTCCGCTCGGTCATCGCCTCAAACTGGTCCGGAATCGGAACATGCGGCGGTCGGGCCAGCACCGCGACTCGCTCAGCGATGCCAACCGCCAGATCCCCGATACGCTCCAGGTCGGTGGTGATCATCAACACCGCACTGATTCGTCGCAAATCAACTGCTACGGGTTGGTGGAGGGCAAGGATTTTCAGGCAGTTGTTCTGGATCTGGTTCTCCAATTCATCAATCTCGTGATCCCCGTCGACCACTTCCTGGGCCGCGTCCGGGTCTCGGGACCGGAGTGCCGAGGTGGCTCGCACGACCGCGTCCTCGACGTATCCGGCCAACCGGAGCAGCGACCGGTGGAGATCTTCGAGATCCTTCTGAAGATGTTTGGGCACAGGCCCTCCGGATTCCGCTAGGAAGAGGAGGTGGGCAGCGAATCACAAGCCATCGGACTACCTGATCAATCCAATCATTATGGGGCAGAAGCCACTTAGCAGGGAAGTCGGATTTGCCCGCAATAGCCGATTTCCCTTGGGAGACTCTCATCTCACTCCGAGCTGCGTGCTGGACGGCGTGACGGGGGTGGTCTACGATGAGTCCGACCCTCCCCCCGGAACCCGACGATGATCCCTCCTTCCAGCGGACCGAATCCGACCCGCAAGGCGGGTGTTCCGCGAGATGAAGGGACCGAACTCTTCCTGACTGCGCTACGTCGCAGCCGACTGCTCGACCCAACCCGGCTCGACGCGGCCTTGAATTCCGCCCGCCGCACAGGCCAGGATCTGGCATCGTTCCTCGTCGAGGCTGGCGATCTGACCCACTATCAGGCTGAGAAACTCTCCCTCGGGCTCTGGCAGGGGCTTGTGTTGGGGCCGTACACGGTACTTGCTCCACTGGGCCGTGGGGGGATGGGAACGGTCTATCTGGCGCGGGATTCGGCCGCCGAAAGGCGTCGAGTCTCGGGCGACGGGTGGACCACGACGGGTCCGACAACAGATCGACTTGCACCACCCCAAGCCGGCTCCGATCTGCTTGCCCTCAAGGTGCTCCCACCCAAACGGGCCAAGGCGGAGGAAAGAACACTCCTGCGGTTCCAACGGGAGATGACACTCGGCCAGCACCTGGCTCACCCCAACATCACCCGGACGTTCGATACTGGGGTCATTGACGGGATCCACTTCATCGCAATGGAATTCGTTCCGGGTCAGAGCCTCCGCCAGGTGGTCTCGGCCGGAGGGCCTCTCGCGGTCGCTGACGCCGCCAGGCTTTTTATGGATGTGGCCGCCGGGCTCGCGCACGCCCACGAGCGAGGGCTCATCCACCGAGATCTGAAGCCGGCGAACATCATGGTCACTCCGGATGGACGTGCGAAGATTCTCGACCTCGGCCTCGCCATGATCGTCGGTGAAGTTCTGCCGGAGGACCCCTCGATTGTCGGTGGGGAGGGCTACATCCTGGGGACAATGGACTATATCGCCCCGGAACAGTCAGCCAATGCCACCGATGTTGGGCCGTGGTCGGATCTGTACGCGATGGGGTGTTCCCTTTACTTCGCACTGGTTGGCGGACCACCGTTTCCGGGTGGGACTGCGCAACAGAAGATGAAGTGGCACAGGACGGAGGAGCCACCGGCGGTCAACCTGATTGATCCTAACATCCCCGCCGACTTCGCCCGTCTCGTGGGGCGAATGATGGCCAAGCGACCGGCGGACCGGCCAGCTTCCGCCGAGGCAGTCCGCAAATCGCTCCTCCCCTGGGCCGGAGAGTTGGTCACTCGGGTCATCTCCGGCCCGACACCACGCACGGACGCGGAGACAGTCGCTGCGGTCGATGTCCGGGGCGAAGATCCGCAACTCTGGGAGGTGGCCCCTTGCCCCGTGGAGGTCACTTCGTCATCCTCGGCAGTGAACGATCCTTCCCCCCTCCCAAGGAATCGAGGACAAATCAACAGCGCCCCCGACATGACTTGGCTGATTGGCCTGGGAATGGTGGTGTTGGCGATTGCAGGTATGGGGCTCGCGGGCCTGGCAGTGTTGATCGGGTTGCTCCGCCGGCTATGAAGTCCAGAGGAGTGGGATCAAAAGAATCCCCGTCATTTCTGGGTTGGTGCTGGAGTGTGTCGAAACGACCCTGGAGGGGTCACAGCGATTAGCCGGTGGTTGAGCTACGCTCAACCACCGGTTGCGGTGACGGAGACGAGAACGTGAATACGATGGTCCGACTGACCCTGGAAGGGTCGGCATCATGCCAGAACCCAGCTCACCCGGATCGTTCGCCAGGTGTATCATGGACTCGGCCCACCACAACCAGCGTCCGGTCGTCGGCCGAGGGCACTCCATCGGTGAAGGCTGTCCAGGCTTGCAAGACCGCACGCAAGGCCGTGTCCACTCCGGTGCCGGCTGAGGAGATGGCCTCTTCAATCCGGACTGGCCCGAACACGTCCCCTTCAAGGTCCGTTGCCTCGATTACCCCATCTGTGAAAAAGACGACTCGGTCCCCAGGATGGATCGAAGCCGAGTGCTCCGGGTAGACCTCATCCGCTTTGATCCCGAGCGGGAGTCGTTGAGCACGATTCAGAGCCAGGCGAGCACCATTCGCACGCATGAGCCGTGGGGGGGAGTGCCCCGCGCTGGCGTATGTGATTGTGCCGGAGGCCGGATCGAACACGCCATAAAAGGCTGTCACGAAACTCCCGGTAGGCCGGGTGTAACGGCGGGCCAGATGGGCGTTCAGATGGGTCAGGAGATCCCCCGGGCGAATCGGATCTGGGAGCGTGTGGGTGATGCTGTGAGTCATTGCCATCAGCACCGTTGCCGGAGCCCCATGCCCACTGGCATCCGCGACCAGGACTCCCAGCCGGTTGCCAGGGAGCGAGAAGAAATCGTAGTAGTCGCCACCGGCACGCTTCGCGGTCTGGTAGTCAACTGCCACCTCCAACCCCGCCACACGAGGGGTGGCCGTCGGCAGGAGAGCCTTCTGGATCTCGGCCACTGTCCGCATCTCGAAGTCGACCGCATCGTAGGCCTCCCGCACCGCCTGCGAGAGGACAAGCGTTTGGGTCGCCCGGGCGAACAGGTTGCTGAGCATCACCAGATCCGGAATGCGGTCAGGCGGGAAAGCGTCCGGATCTTCGCGGCAGAGAATCAGGGCGTTCTGCCCGACCCCCTGGTCGAAATGGGGAATGGCCAGCAGCGACCGCTGCCCAGCGAGATACTCTGTAGCCGGGTCGTCGGGATCGAGAACGACGTCCGGAATCAACCGGGGTTCATCCGCATAGAGCAGATCGGCGAGCAACCCACCGCTATGGACAGGCAGCCGATGAGTCTCTTTCCAGGGGTTGACCGGCTCTTTCCAGAGGTTGAACCGCGTGACCCGGTAGGCGGGGTGACGGAGCCCGCGGCGAGACAACGAGAGCCGTCGCGTAACCGGGAACAGATCGTCCATCCGGCGGGAGAAAACCTGATACATCTCCTGCGGGTCCGCATGCCGGCTCAGCTCCCGCATGAGGTCGACACTGACCGCCAGGCGGGACCGCCAGTTTCGGGGCTCGGTCTCGAAGAAGTCCGAAGTCACAGGCATCGCCGCCTCCGCGGCTAGGACCCCGAGGGGTCGGAAGGGCGTCCAACGCGATCCTTAGTAGACCGTGTGAGAGAGGTCAGAGCAAGCACCTCGGGGGATTTTTTCTGCCCAGCGTCATCCTTGGCGGCAAACTCTGCCGACTTGACCGGCGATGGGGGGCGGGGTCAGGATTGGTGATTCCGGTGGGCCAGGCTGGTCACGATGTTGTTGGAGCGGTCCTCATCGAGGAGGGTACACTGCTCCTGGCTGGTGGCGGGATCTTCCCGGATCTGAAGAAGGGATTTCCAGGTGAATCCGTGCCAGGACTGGGTCGTGGAATGGAAAGTCGGCATGGTTCACGGCCAAGTGACATCCAACGAGCCGGAAGCGTCAGCGACGGACAGCAACACGAGTCAACTGACGAGACGATACGATCGAATGCGTAAGCAGTTGCGGGGGTTGATCCGTCGCTGACGCTTCCGGCTCGTTGGCGTGATGTTGTTACCCTCCACACACACGGATTGAACCTGGTTGGAAAGTCCCACTGCCCAGGACCATACCCCCTGGTCGACAGCTATTTGGGACCGAGGTGCGGGACGCGATTGCTGTTCGTTGCGATGAATACCACCCTGCCCTGATGTCGCCAATTGTCCAACCGAGCGAATCCAGACCGCTGATCGGTCAAGGCGACGGCGACAAACGGAGCCTCATCAGTCATTCCAGATGTGATGAAATCCATTGGTTCGACGATAGAGAGCGGTTTTTCCAGTTGAGGAGTTCTCCCGTCGCAACC
Organism: Gemmataceae bacterium; assembly: GCA_003136315.1. Taxonomy (GTDB): domain Bacteria; phylum Planctomycetota; class Planctomycetia; order Gemmatales; family Gemmataceae; genus Urbifossiella. The sequence continues at coordinate 17,427 of PLDW01000516.1, read as the reverse complement.
CATAAAATCGTCACATGTTGGGGATTTTCGCCTGCGGCATCAGGACGTAGTTCCTTGCAACAGCCGGTCTATATCCGTATAACGGATAAGAAGATTGACCTGATTTCCGGCTCTGTCCGGGCGGCGATCCTCCGTTCACTAACGATCCCGGACGGGCGAGTTTGGCGGTGTACCGGCGACCCGTGTGTCGATCCGGCCCCGTCTCCCGCCGCCCGTGAGGTCACCCGAGATGCCAACTCTGAAGCTGCGGCGGATCGACCTTTCAGCCTCGAACGCCACAGCCCAACTCATCAAACTCCGGGAGCAGTTCCGGGGTGACGATGTTGCCACGCCCGCCAACAAGAAGCTCTACACGGCGGTGTTTGGCGAGCCGCTCACCCCTGTCCAGGCAGTCGAGCGCATCTGCACCGATGTGCGAGACAAGGGGATGTCGGCTGTCCTCCAGTACACCGAGGCGTTCGACAAGGTCAAACTGAAGCCGGACGCAATTCGGGTCAAACCCTCCGAATTGGCCGAGGCCCACGCCACCATCGGAGACGAGTTCCTGGAGGTTCTCCGCCAGATCCGCTACAACGTGATGCAGTTCCAGTCCGGCCTGCTCCACCGGGACGCCGAAATGCGTGTCTCCGGCAAGCACGAACTGCACCTGCGCTATCGACCTCTCAAGCGGGTCGGCGTGTACTGTCCAGGGGGGGGCGCAGCGTACCCTTCCACCCTGCTGATGACCGTCTGTCCGGCCCAGGCGGCCGGAGTCGAGCAGATCGTTGTCTGCCTCCCCCCAAAGGACACTGGCGGGTACAGCAAGGAGATGTTGGCGACTTGCCACGAACTCGGAGTGACCGACGTGTTCCGAATTGGTGGAGCACAGGCCATTGCCGCGATGGCTTACGGAATCGACGGGCTCACCCCGGTGGACATGATCGTCGGGCCGGGAAATCAGCCGGTGGCGCTGGCCAAGAGATTCGTATTCGGGCAGGTGGCAATTGACTGTCTCGCCGGGCCAAGCGAGATCGTGGTCGTCGCCGACGATTCCGCCCACCCCGACTACGTTGCCCTCGACTTGATCGCCCAGGCCGAACACGCCCCCGGGGCAGCGATCCTCGTGACCTGGTACGAACCACTGATTGAGGAAGTGCAAAACTCGCTCGAAAAACGGCTGGCCAAGCTCTCCCGAGCCGACCTTGCCCGCGAGAGCCTTGAGCGGTACGGAGCCCTCATTCTGGGCGCGGACAAGCAGGCTGCGATCGATTGCGTGAATGAGCTTGCTCCCGAGCACTTGCACATTCAGACCCGTGACCCCGATGCGTTCATGGACGAAGTGGATAACGCCGGAGCGGTGTTTCTCGGTCCGTTCACCCCTGTCGCGGTTGGGGACTATGCCGCCGGCCCGTCCCACGTCCTGCCGACCGGGGGCACGGCCCGGTTCAGCAGCGGACTCAACGCCAATGACTTCCGAAAACGGACGAGCGTTCTGCGATTCACGCGCAATGGTCTCAAGGAGATCGCCGAGGATGTGATCTACCTGGCGAACAAGGAAGGGCTGACCGGGCACGCCGCGAGCGTCGAGCAGCGCGCCCACGACAACGGCCCGGCCGCCAGACCCAAGCCCAAACCCGAGAAAGCGGCGCAGAAGAAGTAAGGAGCACAGCCCCCCTCCAACGCCTCCCGAAAGGGAGAGTGGCTAAGAACAGACGGGATCTGCTCCCCCTTCCTTTTCAGGGAAGGGGGTTGGGGGTTAGGTTCCGACCTCTGTTCCCCCCTTCCGTTTCAGGGAAGGGGGTTGGGGGGTTAGGTTCCGAAGTTTCACCACTCCCACCAGCCAGCTCACGCTGGCCGTTTGCTATGATCGGCGTCCGGCCCAATATTCTCGCCATGTCCGGATACATTCCCGGCGAGCAGTTGAACGACCCGGACATCATCAAGCTGAACACGAACGAGAACCCCTACCCGCCAAGTCCGCGGGTGTTCGAGGCCGTCCAGGCCGCTCTCACCTGCGATAAGCTCCGCAAGTATCCCCAACCACTGGGTAACACATTTCGCCGGGCCGCTGGCCAGGTGCTCGGGATCGATCCTGACAGCATCCTCATCGGCAACGGGTCGGATGACATCCTGACCATCCTGACCCGGACCTTCGTGCCCGAAGGCGGACGGATTGTATCCCCGACTCCCAGTTACATCCTCTACCGCAGTCTTGCCGAGATTCAGGGAGCGCAGTTCGAGACCGTCCGCTTTGGCGACGACTGGACGCTCCCCCGGCCGTGGCCGAAACCCGGGGCCGATCTCACCTTTCTGCCGAACCCGAACTCTCCATCCGGCACGGCCCTGACCGTGACCGAGTTGGATAGGATGGTCGGCGAGGTCGGGGGGATGTTGGTACTCGACGAAGCATATGCCGATTTTTGCGACTGGAACGGGCTGGCGCTCGCTACGACGTACAGAAACGTCATTGTCACTCGATCGTTCAGCAAAGCATACTCTCTTGCTGGCATCCGGTTCGGATTTGCCGTGGCGCCTCCTGAGTTGGTTCGCGAACTGCTGAAAGTGAAGGATTCCTACAACTGCGATGTACTCAGCCTGGCCGCCGCGACCGCCGCGATCGAGGATCAGGAGTATTTCCACTCAGTGCGGGCGAAGATTCTCGCCACCCGCGAGCGAATGCGGTTAGCGCTCCAGGATTTCGGGTTCGCAGTCACCCCGAGTCACTCGAATTTCCTCTGGTGCCGACGAACGGATCAAGCCGTCAAACCTATCTACGAGGAATTGAAGCGGAGAAAAATGCTCGTGAGGTACATGAACTACGACGGGTACGATGGACTCCGGATCTCTGTTGGGACGGACAGAGAAATTGATGCGTTGCTGAGAGGGATTCATGAGATCCTCGAACTTGTGAAGACGTGAGACTCCCCTGATGCCCCGCACCGCGCACATTCGCCGCGAGACGGCCGAGACTGTGATCGACCTGGAATTGAACCTGGATGGCTCGGGCCAGTCGCGGGTGTCGACCGGCGTCGGGTTCTTCGACCACATGCTCACTCACATCGGGAAGCACGGGTTGCTCGACCTGACCGTGAATGCTACGGGTGACCTTCACATTGATGCGCACCATACCGTCGAGGACGTGGGGATCTGCTTCGGGAAGGCGTTGGTCCAGGCGCTCGGGGACAAGGCTGGCATCCGCCGATACGGGGACGCGACCCTCCCGATGGATGAGACGCTCGTCACCGCTGCTGTCGATCTGAGCGGTCGGCCGTTCCTCGTCTGGCGTGCGGCCGTGCCGGCGGAAACGCTCGGAACCTTTTCCTCGCAACTGGCCGAGGAGTTTTGGCGGGCGGTGTCCTCGGCGGGGTTGATGAACCTGCACGTGGTCCTCCACCACGGTCACAACACCCATCACATCATTGAAGGGATTTTCAAAGCCTGTGCCCGTGCGCTCCGTCAGGCGGTCGAACCGGACCCCCGGGCCAGCGGCGTGCCATCGACCAAGGGGGTGTTGTGATGACAGCCTGCCCGATCGTCGCGTTTTACCGTGGCGGCCCGGACACCTACGGACGGACGCTCGACGAGATCCAGAGCTGGGATCACGACCGTCTGGAGGACGTCCACGACTTCATCCAGTTCCTGTTCCCAACCCGTCAGCCGAGCGCATTCAACGCCGATGCCCCTCTGGTGACCGACAAAACGATTGCAGCGTTTCATGCCGATCCCGCTCTGCGAGCGGAGTTGGCACATTCTCTGGAGGTGATGCTCAACTTCTACGGATTGGAGACCGACCTCAAGAGCGGGGGAGTGATCAAGGCGGACAAGTTCGCCACCCGGGCGGAGAACTGGCTGGTCGTGCCGAACCACAACTTCTTGCGGCTCACACGAATCCTGACCAGCCTCCGCCTGCTCGGCCTCGCGGACCGGGCGGTCGCGCTACTTGCCTGTTTAGAGAAGCTCAACACGGAGCGGCCTGGGGTGTTCGGGAACTCGATCGACTTTTGGCGGGCTACGGTCCGTTCATGAGCAGAGATGTCGCGAGATATTGCGATGGCAATCGCTTTGGTTAGGTCTAGCACTCCCGATCAAGATACGGTATACATGCATTCGCCCAGGATGACACAGGCACAGAAAGATGATTAGACTCGCACATGGGAGGGCGGGGCTCCTGCCGAGCTATGCTGCACAATTCGGCAGGAGCCTCGCCCTCCCGTTAGACCGATAATTGCTCCTGGAATGGGACCGTTCGACTGGATTTATGGATCAATGGCATCCAGCAGAAATGCTGTTTGCCTCTGGCGGAAAGCCGGATAAATTCTTGACAGTGAGGTCACGGCGATGGCGAAAAAGACTGGTCCGTCTGTCGACGAGTTGGTGAGCCAGGCATTGGTGAAGTTGGCAACCACCGATGGTCCGGTTCGTCTCACTGGTAAGGGTGATCCCCCGTCACTGTTTACGAGTGCTGCTGGCACGAATAAGGAGGCCATCGAGCGTCTCCAGAGTGGGCAAGACCCATTGGTCAAAACCGAAGGGACCGGGAAATCGCTTTCGGTCCGCCTGAGCGCGACCGGGTTTCGACTGGCCCTGACCCATCTCCCCGAGGACAAGGTGGGGCTGGCGGCCAAGGGGGTCTCGGCCAACCTGCCTGTTGCTGAGCGGGCCGAATTCCTGAACGAGATTGTCGGTCGAACTCCGGCTGCTGCTGCGGAACTGTTACCGCTATACGAAGAGGCGGTGGCTGCGGAAAAGGCCGAGGCGGACGCTCGGAGAGTTGCTGCGGCGCAGAAGCGTGAGCAGGAGGAGGCAACCCATGCGGCCCTCCGACGATGGCTCGAACTCTCTGCCCAGCGGAAACAACACCGGATCGATGCCCTGTTGAAAGAATTGGAGGCGGAAGGCGCGGAAGTACCGGAGCCGAAACCCTTACCTCCCCCCGCGGAGGTCGCTCGACCGAAACTGGCCTCCCTCACACCGGAAACCGCAGAGGATCACACCTTCCAGCGACAGGTTGCACGGAGGCTCGTCTCGACCTGGATCGACAGTTGGGAGGAGAACAAGCCGGACGCTCGTCAACTCCTCGAAACCGCCATCTGGAACGTGACCGGTTTTCACCCGATTGGCGAAGTGGGGCAGAAAGTCGTGTTCGATGGTGAACGACACGAGGGGCCGGCGGGTGTCTTCACCGGCGATTCCGTCCGTGTGGTCCGTCCCGGATGGACCCTGGAAGAGGACGAACGGGTGTACGTGGTTGCAAAGGCTGTCGTGGCCACGTGGGCAGGCTGATGGAGGGATCTCATGGCCGAGCGAGTCTTCTGTATCGACCTCGGGAGTGCGTTCACCAAGGTCTCGCTCCGGCAAGACCCTGGAGCAGATAGCCGGCTTCTGACGCTTGCAACGGCCTCCGGCGGAGAGGCCAGTTTTTGCTTTCCCACTGTCGTCGCGGTGGACCGTCGTGGAGCGAAACCAGCCGTCTCGATCGGTGAGAAGGCTGCGGACATGCAGGCTGGAAGTGGGGTCGAAGTCTACCGGAACTGGAAGAAGTGGCTGTTCGCGACTCCTCAAGCGTCCGGACGGTCCCATCAATCGCCCCTCGAAGCCCTCCTGGAATCGGACGAACTGCGCCAACTCGCAGACAAATTTGGGGTGGCGAACGGCCAGATCCACTACCTGCAACAACTTGTCGTTGTCGCGCGGTCGTTGATCTCGGGGCCGGGTGGGCGGGTTGTGTCGGCCGAGTCGCAGCAACACGCGAACGCGCCCCTGCTCACCGGCCACTACCTTCTTGCGCTTCGTCAGTATGTCCTCGAAGCGTGCAATCGACTGCCTGCCACCGGGCTGAGGTACGAAGCCATTCCGGTGCGTATCTCCGTGCCAGCTTTCGCCCTTCCCACAGACGCAGACCCGCACCCTGCATGCAAGATCTTGACCGATGCCCTCCAGAAAGCCGGCTGGCCGCTGCATCCTGATCGCCCGATCGTGGCCGAGCCCTATTCCAACGCGATCGGCATCTTGACCAAGGCAACCAACATCCTCAAGCGGACAAGTCTCGACCTCGGAGGCATGTTTTCCAAGGGGCCGGTGATTTCCGTCCTCAAAGACCCGACGCACTACCCGTCTTACCGGGCTCTGGTCATGGATGTGGGCGCGTACACAACCGACTTCGCGGCGGTCGAATTGAAACCCGGCGGAGACGCCACCGCGAACCCCGATGTCGGTTTTTCGGTCCGCCAACAGTCCGTGCCTCTGGGGATTAGTGACCTGGACACCGCGATTGAAGCCGCACTCCCGAAGGAGAAATCCGAATTGCTCCGTCGTCTCAAGGCGATCGACTGGGACGACTTCCGCAAAGCGGTCTACACGGACAGGAAAGGGGTTAAACATCCCACCGGGGTGGTGATCGGTGGACCATCCGACGAAGGAGCGGTATCTGACACGCTCTCCAGGTTCGCCGGGCAACTGGTAGCAAAGGTCGTGACATTCTGCGAGGAACTGGCTCCGACCGGGCTCCAGGAACTGATCCTGACCGGTGGGGGAGCGTTTATCCCCAGCATCCGCGATGCTCTGATTCAGGCGGCTCAAGCTGGAGGCCAGAGCTATTCCAAGACCCACGCCCCGGCCCTCAAGAAGACGGCGGGAGCCCCACCGGTGGTGAAACTGGACGAAGCCTTCACCCGCGGCGGCTCGGCCCTCGGCGGGACCAGCATCTATTTCGAGAAAGAATACTATTGAGGTGTTCGAGCGTGTCCTGGCACGTTCAGGGGACTTGGACTTCTCGGAGTGTCGTTAGACTGATGATCCGCCTCCAGCCCGCCTTGTCGATGATCGAGTTGGGTGTAGCGTGGGCGATGCTCTCTGAGCCTTAGCAATCCAGAACGGCACTTTCGCCGAATCCGGGAGCCGATCAATGGAAATCCTCATCGAGAACGTGCGGTGCTTCCAGGGGGAGCATAAGGTTCCCGTGAGCCCGATCACGCTACTGGTCGGGGAGAACAGTTCGGGGAAGTCGACATTCCTGGCAATCCTCTCGACCCTGGCAAAATTGACGGATTTCCCGTTCAAGCCGAAGTTTAACTCGCCGCCCTACGACTTGGGCAACTACGAGAACATCGCCGCCCGCAAGTCGGCTAAGGGAAAGCCAGCCGCATCGTTTCGGATCGGATTCCAGATGCCAAGAGAGCAAAAGGAACGGGAGCGCTCTGCGGTTGCAACGTACAGGGGACACCTTGGCCAAGTGCAGCTCTCTGAATTCAGTGTGAGTGGCCCGCATGCGAAGATGTCGTTGACGGTTGAGAAGCGGCAGGCAAAGGGCTCGTTCGTTTACGTGGGAGCCAAGGCCGTCGAACCGAAGGAAGTCCCGTTCACATACGAGCTCCCGGACCGCGAAGAAGAGATCGATATGCAGGAGTTCATGGACAAGTTGTACTGGGTGCTCTACTCCAACCAGTCAAAACCGACGGAAGGCTTTGGCCTACTCATAAAGGAACTCCGCGGGATCATCAGGGGGGGCGTCCTCTTCGGCCAGCACGTGCTCTCCATCGCCCCCATCCGGACGAAACCACGCCGTACCTATGATCAGTTCAACGAGGAGTTCAATCCAGAAGGGAGCCATGTCCCCCTTAAACTGGCCAGGATTTTAGAATCGGACGAAGCTGAGGAGCACGCATTGAGGGAAAACGTCAAGACATCCCTGGAGAGATTTGGTCACGAGTCGGGGCTCTTCGACAGTGTAGTAATCGAGCGGTTGGGGTCGGACATCAGCGCCCCCTTCCGAGTGGCGGTGCATTTGGGCGGTCTCGGGTTGAACCTGATTGATGTCGGCTATGGCGTCAGCCAGAGCCTCCCGATCATCGTGCAAAGCCTGCTCTCAAAGCGCGGGACTCTGCTTCTGATGCAGCAACCCGAAGTCCACTTGCATCCGCGAGCACAAGCCGCGCTCGGGACATTCTTCGCCTCCCTTGTGCAGCCAGGGCCGTTACAGTTCGTGATCGAGACCCACAGCGACTACCTAGTAGACCGGGTTCGGCAGGAGGTGGCAAAGGGCACCATCAAGCCTGAGATCGTGACGATCCTCTTCTTCGAGAAGAAGAATGGCCACTCAAAAATCCATCCGATTTCTCTGGATAAAGAAGGCAACGTGGTGGGGGCTCCGGCTGGTTACAGGCAGTTCTTCCTGGAGGAAGAGATCAACCTGCTCACGCGAGGCGAATCGTAGTGTGCGCGATTATCGATGCCTGCGTGGCGACTCGCATTTTCGTCGACAAGGACGACCCCGATCTTGGCCTTATTCGGCAGTACCTATTCGCCCGTAAGTTGCAGGTGGTTTACGGGGGCGAGTTGGCGCGGGAGTATCTGAAACTCACAACGGTATCGCGCATCGTGCGAAAGCTCGACCAGGTCGGGATCGCCAGAAAGATCCCAGACAAGGCTGTTGATGAAAAAGACAAGGAAGTTCAAACGGCAGGAAACTGCACTTCAAACGATACACACCTGATCGCTCTCGCACTCGTATCGCGGGCACGTTTGCTATGCTCTGCCGACCATGCACTGCACGCGGACTTTAAGAACCGAAATATTATCGCGAAACCGCGGGGCCGAATCTACCAGAACACAACACATAATCATCTCCTCATGAGAAAGTGCAAAGTCTGCGAGTTAATTGGTTAGGTGATCCACGCACCGATCAACCCCCCCGCGACTTATGGCACTCGGAAACGGTTTTGCACCTAAACCTGGGCTTTCCCACCATCGACGAACAATTCGATCCCTGTGACGAAACTGCTGTCGTCCGACGCCAGGAACAGTGCTGCCTTGGCGATCTCGTCGACACTGCCCAGGCGGCCGAGGGGAACAGTACTGGCGAAGCCTAACTTGATCTGGTCCACCTCCTCCTGGCTCGCCGCCATACCGTCGAAGATGGGGGTGTCGATCGGGCCGGGGCTGAGGGCGTTGACGCGGATCTTGCGGGCCTTCAGGTCGGTGGTCCAGGTCCGGGCGAAGGATCGCACAGCCGCCTTGGTCGCGCTGTACACGCTGAATGCTGCGTTCCCCCGGATCGACGCGATCGAGGCATTCAGGATGATCGACCCGGCGTCTCGAAACAGCGGAAGCGATTTCTGCACGGTGAACAACAGCCCCCTCACATTGATGTCGAACATCTTGTCGAAGTGGACTTCTGTGATCTGTCCGAGTGGGGCGAGTTCCCCGACCCCGGCATTGGCGAACAGGACATCAATGTGTCCATGCTTCTGCTTGACAACGTTGTACAGGCGGTCCAGGTCGGCGAGATTCGAGACATCCCCCTGCACACCCGTGATATTCCCACCAATCTCCTTCACCGCCACATCCAGTCCGGTTTGGCGGCGACCTGTGATAACCACCTTGGCTCCTTCGGCGACGAACTGCCTGGCTGTGGCCAGGCCTATCCCACTATTGCCGCCCGTGATGACGGCGACCTTGCCTTCCAGTTTCCGCGACATGATCGGTTCTCCAGAGTGTGATGGACATGGGCCGCCGAGTTGACGGCCCAGGGGTTCCAAACATCGTTACGCAGCGTGACGATATCCCGCGATCAGCCGCTCCAGTCGGGCGACCGGACTCTGCTCCGAACGAATCTTCAGCATCTGGTAACCCAAGAACAGGAGATAGATGCCGAGCAGAGCGATCCGGACCGGGATCAGCGATGGATCGTTCGGGCCAACGGCAAGCTGGTGGCTGATCGGCACACGCTTGAGGGTCTCAGTGGTGGCGAAGACCATCAGCATGAGGAAGCTGGTGGTGAGGGCAATGGTCTGCGTGTAGCCAGGAGTCCGCCACCGCCCCCGTAAGGTGAGCATGCCAACGGCGATGAGGGTGATCGTGATCAGGGTGAGCACCTGGCCGGGGGTAAAGCCGAGCACCGGAATAAACCCGAAAGAGCTGAGCGAACCCGCCAACATGGTCCCGAGATACCACTTGCCCGAGCGGGTCTTTGGGTCAATCTTCCCGTTGCGGACAAGGGCGTAGAGGCCGAACCCGATTGGCAGGACGCTCACAAGGGTGTGGAACAGAGTGAAGGCGGTCATGACTTCTCTCCTCGCAGGTGGTTGCGATTTGCAACTGAGTGGTTATACTGGAGATGGAGTTGCATCTTGCAACCAAACCTCAAGATTTCTGGCCCCGGCACTCAGAACTTGGGCCAAAGACCGTGCAGCGGAGGAGTTGAGGAAAGGGGAGTGTCGCGATTACCGGTACCTGGAGGACGTGGGGGATTGGTGGTCGCTGCAGATTATGAGAAATGCGTTCCTTGGCAAGCGACGATTCGGCGAGTCGATGATGTGGCTCCGAACATCCTGAACGGCGTTGAGAGAAGCTCGCGGCTCAGGGCATCCTGGCGCAGGTTGCGGTCTCAGATCGCAACGACTTCCAGGACAACGTGGTGACCGAGAAAGCCCGTCTGCTTGATCTTGTGCTCATCGCGATCCGACAGTGGGCACCGGAGTGCCCAGTGGAAGGGGGAGCAAGGGTTCGTGTTTGGGGGTCGGTGGGGGCGACCCCGTGTGGCCACTGCTGCTGCGGGCTGAACACGGGGTCGTACAATCAATGGCCTTCGGTTACTGGAGATCGATCGCCGCCACGTTGACCCCGCCCAGGAACGTTGAGTTGAACGCATAGTACGCATCCAACTGCTGGCCTGTGAGCGCATCGAGGGAGAGCACGACGGGTCCACCCCCGAAAGCCGGAGTGACGATTAGATCGTCTCGCCCGTCGCCGTTGACATCGGCGGCGGCCACATTCACGCCGCCCAGGAACCCCGGGGCGAACGCCATGTAGGACGCGACCAACTGGTTGCTCGCTCCGGAGAAGACGTTCACCTGCGGGGCACTCCCGACCCCGGCCCCGGTCACGATATCGGGTTGGCCAGACCCGGTCAGGTTTCCGATCGCAACAGTGACCCCGCCCCGGAAACTCGAGTTATAAGCAAAGAAGCTGTCCAGCAACCCCCCAGTCGTGGGATTGAAGACTTTGACGTTCGGTCCACCGCCCGCACCGGCCCCAGTGACGATCTCGGCCACCCCGCCGACAACGCCAGCAGCCACATTGACACCGCTGCGGAACGAGGGATCGTAGGCGTAGAAGGAGCTGACCATCGTCCCATCGGGCTGGAACACGACAACCCGTGGTGCTCCACCATCTCCGGCACCAACAACGATTTCAGCTACCCCACTCCCGTTCAGGTCGGCGGCAGCCAGGTGAACCCCTCCGGTGAATGATGGGTCGAACGCGTAGAAGCTTGAGATCATTTGTCCGGTTGCGCCATCGAACACCCGGACATTCGGTCCACCGCCGGACATCGGGGCGGTGATGATGTCCGGAACACCATCCCGGTTGACATCGGCGACGGCAACCGTCACGCCGCCGCGGAAGCTGGAATCGTAGGCGAGGAATGACATGACGAGTTGGCCACTGGCGCGATCCCAGACCTCGACCATCGGAAGGTTACCCGGCCCGGCGCCCGTCACGATCAACGCCTGACTGGCAGGAATCGCCGCTGGTAACTGGGTCGGTGCGATGGACGGTAGCCCGGGGTCGGTCGTGGTCGATGCGAGGAAGTCCCTCTTGCTCATCTGATCCATGCCGGGATCGGTCGTGATGGGTCCGGCCGAACTGTTGTTACTCAGGCTGGGGTCCACCTGATTCAACGAGACGTAAGCCGAGATCGGAAGCGTGCCTGCTGCATCTGTCGTGACGATCAACCGGAGCGTCACAGTTTTCCCGGGAGGCTGGGTTCCGATCGTCCAGATTCCCGTCGTCGGGTTGTAGGAGCCCTGGGAGACCCCACCCACCTCGACAACAGTGACTCCGGCGGGAATCACGATACTGGTTGTCACACCGGTGGCCTGATCCGGACCGACGTTCGCGACGGTGATGGTCACACCGTCGGTCTGTCCGAGCGAGATCGTTGGAACATCCGGAGTGACTGTCACCACCTCATCAGCCGTTGCCAGCGTGAATCCGAAATCCTGGGTGGTGTCGCTGTTGGCGTCAGTGGCCGGGTCCGTGATACCAGTCGTTGCGGTGGGCTCTTCTTCGCCGGTTGGCTCCCCGCCCACGGACAGTGTGATCAGGTTCCCTTCGACGAATCCACCGCTACCAAGTGTCCCGACGATCGTGCCGTGGTCCTGATTATTGTTCCCGATTCCCAGCGCTGATGGCTCGAAAGCTCCGGTAGCCGAGCCGATGGTGCCAGTACTCGATGTGTACTTCACCAGAACCCCGCCCGCGGCAAAGTTGGAAGCGTCCACACGGACCTGGTACTGACCGGGGATCAGATCGGTGAACAAGTAGTATCCACTGCCATTGGTCGTCGTCTGGGCGACCACTGTCCCGGTGCTACTGAGCAAGCTCACCGCGACATTCGGAAGGCCTGACTCACCAGGATGAACGATTCCGGTATTGTTCACATCGTTCCAGATGAAGTTCCCCACCGAAAGCGTCGGGAACACGCCGAAATCGACGCTCAGGTTCGCGGTTCCCATTCCCCCCACGCCGCTATCCGGGTTGCTGCCCGGTGCGCCCAATGTGACGGGTGTGCTGGTGACCGTGGTGGCGCTGGTCTGGGTGCCGTGGTCGGAGTTATTGCCCGCATCCGTGTCGTTCGTCGAACCCGGTTCATACGGACCCGAAGCCGAACCGTTGGTCCCGGTGCTCGACACATACCCGGCCGGCGGCGTGATCTGCACCTCGTATGTACCTGGTATCAGGTTCGTAAAGAGGTACTTGCTGTTGCTGTCGGTGGTCGTCGTGATTGGCTTGCCCGAGGCGTTGAGAAGGGGAATGCCGCTTCCGTTGAGCAGGGTGACCGTAACCCCGGGCAGCCCCTTCTCGCCGTTGTCGAGCGTGCCATCGTTATTGGCATCGACGAAGACCGTGTCACCCAGGCTTAGCGGCTGGAACACGCCGAAATCGACGTTCAGGTTCGCTATCCCTACGCCACCGACTCCGCTGTCTGGATTCGTGCCCGGTACCGTGAGGGTGACCGGTGTGCTGGTGATGGTGGTACTGGTGGTCTGCGAACCGTGATCGGTGTTGTTGCCCGCATCAGCATAGACTGTCGAGCCTGGTTCATACGGACCCGACACCGAACCGTTAGTCCCGGTGCTCGACACATACCCGGCCGGCGGCGTGATCTGCACCTCGTATGTACCCGGTATCAGGTCGGTAAAGAGGTACTTGCCGTTGCTGTCGGTGGTCGTAGTGATCGGCTTGCCGGAGGCGTTGAGAAGGGGTATGCCGCTACCGTTCAGCAGGGTGACCGTAACCCCGGGCAGCCCCTTCTCGCCGTTGTCGAGCGTGCCATCGTTATTGGCATCGACGAAGACCGTGTCACCCAGGCTCAGCGGCTGGAACACGCCGAAATCGACGTTCAGGTTCGCCGTCCCGACGCCACCAACTCCGCTATCTGGGTTCGTTCCGGGTGCAGTGAGTGTGATGGGTGTGCTGGTGATCGTGGTACCATTGGTCTGCGTCCCGTGGTCGGTGTTGTTACCCGCATCGGTGTAAACCGTCGAACCCGGCTCGTAGAGGCCAGTGGCTGAGCCATTGGTCCCGGTGCTGGACACATAACCGGCTGGCAGGTTCGACAACTGGACCGAGTACGTCCCCGGGATCAGATCGCCGAAGGAGTACGAGCCATCGCTCGACGTGATTGTCGTCCCCACTACCGCACCTGTCGAGTTCAGCAGGGTGACCGTCACGCCACCCAGGCCAGTCTCGCTGTTGTCCAGTTTGCCGTCGTTGTTGGCATCGACGAAGACCTTGTTGCCCAGCGTCAGTGGCTGGAAGAACCCGAAGTCCTGTGCCGCATCGCTGTTTGCGTCCACCGCCGGATCGGTGATCCCAGTTGTGGCCGAAGTCTCCTCTTCACCCGTCGGCTCCCCGCCGACGGACAAGGTGATCGTGTTGCCCAGAACCACACCGCCACTGCCGAGTGTCCCAGACGTTGTCCCGTGGTCCTGGTTGTTAGTGCCGCTGCCGAGCATTGAGGGCTCGAAGGCCCCAGTCGCTGAGCCATTGGTCCCCGTGCTGGAGATGTCACCCGCCAGCGCTGCGCCCGCAGCGAAATTCGAAGCATCGACCCGGACCCTGTACTGACCAGGGATCAGGTCAGTGAACAGGTAGTAGCCCTTGCTATTTGTGGTCGTCTGAGCAACGACGCTCCCCGTACTGCTCAACAGACTCACCGCAACATTCGAAAGGCCCGACTCACCAGGATTAACGATTCCGTTGTTGTTCGCATCGTTCCAGATGTAGTTCCCCACCGAAAGCGTCGGGAACACGCCGAAATCGACGTTCAAGTTGGCATCACCGCTGCTGTCCGGGTTAGTGCCTGCCGCGGTGAGAGTGACGGGTGTGCTGGTGATCGTGGTGGTGCTGGTCTGCGAGCCGTGGTCGGTGTTGTTGCCTGGATCGGTGTAAACTGTCGAACCCGGTTGGTAGGGGCCAGAAGCGGAGCCGTTGGTTCCGGTGCTCGACACATACCCGGCTGGCAGGTTCGACAACTGCACCTCGTAAGTGCCCGGAGTGAGGTCCGTAAAGAGGTACTTGCCATTGCTGTCAGTGGTCGTCGTGATCGGGTCGCCGGAGGCGTTGAGAATCGGACTCCCGCTTGCGTTGAGCAGAGTGACGGTGACCCCGGTCAGGCCCGTCTCGCCGTTGTCCAGTATCCCGTCGTTGTTCGAATCGACCCACACCGTGTCACCCAGGCTCAGCGTCTGGAACACGCCGAAATCGACATTCAGGTTGACATTCCCGCTGGTGTCGGGATTGGTACCAGGCGCGGTGAGAGTAACAGGTGTGCTGGTGATCGTAGTGCTGCTGGTCTGTGAGCCGTGGTCGGTGTTGTTGCCCGCATCCGTATAGACTGTCGAACCCGGCTCGTAGGGGCCAGAGGCTGCGCCATTGGTTCCCGTGCTCGACACATACCCAGCAGGCGGCGTGATCTGGACTTCGTATGTGCCTGGAATCAGGTCGGTGAAGAGGTACTTGCCGTTGCTGTTGGTGGTCGTCGTGATTGGATTGCCCGAGGCATTGAGCAGGGGTGTGCCGCTTCCGTTGAGAAGGGTCACTGTGACCCCGGCCAGGCCCGTCTCGCCGTTGTCCAGTATCCCGTCGTTGTTCGAATCCACGAAGACCGTGTCGCCCAGGCTCAGCGGTTGGAAGACGCCGAAATCCACATTCAGGTTCGCGTTCCCGCTACTGTCCGGGTTGGTGCCTGGTGTGACCAAGGTGATCGGTGTGCTGGTGATCGTGGTGCTACTGGTCTGCGAGCCGTGGTCGGTGTTGTTCCCGGCATCGGTGTAAACTGTCGAACCCGGTTCATACGGACCTGACACCGCACCGTTGGTTCCCGTGCTCGACACATATCCGGCCGGTGGCGTGATCTGAACTTCGTAGGTACCCGGTATCAGGTCCGTAAAGGAGTAGTGCCCATTGCTGTCGGTGGTCGTTGTGATCGGGTTGCCCAAGGCGTTGAGAAGGGGTATGCCGCTGCCGTTGAGAAGGGTCACTGTGACCCCGGCCAGGCCCGTCTCGCCATTGTCCAGTTTGCCGTCGTTGTTGGCATCGACGAAGACCGTGTCGCCCAGGCTCAGCGGCTGGAACACACCGAAATCGACATTCAGGTTCGCGTTCCCGCTACTGTCCGGGTTGGTTCCCGGTGTGACCAAGGTGACGGGTGTGCTCGTGATCGTGGTGGCGCTGGTCTGCGAGCCGTGGTCGGTATTGTTGCCCACATCCGTGTAAACTGTCGAGCCTGGCTCGTAGGGGCCAGAGGCTGCGCCATTGGTACCGGTGCTGGACACATACCCCGCGGGCAGGTTCGACAACTGCACCTCGTAGGTTCCCGGCGTGAGATCCGTGAAGAGGTACTTGCCATTGCTATCGGTGGTCGTTGTGATCGGGTTGCCAGAGGCGTTGAGAAGGGGTATGCCGCTGCTGTTGAGCAGCGTAACCGTCACTCCGGCCAGTCCCTTCTCGCCGTTGTCGAACGTGCCGTCGTTGTTGGCGTCGACGAAGACCGTATCGCCCAGGCTCAGCGTCTGGAAGACGCCGAAATCCACATTCAGGTTCGCGTTCCCGCTACTGTCCGGGTTGGTGCCTGGTGTGACCAAGGTGATCGGTGTGCTGGTGATCGTGGTGCTACTGGTCTGCGAGCCGTGGTCGGTGTTGTTCCCGGCATCGGTGTAATCTGTCGAACCCGGTTCATACGGACCTGACAGCGAGCCGTTCGTCCCCGTGCTGGAGACATACCCCGCTGGCAGGTTCAACAACTGGACTTCGTAGGTTCCCGGAGTGAGGTCACTAAAGAGGTACTTGCCGTTGCTGTCGGTCGTCGTGGTGATCGGATTGCCAGAGGCGTTGAGGAGGGGGATGCCGCTGCCGTTGAGCAGGGTGGCTGTGACCCCGGCCAGTCCCGTCTCGCCGTTGTCGAGTATCCCGTCGTTATTCGAGTCGACGAAGACCGTGTCGCCCAAGCTCAGCGTCTGGAACACGCCAAAATCCACGTTCAGGTTCGCGTTCCCGCTACTGTCCGGGTTGGTGCCCGGTGTGCCTAATGTGACGGCTGTGCTCGTGATTGTGGTGCTGCTGGTCTGTGTGCCGTGGTCGGTGTTGTTGCCTGCATCCGTGTAAAGGGTCGCACCTGGCTCATACGGACCTGACAGCGAGCCGTTGGTTCCGGTGCTGGACACATACCCGGCTGGCAGGTTCGACAACTGCACCTCGTAGGTGCCCGGAACTAGGTCGCTAAAGAGGTACTTGCCGTTACTGTCGGTCGTCGTGGTGATCGGATTGCCCGAAGCATTGAGAAGGGGAATGCCGCTTCCGTTAAGCAAAGTCACTGTCACCCCGGGCAACCCCGTCTCGCCGTTGTCGAGTATCCCGTCGTTGTTCGCATCGATGAAGACCGTGTCGCCCAGGCTCAGTGGCTGGAACACGCCAAAATCGACATTCAGGTTGACATTCCCGCTGGTGTCGGGATTGGTACCAGGCGCGGTGAGAGTAACAGGTGTGCTGGTGATCGTATTGCTGCTGGTCTGTGAGCCGTGGTCGGTGTTGTTGCCCGCATCCGTATAGACTGTCGAACCCGGCTCGTAGGGGCCAGAAGCTGCACCGCTGGTGCCGGTGCTGGAGACATACCCGGCTGGCAGGTTCGACAACTGCACCTCGTAAGTGCCCGGAGTGAGGTCCGTGAACAGATAGTGCCCGTTACTGTCAGTGGTCGTGGTGATCGGGTTGCCAGCGGCGTTGAGAAGGGGAATGCCGCTGCCGTTGAGCAAAGTCACTGTCACCCCGGCTAAGCCGGTCTCACCGTTGTCGAGTATCCCATCGTTATTCGAGTCGACGAAGACCGTGTCGACCAAGCTCAGCGTCTGGAACACGCCAAAATCCACGTTCAGGTTCGCGTTCCCG